>NZ_JBEORY010000084.1:0-33388 GCF_040302665.1 Kitasatospora sp. NPDC097691 | reverse complement strand
CGCCTCGATGCCGTGCTCCGAACTCGCCGTCGAGTCCTTCATGACGAAGCACGCCCCGCCCGCGGAGGACGTGGCCGTCGGGGTGACCCGGCCACCGGCCGGCGACGACGACCTCAGCTGGTTCGGCCAGGAGGTGCTCGACCGCTACGCCCCCGGGCAGGCGGCCGAGGTCATGACCGCCATCCGCGGCGTCGCCGGGCGCTGCGCCTCCTACACCGACACGCTCGCGGGCGGTGAGCAGCTCCGGGTGACCGCGACCGTCTCGCCGGCCGACCCCCGGGGGGACGACAGCCTCCTGCTCCGCATCACCTCGACCTTCCCCGACGACCCGGAGCCGTGGGTCGACGAGACCGCCTTCGTCCGCACGGGCGATGTGATCCTGGTGGTGCAGGAGATCGTCGAGCACCCGCCGACCTCGGGCACGAGGGACGTCCTCGCGGCCGCCGTGACCGCCTACCGCTCCGCCGCCACCACCGGCTGACGCCCGTACGGCGGTACCACGCACAACGCATCCGGGCCCCTCCGATCGGAGGGGTCCGGATGCGTTGTGGCCCGCGGGCTCAGACGAGGGCGGCGGCCAGCAGGGCGAAGGCGGCGACGATGACGGCGACGCGGACGTAGTGGTAGCGGTCCCAGCGGTTCATCTGCTCCTTCCAGTCCTCGGGCCGGTTCTCGGGGGTCCACGTCCTGCCCCGGTTGTTGATCGGGACGAGCAGCAGGATCGACATGATCACGCTGAGGATCAGCAGTGCGGCGGCGATGACGACGAGGCCGGCGCCGTGGCCGTGCCATCCGGCGACGGCCCAGACCGCGGCGAGGACGAGCGAGCCGATGTACCAGAACGGCATCACGGCGCCGAGCATCCGGCCGCCGTGGGCGCGGCCGAGCTGGCCGCTGTCGTCGGGGAGCGCGTCGAGGATCCGGTTGATGACGAAGGCGACGGAGAACTCCACCCCCACCATCACTCCGACGACCACGGTGGTGAGGACCTTGAGTGCGTCGAGCATGATGACCCCTCCTGGGATCTAGCGCCGCTAGGTGACGAGTCAACGCTAGTACTGCTGCCGCTTGATTGTCTAGCGGTGCTAGGATCGGGTCATGTCGGTACAGGAACGCAAGGAACGCGAACGGGCGGCCCGCGAGCGCCTCATCGTGGCGACGGCCCGCGAACTCGCCGAGAAGCAGGGCTGGGACGCGGTCACCACCCGCCGGCTCGCCGAGCGCATCGAGTACAGCCAGCCCGTCCTCTACAGCCACTTCCGCGGCAAGCGCGAGATCATCGGCGCCGTCGCCCTGGAGGGTGCCGCCGAGATGGCCGTGGCGCTGCGGGCCGCGACCGCCGCCGCGCACGGCCCCCGCCCCCGGGTCACCGCCCTCGCCCGCACCTACCTCGACTTCGCCGAACGCAATCCGGCCGTCTACGACGCCATGTTCCGGCTCGACGGCGGCCTGGCCTTCGCGGCCGAGGACACCCCGGAGCCGCTGAAGGACGCCTTCGCCGCCCTGCTGGAAAGCCTCGGCGAGGTCGCCGGGGACGGCGTCCACCCGGGGCTGTTCACCGAGGTGTTCTGGGCGTCCCTGCACGGCCTGGCCACCCTGACCCGGGCCGGACGCCTGCCCCCGGCGGAAGCCGAGCGGCGGGTGGAGCTGCTGGTGGACCGGCTCGCCGTGCTCTGACACCCCGCCCGGACCCAAGGGCGGCCGGGGCCACCCGCAGTGGTGTCGGCGCCGCGTTCGACGGCGGCCGGCAGGGTGGGCAGATCCACGGCGCGATCCACGGCGTGATCATGCCCGCCGCCCGAACGCCGGAGCGAACGGATTTGCCCGCCGGAACCTGACGAACTATCAGATGATCAAGGAATCGAGGTAGATTGCTGACCGTCGCCCCCGTGGCGGTGCGCCTCCCCTCCCGCAACCCCGGCCCGGGTCGTCCGGCCCGGGCTCCGTGCGGAGGTGAGAGGAGACCGGAATGGAAGGCGACGAGCCGGTCCGAACGCGGACGTCGGAGAAGGTCGGGCGGTGGCTGCGGCGCAATGCCGGGGTCATCGCGGCCCTGGCGGCGGTGGTCGGGACGGTGATCACGGCGGTGAAGTAGGGCCGGTGCCCTGCCGAGGCGCCGGGCGGGGCCCGGAAAAGGAGTGCCAGGTTTCCGGTTCCGGGCTCGCCCCGCCCAACGTGAAGGCCCCCGACCAGTCGCAGTGGTCGGGGGCCGTTCGCTCTCACCGTAGCGCACCGGGACGCGCCGCGGAGGTGGGCAGGGCCGCCAAGTGCCGTACGGGCCAAGGCGCGTGAGCCGCGCGGCCGTCCCCCGATCGGCCGCGAACGCCGCGCCGGCGGGTGGACCCGGGGGCCGGGGCCGCCAACGGCGCGATCGGATGAAGGCGGCCCCGGCCCCGGGTACGGTTCCGTACGGGCGGGGCATCGACCGCGGTGCCCGTACGGCTGCGGTCGGGTGCCATTCGACAACTTCAACAGGACTTGAAGTCAAGCCGGGGTTCCCGCCACCCGCTCCCGGTCGCGCGCGTTCCCGGCCGCGCCCCCCGGCCCGCCCCGCGCCCCCGGCCCCCACTCGCGCCCCCGGCCCGCCCCCGCGCGTCCCTGCCGCCCCGGCGCGGGGTAGCCTCGCTCACGGCGTGGGCCTGCGGACGGGCACGGACGAGGCGGGCACGAACGAGGCGGACAGGGGCGGTCGGATGGCGGAGCAGCAGCGCAGCTACTGGCGGGTGTCGGACGGTGTGGCCGTCGGCGCCACCCAGGCACACATCGTGTGGACCAGAGCCGCCTACCCGGCCCTGGTGGAGGTGGCGAGCCGCTACCACGCGGTGATCACCTACGCGGAGCTGGCCGAGGCGGTCCAGGAGGCCTCCGGCGTACGCACCCGGGTCAACCAGCGGCACTGGATCGGCAAGGTGCTGTCCCTGGTGATCCTGGAGGCGCACCGGCGCGGGGACCCGCCGCTGACGGCCCTGGTGGTGAACGCGACGGACGGCAAGGTCGGCGCCGGCTACCAGGAGGTGCTGGCGGTCGCCGGGCAGCCGCCGCTGGCCGACGAGATGGACCGCGAGCAGCACGCGGCCGCCGCCCGCCTGGCCTGCTACCGGCACTTCGGCGCGGACCTGCCCGCCGACGGCGGCACCCCCGCCCTCGCCCCGCGCCTGCGCGCCTCGGTGCAGCGCAAGGCCACCTCCTCCTCGGCCACCTCCGCCACCACGAGCACCACTGCCGCCGCGGCGGCCGCGCCGCGTCCGCCGGCGATCTGTCCGACCTGCTTCCTGGAACTGCCGGCGACACGGGTGTGCGACTCCTGCGGGGAGACCATCGCACCGTGAGGCCTTGAGGCCGTGGGCCCCGGCGCGGCGCGATCCGGATGGTGCCGGGGACGTCGCCGCCGGGCCTTTTTGGGCGGCCGTCACACGGCGGTGGCGGCCGCCGGCGTCCGGCCGGGCAGCCGGCCGGGCATCCGCCAGCCCTCGGCCAGGCGGGAGGGGGCCAGCCGCCGCCCGTCGCCGAAGAACTCGCAGAACTTCATGATCAGCGGGTCCCAGCCGAGCGGGTCGACGTAGTGGCCGCTGCCCGGCACGATCAGCTGCTCCTCGACGTGCGCGCGCACCACCTTCACCTCGAAGGCGGTGCACCGCTCGTTGCCCGCCAGCGGCGTCGCCGCCTCCAGCCGGCACTCCAGCTGCACCGGGCACTCGGCGGCGCGCGGCGCCCCTACCAGCTCGCCCGCCACCTCCGTCATCCCGGCCGCCTCGAACTTGCGCCGCTCGTGGCGGTAGCCCTGCTCCCGCCGCAGCTCGGAGATGTGCGGGTTGGCCGTCAGCAGCGCGAGGGCGTCCACGGCGTCGACCTGCGCCGAGGAGGGCAGGTTGAGCACGCACTCGCCCTCGCGCCGCAGGTTGACGGAGGTCTGGGAGGCGTTGCCCAGGCCCAGCATGCAGGACTGCCCCAGCCACCACGCCGAGGAGATCGGCGCGAGGTTGGCGCTGCCGTCCTCGTTGCGCGTGCCGATCAGCACCACCGGGGTGCCGAAGTACAGGACCTTGAGGTCGATGACCTTGTGCACGGGATCTGCCGTCCTTGGGAGAGGTAACCGTTGTCGGCCACCGACTCTGCCCCCGCCCGTACGGGGGCGCTGGCGGTGATCGGACATCCAGTTCCCGCAGGTCACGCACGTTCCGCGCAGGTCCCGAGGACGGCAGCCCCCTGCCGTCGGCCCGTCGGCCCGTCGGCCCGTCGGCCCGTCGGCCCGTAAGCCCGTCAGCCCGCCGACCCGCGGGCGGCCACCCGGCGGGCCTGGCCGTCGTGCAGCCGGTAGGACAGGCCCACCACGGCCACCGTGCCCTCCGCGACCCTGGAGGCGAGCACCTGGGAACGCTCCACCAGCAGGTCCACGGTCTGGCGGATGTGCTCGTCCACGATCGCGTCCCGGTCCTCGATGCCCGCCGCCTTGGCGGACAGCACGCTCGGGGTCACCCGCTCCACCACGTCCCGCACGAAGCCGCCCGGCAGCTGCCCCTGCTCCAGGGAGTCCAGCGCCGCCGCCACCGCACCGCAGGAGTCGTGCCCCAGCACCACCACCAGCGGGCACTCCAGCACGCTCACGCCGTACTCGATGCTGCCCAGCGCCTCCGCGCCGGTGACGTGCCCGGCGGTGCGCACCACGAACAGGTCGCCCAGGCCCTGGTCGAAGATGATCTCGGCGGCCAGGCGGGAGTCCGAACAGCCGAACAGCACCGCGAACGGCCGCTGCGCCGGGGCGAGCGCGGCGCGGCGCCCGGCGTCCTGGTTGGGGTGCTCGGGACTGCCCGCGACGAACCGGGCGTTGCCCTCCAGCAGCACCCGCAGGGCCTCGCCGGGGTCGGATATCGGGTCGGACATCGGTGTGGGGATCATGCCAGCACCCTAGATCGCCGCAGGTGGGCCCCGCAGCCGGGGGTGACGGGTCTCACGGCCGCGCGCTGCCACGGCGTCCGCCCGCCCGGTGTCGCGGCGTCCGCCCGCCCGGTGCCGCGACACGCCGTCATCCCGGCCCGGAACGCCCAATCCGTTTCCGGGAGCACTACGAACCACCAGGGGACCGCCGGCGGCACCGCCGAGCGCACCGCCGACCGCCGGTCCCGCCGATCCGCCCTTCCCGACCGCACCGTCCCCGACCGCACCGCACGAGGCCCCCGATGAGCACCGCCGTCGTCCTGTTCACCCAGGACCTGCGCCTGCACGACAACCCCGCCCTGCACGCCGCCCGCACCGGTGCCGACCGGGTCCTGCCGCTGTTCGTCCTCGACCCCGCCGTCGAGAAGGCCGACTTCGCCCCGCCCAACCGGCGCGCCTTCCTCGCCGACAGCCTCGCCGACCTCGACCGGGCCCTGCGCGCGGCCGGCTCCCGCCTGGTCCTGCGCCACGGCGACCCCGCCGAACAGACCGCCCGCGTCGCCGCCGAATGCGGCGCCACCGCCGTCCACACCGCCGCCGGCGTCTCCGCCTTCGCCACCCGCCGCGAAGCCGCCCTGCGCCGGGCCCTGGGGGAGCGGCTGCACCTGCACGACGGACTCACCGTCGTCCCCGCCGGCACCCTCACCCCCGCCGGACGCGACCACTACGCCGTCTTCACCCCGTACCTGCGCGCCTGGCAGCAGGCCCCTCGCCGCCCCGTCCTGCCCGCCCCGCGCACCCTCGCCACCCCCGACCACCCGCACGGCGACCCGCTGCCCACCGCCCCCGCCGGCACCTCCCCGGGCCTGCCGCCCGGCGGCGAACGCGCCGCCCGGCGCCGGCTGCGCGCCTGGGACCCGGCCCACTACGACCACCTGCACGACGACCTCGCCGCCGACGCCACCTCCCGCCTCTCGCCCCACCTGCACTTCGGCTGCCTGTCCGCCACCGAACTCGCCCGCCACGCCGCCGCACACGGCGGGCCCGGCGCCGACGCCCTGGTCCGCCAACTCGCCTGGCGCGACTTCCACCACCAGGTCCTGGCCGCCCGTCCCGACGCCGCCCACACCGACTACCGCCCCCGCGGCACCCGCTGGCACCACGACGAACAGGAACTGCAGGCCTGGCGCGAAGGCCGCACCGGCTACCCGATCGTCGACGCGGGCATGCGCCAACTCGCCCACGAAGGCTGGATGCACAACCGCGCCCGCCTGATCACCGCCTCCTTCCTCACCAAGACCCTGCGCCACGACTGGCGCCCCGGCGCCGCCCACTTCCTCCACCTCCTCGTCGACGGCGACCTCGCCAACAACCAGCTCAACTGGCAGTGGATCGCCGGCACCGGCAACGACACCCGCCCCAACCGCGTCCTCAACCCCCTGCGCCAAGCCGAGCGCTACGACCCCGACGGCACCTACGTACGCCGCTGGCTGCCCGAACTCGCCCACCTCCCCGGCCGGGCCGTCCACCAGCCCTGGACGTGGGACGGGCCGCTCGACTACCCGGCCCCCCTGGTGCCCCCGGACGCCCTGACGGCCCGCATGCGGGGCACGGGCTGACGGCGTTCCCGCCGTCCCCCCGGGCCCGGTCGGCCGCCGGGCTCAGGGGGTGTGGCCGCCGTCGACGGCCGCACCGCTACGCCCCCGCCGCACCGCTACGCCCCCGCCGCACCGCGCAGGGCCAGGACCGTGACGTCGTCGCGGCTGCGCCCGCCGCTCCAGTGCCGGGCCCGCACGTCGAGGGCCCCGGGCAGGGCCTCGGCCGGGGTGGCGGCGAGATCGGCCAGGCCCTGCTCGACCGGGTAGAACGCGCCGGAGGCGTCCTGCGCCTCGGTGATGCCGTCGGTGAGCAGCACCAGCACCCCGTCGGCGGGCAGCACGAGACGCCGCACCGTACGCGGCTGCGCCCCGCCGGTCAGCTCCGCGAGCGAGGCCAGGCCCAGCGGGATCCCGGTCGGCAGCGCGACGGGCTCCACCCGGCCGTCGGCGCGCAGCAGGTAGGGGGAGAGGTGGCCGCAGTTGACGGCCTGCATCTCGGTGCCGGCTTTTACACCCGCCACCCCGGCGGACGGTTGGCCGTTCGCTCCGGCGGTGCCGCGCAGGCCCAGGACGGTCGCGGTGACGAAACGTTCCTGCTCACCGCTCTGCACCACGTACGCGTTGTGCCGCTCCACCGCCGCCTCCAACGCGTCGGCGACCGCGGTCAGCTCCGCCTCGCGGAAGGCCGCCTCCCGGAAGGCGCTCAGCACCGCGAAGCCCGTACCGATCGCGGGCAGGCCCTTGCCCTGCACGTCGCCCACCAGCACCCGGGTCCCGTGCGGGGTCTCGGCGATGTCGTACAGGTCGCCGCCGACCATGGCGTCCTCCTCCACCGGCCGGTACAGCCCGTCCAGGCGCACGTCCGCCGTGGTCACCGGCAGCGGACGCAGCAACTGGCGCTGCAGCGCCACCGCGCTCTGGCGCATCCGCGACAGCTGCCGCTCGCGCCGCACCCGCCGCGCGCACAGCCCGATCACGGCGGCCTCGGCGCCGACCACCGCCACCAGGGTGCCCACCCGCGCCTCCAGGTCCGGCGGCGGGAACAGCACCGTGCTCACCCCCACCACCGCGGCCACCCACACCGAGACGGCCACCGTCTGCGCCACCGTGCCCCGGCCCGCCAGGAACGCCGGCAGGAACACCAGCAGCAGCACCAGCCGGGCACTGCTGCCGCTGGCCGCCTGCCCCAGCAGCACGACGGCGGTGGCGGCCAGCACGCCCAGCACCACCGCCCGGCTGCCGGGCGCGCGCGGGACGGTTCCGTCGCTCTCCACCCCGCCACCCTCTCCGTCGTCCGTCCCGCCCGGCCGTCCCCCCAGGGTGGGCGGCACGGCGACGCGGGCGCCAACGGGCCGCGCCGGACGGGGGAAGCCGGGGCCCGGCAGGGGGAGGCCGACTGTCGGCGGCGGTGGGTACGGTGGCCGGTGTGTCCTCCCGTGAACCCAGCGAGTCCGGTACGCGCCGCGAGCCCCGAGAATCCGCCACCGGCCGCGAGCCCGCCGGCGGCCGCGCCACCCGCCTGCCCCTGGCCGACCTCGTCCGGCTGCGCCAGGCCCGCGACCGGATGGACCGCGACTACGACCAGCCCCTCGACGTACCCGCGCTCGCCCGCACCGCCCTGATGTCCTCCGGCCACTTCTCGCGCAGCTTCCGCACCGCCTACGGCGAGACCCCGTACAGCTACCTCATGACCCGCCGGATCGAACGGGCCAAGGCGCTGCTACGGCGCGGGGACCTGAGCGTCACCGAGGTCTGCATGGCGGTCGGCTGTACGTCGCTGGGCTCCTTCAGCACCCGCTTCACCGAACTCGTCGGCGAGAGCCCCAGCGCCTACCGCGCCCGCGACCACGGGGACGGCGCCGCCATCCCCGCCTGCGTCGCCAAGATCCGCACCCGCCCAATCCGGCGTACGGGGGCCAAGGACGGGACCCCTCCCGTAGCGTGACGCCATGAGCATCGAACTCGCCCAGTGCTTCATCGCCGTCGACGACCACGACAGGGCCCTCGCCTTCTACCGCGACGTCCTCGGCTTCGAGGTCCGCAACGACGTCGGCTTCGAAGGCATGCGCTGGGTCACCGTCGGCTCGCCCGACCAGCCCGGCGTCGAGATCGTCCTGGAACCCCCGCTGGCCGACCCGCACGCCTCCGAGGACGACCGCCAGGCCGCCGCCGAACTCCTCGCCAAGGGCCTGCTGCGCGGCGTCATCTTCCGCACCGACGACTGCGACGCCACCTTCGAACGCATCCGCGCCGCCGGCGCCGAAGTCCTCCAGGAACCCATGGACCAGCCCTACGGCGTCCGCGACTGCGCCTTCCGCGACCCCTCGGGCAACATGCTCCGCTTCAACCAGCCCCGTACGAAGTAACAGCGGGGCCCCGGCCCCGTCCTCCGACGCTGCGCCCTGCCCGCCCCGGTGTTCCCGGGGCGGGCAGGGCGGCGGTGTTCCCGGGCCCCGGTCCGGGCCACCCCCGTGGGGCCGGGCCGGGGTTGCCGGGGGTCAGGGGGTGAGCAGGCAGGCCCGGAGGGTGAGGGCGGTGGCGATGGCGGGGATGGCCGGCCAGGGGAGGAGGCCGGCGGTGGCGGCGAGGGTGGCCGGGGTGAGGACGGGCAGGGTGGTGGCGGCCAGGGCGACGAGGCGCGGGTGGTGGGGCGCCGGGGCTGCGGTGGGCGGGGTGGTGGCGGTCATGAGGTCTGCCGGGCCCGGTCGAGGTAGGTGCGCAGCGGGGCCCAGGCGTCGGCGGGGGCGTCGGGGGCGCCGGACATCGCGGCGGGGTCCTCGCGCCAGGCGGTGCGGACGGCGGCCGAGAGGGTGGTGTCGCCGCCGCTGAAGAGGCGGGAGAGTTCGTCGAGGCGCCCGGCGATGCGGCGGACTCGGGGGTCGGTGGGCTCGACCCCGGCGGTGCGCAGGGCCTCGGCGGTGCGGTAGAGCTGGGGCCATTCGACCTCCAGCAGGTAGTGGGCGGAGGGGCCGAGGGCGGCGGCGTGGTCGGCGAGGGCGTGGACCTGGTCGTCGTCGAGGTGGCGGTGCAGGGCCTCCTGGGCGGCGGGGCCGGTGGGTCCGGTGGCGCCGACGGCCTGGAGCAGGCGCAGCAGGTCGGCGGTGGCGGGGGTGCGTTCGGCGGTGAGTTCGGTGTGCACGTGGGCGAGGCGTTCGCGCAGCGCCTGCAGGGCGGTGAGGGAGGCCTCGGTGGCGGCCAGGTGCTCGCGCACCAGCCGGACGGGGTCGATGCCGGCGTCCAGGCAGGTGGCGATGGTCTCCAGGCCCAGGCCCAGGCGGCGCAGGGCGAGGATCTGGTAGAGGCGGACGACGTCCTGCTCGGTGTAGGCGCGGTGGCCGGAGGCGGTGCGCAGGGAGGGACTGAGCAGGCCGATGCCGTCCCAGTGGTGCAGGGTGCGTACGGTCAGGCCGCTCGCCTCGGCGAGGGGGCCGACCTTCCAGGTCTGTCCGGTGGTCATGGCACGAGCATCCATCCTGACGCCGCGTGAGGTGCAAGCCCGGGTGTTCCGGGCCGCGGTGGTACGGGCCCGTGGCGGCTCAGGCTGCGGTGACTCGGGCTGCGGTGACTCGGGCCGCGGTGGTGCGGGCGGGCAGCGGGTAGTCGGGCAGGTCGATGGCGTCGGCCTTGGCGAACTGGGCGGCGAGCAGGTTGCGCAGCGGCCAGCGGCCCATCCAGCGCATGGAGGCGGCGCGCAGGCGGATCATCACGGCGCTGTCGGGGGCGTAGCCGTTCAGGCCGCCGGGCGGCAGTTCCTGGGCCTGGGTGACGTAGGGGCGCATCAGCTCCTCGTAGCGGGCGAAGGCGGTACGGAAGTCGCCGTCGGCGGCGGCGAGTTCGCCGGCGAGCAGGTAGGCGCCGACGAGGGCGAGGCTGGTGCCGAGGCCGGTGAGGGGGCTGGGGCTGTAGCCGGCGTCGCCGAGCAGGACGACGCGGCCGCGGCTGTAGTGGTCGAGGCGGATCTGGCCGAAGGAGTCGAAGGCGAAGTCCTCGGCGGTGCGCATCCCGGCGAGCAGCCGGTCCACCTCCCAGCCGGCGCCGGCGAAGCGGTCGGCGAGCAGGAGCTTGAGGGCGTCGTCGTCGTGGCGGTCGTACGTCAGCGGGGCGGAGCGGAAGCCGAGGGAGGCCTTGACCTCGCCCGGCAGGCGGCCCGGGCGGGCGCCGGCGACCAGGCCGCCGGGGGCGTTGTACATCAGGAACCAGCTGTCGAGGTCGCGGGCGAGCGCGGGGTCGTGGACGGTGAACCAGGAGTGGTAGCCGCCGAGCGGGTGGTAGTGGCCGCGGTCCTTCCCGCCGCCGGGGCCGCCGCCGGGGGTTTCGAAGGCGAGGCGGCGTACGGCGGAGTGCAGGCCGTCCGCGCCGACGACCAGGGCGAAGCGGCGGGCGGGGGCGTTCTCGAAGGTGACGGTGACGCCGTCGGCGTCCTCGGCGAGCGCGGTGACGGTGTCGTCCCACAGGTACTCGACGTCGTCGGTGGCCTCCCGGAGCACGTCGGCGAGGTCGCCGCGCAGGATCTCGACCTCGGAGACGATGCCCTCGCCCTCGAACAGTTCGACGGGGATCCGGGCGCTGTGCCGCCCGCGCCGGTCGACCAGGGCGATGCCGCGCTGTTCGACGCACAGCGCGCGGACGCGCTCCGTCAGGCCCATCCGCTCGACGACGGTGCGCGAGGCGCCGCGCAGGTCGACGGCCTGCCCGCCGGGGCGCGGGCCGGGGGCGCGCTCGACGACGGTGGGGTCGAAACCGTGGCGGCGCAGCCAGTGGGCGAGGGCGGGGCCGGCGATGCCGCCGCCGGAGACGAGGATGTCGGTGTTGTCCATGGGGGCTTCCCGTCGGTGCGTGCGGTGGTGTTCGACGCTGACGAATGTACGCCGTACGCATGAGGTCAACAAGCCCTGTACTGCGGGAACTTGAGCTTGGTGTACTAGTGCAGTAGGGCGCTCCGGGCCCGGTTCCGGCGGGGTGCGGCGCCCGGCGGCGGCAATCGCGCAGGCCGGAGGCCGTCGACGACGGCCGCGGGTGCACTAGTGCGGGACGACGGCCGACGAGCCGCGGCTGGTCGAGGGCGAGGGCGAGGGCGAGGCCGAGGCCGAGGTCGACGCGATCCCCGGCCAGGTGTACTGGCCGGGGCGGGGCGTGAACCCCGCCCCGGCCGGGTGGCGTCCGCGCCCGGGCCTTCCCGCTACCCCCGCGCCCGGCGCAGGGCGCCCACCACCGCCGACAGGTCCTCGTCGGCGATCGACGGGTGGGCCAGCAGCACCTCCCGGGCCGCCGCCAGGACCGGCCCGCCGCCCGCCAGGGCCAGGTCCTTGGCGGCCAGGCGCACCGGGAAGTCCGAGTCCGCGCTGTGCGCCCGGGCCACCACCCCCGCGAGCGGCCCGGCCGCCAGCACCTCCCGCGCCACGTCCTGCGGCACGCCCAACTCCCCGGCCACCGCCAGCGCTTCGCCGACCGCCGCGACCGAGGCCACCATCGCCCCCATCACCACCAGCTTCAGCGCCGCGCCCGCCCCCGGGCCGCCGCAGCGCCGCACCCGGCCCAGCTGCTCCAGGACGGGCTGGGCGCGGTCCAGCGCGGCGTCCTCGCCGCCCGCGAAGACGGTCAGGCCGCCGGTCGCCGCCGGGCCCACGCTGCCGATCACCGGGGCGTCCACCAGGGCGACGCCGTCCGGGAGTCGGGCGTGCAGCGCGGCGACGGCCGCCGGGCCGATCGAGGACATGTCGATCCACAGCGCGCCCGGTGCCAGCTCCGCCGTGAAGCGCCCGGCCACCTCGGTGACGGCGGCCGGGTCGGCGAGCATGGTGACGACGACGTCCGCGCCCCGCACCGCCTCCGCCGGCGTGGCGGCCCCGGTGAGGCCGTCGGCGCGGCCGGGGGAGCGGTTCCAGACGGTCAGCGGGTGGCCGGCGGCGGCGAGGCGACGGGCCATCGGCAGGCCCATGCGGCCCAGCCCCAGAAAAGCGATCTTCTCCATGGCCACCACGCTAGGCAGCCGCAAGCCAGGCGACAAGCGAATGTCCGGCATGGTAACCATGCGGAATGGACATGGCTTGGCTGGACGTCTTCCGCACCGTCGCACACCTCGGCTCCTTCACCGCCGCCGGAGAGCGGCTCGGCTTCACCCAGTCCGCGATCTCCCGCCAGATCGCCACCCTGGAAGCCGAGTTGGGCACCCCACTGTTCGACCGCCTGGCCCGCGGCGTACGGCTGACCGAGCACGGCCGCGCCCTGCTGCCGCACGCCGAAGCCATGCTCGAACGCCTCGACACCACCCGGCGCGACCTCGCCGCACTCACCGAACTCACCGCCGGACACCTGCGGGTGGGCGCCTTCGACAGCGCCAACGCGGCCCTCGTCCCCGGCGCGCTCGCCGCCTTCCGCGCCGCGCACCCGCAGGTGGCGATCAGCCTCACCGAAGGCCTCTCCGCCCACCTGCTGGAGCTGCTCGGCGAGGGCGCGATCGACCTGGCCGTCGTCGCCTCGTACGCGCAGGACGCCTACGACACCGAACAGTTCGACGTGCGGCCGCTCCTGGACGACCCGGTGCTGGTCGCCCTGCCACCCGGACACCGCCTGGCCGGCCGACGACGCCTGCGGCTGACCGAACTCGCCGACGAACCCTGGATCGCCGCCCGCCGCCACGCCGAGACCACCCTCCTCGCCGCCTGCCTGCGCAGCGGCTTCCAGCCCCGGATCGAATACGCGGTCGGCGCCTGGACCGCCAAACTCGGCCTGGTCGCCGCCGGTTTGGGCCCCACCCTGATCCCCTCCCTCGCCGCCCGCGCCGCCCGCCCCGACATCGCCCTCATCCCCCTCCACCCCGACGACACCCCGGTCCGCCGCGTGTTCACGGTGACCCGCCGCGGGCAGCGGGTGGCGCCGGCGGTGGCGGCGTTCGCGGGGTTCCTGCGGGAGGGGGCGGGGGCGGGGGTGTAGGGGGTGCGGTTCGGCGCGTGTGCACGGTGGCGCCCCGGGTTCGCCCGCGGCCGCCCCCCTGCGTCAGCGGCGCAGCGCGATGACGCCCGCCAGGGCGGTGAGCGCGGGGCCGAGGAGCAGGAACAGGCGGCGGGGACGGGACTGCAGGGTCAGGCGGAAGCCGCCCGCGCGGAACTCCAGGAACGGACGCGGGGGACGCTGCTGACGGCGCACGTGGATCTCCAGGGATTGCGACAACTCGGTACGTCCCCCAGCACAATGGCCTGCGGGGTGGTTGCGTCAGGTCGCAACCTCGGATTGCAGCGGGAGAGCGCAAGGTGCCGACGGCGCAACACGGGGGAGAACGCGGGCCGGCACGGGAGCAGATGCCCGTACGGCGGGGGCTGGCCCCGCTGGACGAGCGGCTGTCGGAGCCGGAGCGGCGCTGTGCGGAGCGGCTGCGGGAGTTGCGGGCGCGGATCGGCCTGTCCTCGGAGGAGTTGGCCGAGCGGCTGAGCGGGGAGGGGATCCGCGTCGACCGGACCCGGCTGTCGAAGTTCTTCAACGGCCGGGAGGTGCCGCGTCGGGAGATCGCTGTCCGGCTCCACGAGTTGGCGGCAGCGGAGGAGGACGGGGACGTGTCCGCCGAGGAGGTCAAGACGACGAGGGCGCTGATGTACGCGGCGGCGTGCGTGCGCAGTCCGTTGCAGGCCCGGGAGTTCGAACTCGCCACCGCCCGGGAGGAACTGGATCGCCACCGGGCCGAGGCCGTACAGGAACTGGCCTCGCTGAAGCAGGAACTCCACGACGAGCGCAAGCGCCGCCAGGATGCGGAGGACGCGCTGGAGGACATGGCCTTCCACAGTCGGGAGGAGATCCGCGCGCTGACGGAGGAGCGGGACGCGGCGCTCGACCGCATCGCTCAACTCGAAGGCCAGATTCGGCAGGCAGGGGCTGTGCTCAGGCTGCGGGACAGGGATGCCGAGACGCTCGACCAGATTGCCCGGGCTACGGACGCGGAACTGTCGTTGTGGGAGAGCGAGGGCTCCGGTGACCTGGCGGGTGTATGCGCTTCGGTGGTCTATCTGCGTGATGCCGATGAGGACGAAGCCGCCGATCGCCTCATCGAGCACATTGTGCTGGGTCATTCCGTCCAGGACGTCATGAACCTGGCGGACGACTTCATGGCTATGCGTCGCTACCTGGACGGAGCCAGGGTCCGACACGATCTTGCCCGGCTGCGAAAGCCGATCGATATCTTTCGCTGGCTCTCAGGTGAGGACGAGAACAGTGAAGCGCGTTCGAGGCTGCTGAGGGCCATGGCCGGAGTCGCGCCCATGGCGAATCTCGTTCGACTCTACAAGGCCTTTACAGATCACGGGTGTTCGGGCCTCACAGTGTCCTTGCTGGAAGCCGTGATCGGAGAGAATCGTGCGGTTCCGGAGGAGGGCGACTTCTGGACCAAGGAGCTCCGGATCGAGTTGGACGAAATGCAGCAGCTGAAGGCCGACCACCCGTAAGCCGCTTCCGCTCAGCAGACGGCGTCCGCCACCGGCAGCACCCCCGTCGACAGGTAGTCGTCGACGGCCTGTCCGGCGCACGGGCTGTAGCCGGTGAGGTAGACGGTGTGGACGCGGCCGGGGACGGTGAGCAGGCGGGAGGCGGGCATGCGGGTGTGGAGGGCGAGGGCGCCCCGGTAGGGGGCGTGGGTGTCGCCGGTGGCGTGGAGTTGCAGGGCGGGGACGGCGGGGTGGACGTCGACGGGCGGCTCCTGCGGGGTGCGGCGCCAGGAGGCGCACGGGGTGGGGGAGTTGTAGACCGGGCCGAAGACGGGCTGGGTGGGGCGGGCACGCTCGACGGCGTCGCGGTACCACTGCGGGGAGCGCGGCATGGCGACGTCGTCGCACAGGATGCCGATCGCGGCCGCGAGGTCGGCGCCGGCCTCCGGGCTCGGGGTGAGGACGGTGGACAGCAGTTCGTGCAGGAGCGGGCCGGCCTGCACCGGCTTGCCGTCGGCGGCGTCGAGGAGCCGGCGCAGCACGTCCGCGTAGTCGGCGTCGTCGCGGTCGTCGCCCTGGCAGACGGCGAGCAGGAAGGGCAGCATCCGGTCGTCGAGGAGGAAGCCGTCGATCGCGATCGGCGCCGCCTGCGCCCGGCGGACCAGGCCCTCGACGGTGGCCCGGACGGCCGCCGGGGTGGCGCCCAGGCCGTACGCGGCGTTGCGGGGAGCGGCCCAGGCGGCGAAGTCGTCCAGGGCGCGCTCGTTGGCGCCGCCCATGTCCTGGAACAGCCGGATGCCGTAGCGGGCCGGGTCGGGGGCGCTGTCGAGGACGAGGCGGTCGACGCGCTCGGGGTACAGCTGCGCGTACACGGCGCCCAGCAGCGCGCCGTAGGACTGGCCGAAGAAGGAGGTCCGCTGCTCACCGAGGGCGGCGCGCAGCACGTCGACGTCGCGGGCGGTGTTGCGGGTGGTCAGGTGGGGCAGGAGGTCGGGGTAGCGGCTCCAGCAGGCGTCGGCGTCGGCCTTGGCGAGGGTCCAGGCCTGCTCGAAGCCGGCCCGGTCCGTGCCGACCGAGCGCAGCCAACTGCCCCTGGTGAGGCCGCAGTCGAGGCCGCCACTGGCGCCGACCCCGCGCGGGTCCATGCCGATGATGTCGTACGCGGCGGCCGTCCCCGGCGCCATCGCGGCCCGCAGCGCCACGGGCATGTCCAGGCCTCGGTTGCCGGGGCCGCCCGGGTTGGTCTGCAGGATGCCGCGGCGCTCGGCCGGGTCGGCGGCCTTGATCCGGGAGACGGCGAGGGGCAGCGTGCGGCCCCGGGGTTCGCGGTAGTCCAGCGGGACGGTCAGGGTCGCGCACTCGGCGCCGGCGGCGGCCAGTTGCCCGTCCTGGCAGGGGGCCCAGGCGAGCGGCTGGTGGCGGTAGCCCTCCAGCGGGTCGGCGGAGGCGGGTGTGGAGGAGGGCGCGGGGGCGGGGGAGGAGGCCGAGGCCGGGGCGGCGAGGCCGACGGCGGCGGTCGCGGACAGGGCGAGGGCGGCGGCGACGGCGGAGGCGAGGGCCGGTGCGGGCTTCATGTCGCCCAGCCTAGAAGGCAGTTGGCGAACGATCCGCTCGGCCACGGCCCGCCGGTCGCCCGGCCCCGGCCCCGACCCCGACCCCGATCCTGGTCACGACGCACCCTCCCGTCCCCGCCGCCCCGCCCGTCCCCGGGCCGAGCCGGGGGGAGGCTAGCAGGCGGACCGCCGGGCAGCGGCGCCGGGAGCGGCCACCGGCACCGGCACGGCACCGGGGAGCCCGCCCCGCACCCGTGGCAGCCGCCCGCACCCGTGGCAGCCGCCCGCGCCCGGCCCCGCGCCGTACGGCCGATTCGTTCAAGGCCGCCGGGCCCTCCCCGGCCTACCGTCGTAGGCATGACCTGGGTGAACGACAGCATGCTCGAACGCGCCGGCCGCTACCTGTGGACCTCGGGACGCGTCCTGGAACAGCGGCGCTACGCCTTCCACTTCGGCGCAGGCCCGGCCGCGGAGGGCCCCGCCGGGCTGCTCGCCGCCCTGGACGCCTACGCCACCGCCGACGGCGGCTACGCCTTCGGCCTCGAACCCGACGTCCGCGGCCCCGCCCCCCAGCCCATCGCCGTGCCCGCCGCCCTGCGGGTGCTGCGGGAGGCCGGCGCCCTGCACGGCGAGCGGGCCCGGCGGATCTGCGACTGGCTGACCGCCCACTCCACCGCCGACGGCGGCGTGCCCGCCGTCCTGCCCACCCTGCGCCCCTACCCGCACCCGCCGTTCCTGCCCGTCCCCGACGACCCCGGCGCCGACCTGCTGGCCACCGGACAGATCGCCGCCCCGCTGCTGCACGCCGGCATCGACCACCCCTGGGTGACGGCCGCCGCCGACTTCTGCCGCCACGCCGTCGAACAGCTGGAGCAGACCCACCCGTACGAGGCCGGCGCCGCCGTCACCTTCCTCGCCGCCGCCCCGGACCGCGACTGGGCCCACCGCCAGGCCCGCCGCCTGGGCGAGCTGGTCCGCGAGCAGCGCATCGTCCTGCTCGACCCCGACCACCCCGAGCAGGCCCGCACCGCCCCCGGCTACGCCCCAGGCGAGCACCACCTGCCGCACGACTACGCGCCCACCCCGGACAGCCCGGCCCGGCACTGGTTCACCGACGCCGAACTGCACCGCGGCCTGGCGCACCTGGCCGCCCAGCAGCAGGACGACGGCGGCTGGCCGATCCGCTGGGCCCGCTGGTCGCCCACCATCGAGACCCAGGCCCGCCCCGGTGTCACCCTCGCCGCCCTGCTCACCCTGCGCGCCTACGACCGGGCCGACGACCGCGCCGCCGGACAGCGCATCTGACCCAGCGGGCCTGCGTCGCGGAGGCCGCCCGGCGAAAGTCGCGTGACGCGTCCGGTGCCACCGGCGACACTGACGCCATGACCGGTACCGCGCTGCCTCGACTGCTCCGGCCGCGTGCCCTGAGGCCCGGAGATCTGGTTGTCATCGCATCGCTGTCCGGTCCGCTGCCGGCCGCGTACGAGCCCAACGTCGAGCGGACGGTGGTCGTGCTCGAGCGGATGGGATTCCGCGTGCGTCGGGCCCCGCTACTCGAAGCAGGACGCAGCCACTGGTGGAGCGCGGCCACGCCGGCGGAGATCGCCGGGGAGCTCAACGGCCTGCTGCGGGATCCCGAGGTGCGCGCGATCGTCGCGAGTGACGGCGGCCAGACGGCGCTCGGCTACCTCGACCTGATCGACGTCGAGGCGATCAGGGCCGACCCGAAGCCGATCCTCGGCTACAGCGACATCTCGCTGCTGCACCTGGTGCTCTACGCGCGCACGGGTCTGGTCGGGTTCCACGCCGACATGGCCGTCCCCGGCTTCGGCGGGCACTGGCAGTCCGCGCCCGTGGCGCGCCGAGCGGAGTTCGAGGCGCTCTACTCCAGGCTGCTGACCGGCACCGAGGCGATCGGCGCGCTGCCCGCGAGCCCGTCGTGGGAGTGCTGGCGTCCCGGCCGTGCCGAAGGCCGGCTGATCGGCGGGGTGATCAACCGCATCGTGCTGGCGCAGGCGACGCGCTTCGCGCTGCCGCTCGAACGGTTCGACGGTGCGGTGCTGTTCTGGGAGGAGATGGGCGGCCTGGCCTCACACGTGTGGAGCTACCTGCAGGTGATGCGACACAGCGGCATCCTCGACCGGATCTCCGGCATGGTCGTGGGCGTTCCGCGCGAGATCAGCGGACTCGCGCCCGGCGTGTCCCCGACCCTGCCCGAGATCGTCCTCGACGTCCTCGGCGACCGTGACATCCCGGTCCTGGGCAACGTCGACTTCGGGCACGCCGGCCCCAACCTGCCGATGCCGGTCGGTATCCGCGTCGGCCTCGATGCGCAGCAGCGGACGCTGTCGCTGCTCGAACCGGCGGCAGGGCCGCGGTCGAGGACGGGACCGGTCGGCTGAGCACCGCCGCCCCGAGCCGCTGCGCCGGCCTGCAGGAAGTGGACGTCAGAGCGGAGAGAGACGGGTCTTGAGCAGGCAGAACTCCTTGCCCTCCGGGTCTCCGGAGGCTCTTGAGTACCTGTTTCTGAACCCCCGACAGCACCCCGGAGCACGCGGCCCACCTGATGGAGACGCTGCAGCGCTCCGGCCTCCCCCAGGACAGTCCCGAGACGTGAGCCCGACAGGCCTCGCGTCGAAGATGCAAGAGCTATGGTCAGCGACCCGGCCCCGCCGGCGGAATGGTGTCGGAGTGGTCATGCGGGGGCCGGTGTCCAGGATCGCGGATTCCGCTCGATCAGTTGTGCTCCGTGCTGTCGGCTGCTGGACTTGGGGCGCGCCCCGGGCGCCAGCTCGGGGCGGGACCGACGAACCGGAGGATTCCATGCGATTCACCAGGACCGGGAAGCGTGCCTCGGCAGCCGCGCTCGCCGTGGTGGCGATGGGCGTGATCGGAGTGGGGAGCGCGACCTCGGCGCAGGCCGCCGAGGGCTCCTGGTTTATTCGCAGCGGCGGCTGCACCGCGTTGGAGAAGGTCGAACTCCACAGTGGCCACGACTACATGGCGATCGATCCGACCGCCGCCCCCAATGGCTGTGAGTTCGGCATCAGGAACTTGAGCACCGGCGGGTGGGCGTACGGCCCGACCACCAACCCCAGCCAGTCGCCGTGGGTGTACGACGGCCCGGGTATAACCCTGGAGGCGTGTTTGTGGGGGCCCTTCAGCGCAGAGGTGTGCGGCCCGGCCAACTGAGCCGCCGACAGCGCGCGGTGCTCGGCCAGGTAGTTGGTGGGCAGGCTGATCTGCCCGTACTCGGTGGACCGGTCGGCCGGCGCCTGGCGCAGTGCCGACTCGGGGTCGCAGAACGGGGCGGGCTCGGGGCGTGCTGGTCCTGGCCGAGGTCCTCGTCACCCACGGCGGCCTGGCGCAGCCAGTGCTCAGCCCCGCGCAACCAGAGCCGGTAGCTTGGTAGCAGGTGGGTTCTGGGCCCTGTTAGTGGCCACCACCGTGAGAATGATCAGGGTGGTCCGGTCCACCGACCTTCCCCGCCCAGCCTCCGGGTCGAGTTCCCGGTGGGGAATCCGTTTGCCGAACGGTCACAGTGACCGTTCGGCAAACGCTTCCGCGAACTTCGCCCAGAACCGGGAAAGTCCGTCGGTCCACGGGCGGCAGTCGTTCGGCGTGCGGGGGTCATAGCAGCGGGACGGGGCCGAGGGACGCGGGTGGGCATTGGATCGTCAGTTGAAGTCGACGGCCCGCACCCGGGTCGGAGCTTGCCCGTCCTGAGTTCTTGCGGCGGGGCGGGAGACTGCCCGCAGTGCCGAACCGAGTAGCCCTCTGCTCCCTGGGATCAGAGAGTCCAACGGCTGAGCGAACCATCCGGGGCCTCGAACGAAACGCTCTGCTCGTCAGAGGTGGCCTCGATGGTGAGCCACTCACGGCGGGGGCGGTTGTAGGCGCGCCATTGCGCGTGTGCCGACTCGACGGTCTTCCAGAGGTCGCGCGGACCGGTGGTGGTGACAGCCGGCGGACCGTCCGGCCGGTCCTGCACGATCACCGCCGAGCCGTCCGCCGGATCGTAGAGCGTGGTGCGGTGCCGGCCGTTGATCTGCCGGCCGCGCCGGACGACGGTCGGCGCCATGTGAAGGTGCGCCCAGAACGTGAATCCGTAGTCATCGAGTGCCCGCCCGCTGAGCTCGGCCGTGCGCTGCGGCCCGTCGATGTCGTCGGGCATGGCGGACAGTTGCGCGGGGCCGGACTGTAGCGGCATGAAGGCTGCCGGGGTCGAGATGAACCGACCGACCGCGCGCCCGTCGTCAAGCTTGGTGAGGCACGCGACCGCGCCACCGTCCAACGTGCCCTTGAGCGGTGCGACGATAACCCCGCCCGGGGAGCACTGGTCGAGCCACGCCCGCGGGATGCGGCGCACGGAGCAGGTAGCGATGATCCGATCAAAGGGAGCGCCGCCAGGGTGCCCGGCAGCGCCGTCGGCGCGAAGCACGGTCGGTTCGATGCCGTTCTCGCGCAGCCGGTTGCGAGCCGCCATCACGAGAGGGGCCGTGTAGTCGATGGTGGTCACGTTTGCGGCGCCCGCCAGGAAGGAGAGCAACGCGGCGTTGTAGCCCGTGCCGGTTCCGATCTCTAGGACTCGGTCGCCGGCCTGCACGTCGAGCGCGTCGAGCATGTCGGCCATGAGCCGGGGCATGGTTGAAGACGACGTAGCGGTGCCGGTCTGCCCGGCGGGGGCGGCATTCTCGGCGAGCACCCCATCGACTTCGGTGATCAGCGCTTCGTTGGAGTAGACCTGCCGCAGCCACTCGGCGTCGGCACCGTCAGTGATCCGCCACGGGACGTAGGCGTTGCCGACGCGTCGATAGAACACCGGAACGAACGGGTGGCGGGGGACGTTCAGGAACGCCTCGGCCACGCGGGACGACAGAGCGACGCTGCCACGGTCGATCTCGGACACAAGCTCGACACGCGCCCGGATCAGTCGTTGCGGGTCGAGCAGCACATCGGACGTCATGTAGTGGTGATCCCTTCGAGATGGTCACAGACAGCGGCGGTGATGGGCAGCCCCGTGGCCTGTTCCACGAAGCCCCATTGCCCATTGGGGTTGACTTCGAGAAACGTCCACTCACTCGAGGGTGTCACGATGAAGTCGAACGCGCCGAAGGGTAAGCCGAGTTGGTCAAGCATCCGCAAGACGCCGGCAGCGACGTCCCGCGGCGGGTCGCACGTCTTGTAGGTGAGGCTGTCATAGTCGCTGCGCCAGTCCACCCGGCCGCTGGCAGAGCCAGCATGAATCTCGGCAGCGAACATCTGGCGACCGACGACGGTAAGCCGTACCTCATGTGCCTTGGGCACCCACTCCTGAAACAGATGAGCGGTGGTGGCGATGCTGGGGTGCGGCAGGTCGTCGGGTTGCAGGACATTGGCGTAGACGGCTACCGAGTGGCCTTCGAGAGTTCCCCGGATCGGAGTGAACGGCTTGTAGACCACGGGTGCGCCGAGGCGGTCGGCGAACTCACTTGCTGCGGCCGGGTCATTGGTGATCAGGGTTCGCGGGACTCGCAGGCCGGATTCAGCCGCAACACGTAGTTGAAGCGGCTTGTACTCGGCGTCGGCCGCCCTGCCGGGCGGTGGGAGCCACGGACACGGAAGGGCCACCAGAAGACCCCCGAACCCCCGTCGTGCCTCTGCCGCAGCGACGGCGCGGACCTCGGGCGGCATGGATTGGGGGAACTCGGGCGCAGTCGGCCGCCGGTAGTAGACCGAGCGGACGGTCGACAGGTCGAGCGTGCGCCGGTCGGTTGCCAGCGTGCCGGACCAGCCGGCCCCGTCGAGACTGGCCGCAAGGGTCAGCCTCGACGGGAACCAGGCCGTGTCAGCCCGGAACACGGGCACGGCACGCCGGGTCAGTTCCTCTATCACCAGGTCGGCCGTTGGGTCGAACGATCCGGTGATCACGAGGACAGATCCGGTAGTTGACATCTAGTCGTTGCTGCTTCCGGGGTCGTCGGGCGCGTCCATCTGGCCCGTGGGCTGGGTCGGCCCGTAGGTCTTGGGCGGGGTGCTCGTCATGTAGACCCCGGGCGGCATCCCCTCGTAGGTGCAGGTCTGGGACTCCGGGTCGTACTCGATGTCGGCGGGCAGGATGCCACCGGCGCCCGTGACCGAGCTGAGGAACCGGAAGGCGAACGGAGTCGGCCCCTGCATGCTGTCGAGCGCGGGCATCGGGGTCGGCCCGGCCACCGCGAGCGGCAGCCGGGACTCGGGCCGGTCGAACGCCGGCAGTTCAAGGGTTGCGGTAGGCATTGCGGTCCCTTCTTGGGGTGGTGGGTGCACGTGCCGTACCCGGCGGTGGATTGACTACCCGTACGCCGGGTCGGAACTCCTGGGGCCCGCCCTGGTCACGGCCGGGGGAGGCACGGCACGCACGCCGGGGGTTGTTGGCGGCGCGTGCTCGCGTGATCGGTCTTCGGGGCGTCGCGCTTGGCCACCGCAGCGACCGCCTTGCGGTGCAGCGTGGCGATGTCAGCACAGGCGTACAGCGCCGTGGAGATCCCTCCGGCAGCCGTGACAGGGTTGAGCCAGAGCAGACGGACCGAGGTGCGCCCGCAGTAGAGCCAGCAGTCCCCGGACGCCCAGGGGTTGCCGTCATCGGTCTCAGGCAGTTCCGGTAACCGTCCCGCTCCGGTCTCGGCCGGCGTGGGCAGCACCTCGACGGCGAAGGTCACGGCGGTTCTCCGGGACGAACGTGGCGGACGGTGATCCGCAGCCGGGACCGCCGGGGGGTGGCACGTCTTCGGCGCCACCAGGTTTCCCAGTCCCCGCCGTACACGATGCCGAGCATGGCGACTGCCAGGGCGAAGAACCACCAGACCCAGCGGCGGGCGGTCTGCGGGTCAAGATTGGCAAGGGCTACCACCAGAGCGGCGGGCCCGAGAGCGACCGACACGGCCAGGGCGCCAGTCACGATGCTTGGGTGTTTCACTGCCGTCCCTCCGATCAGCTGAGCGCCGGACTGTGTGATTCACCAGTACAGGGCTGCCGTTCACGCCAGGACAGAGCAGCGGTGACGCATCTGTGTGGCATCCATGTCTCAGAGTCTCCGCACTGAGTGCCCTGACCTGCTAGAACGAGTAGTCAGAGACCGGGAGGCGGCATGGCAGAGCGGCGCAGGGCCCTTGTCGAAAGGCGAAAGGCCCTTGGATTCACTCAGGAGTCCTTGGCACAGGATCTGGGTGTGGATCGCTCAACCGTGGCGCGATGGGAGAGCGGAAAGGTAGACCCCCAGGACTGGCAGCGCCCGACCCTGGCCAAGGTCTTGCGAGTAACGCTGATTGAGCTCGGCTCTCTCCTGCAAGCCACAGCAGCCCCGAAGCCCTCACGAGGCGAAAATGTCGCTGTCGTTGCGCTGCAATATGACGATGAGATCGAAGCGTTGGAGCTTGCACGCAGAGTGTCCGCCAGCGACGTAGGCAAGGAAACACTTGAACGGCTTGAGCTGACTTTCCATGATCTGGCGACCAAATATCCGACCGTGGCCCCCCAGGAGCTCTTGGGGCAGGTGCGGAAATATGGACTCTATGTAGCCAGGCTCATGGATGCAAAAAAGACTCTAGCTGAACACCGGCAGCTACTCGTGATAGGCGGCTGGTTCTCTCTCCTCGGCGCAACGCTGCACATTGACCTTAATCAGCAGGACGCAGCAACGGCGAGGCTGCGAACGGCGATGACTCTGGCACAGCATGCCGATAATTCAGAAATTCAAGCTTGGTGCTTTGAAACGGACGCCTGGCGGGTTCTCACTGACGGCGACTACTCCAGGGCGAGAGAACTCAGTGCGACATCCCATAAGTTGGCGCCCGTCGGAAGCTCGGTCGAAATCCAGTCCCTGGCACAGCAAGGGCGAGCGTTTGCACGCCTGGGCTATTCCACCGAGACCTACGCCGCAATAGATCGAGTGCAAGAACTTTCCACTGCGATGGGCACTCCGAATCGGCCGGAACATCATTTCCAATACGATCCATCCAAGTCGCTCGCATACGCGGCGACCACGCTTGCATGGCTTGGTGATCCGGCGGCCGAAGCATACGCGCGGGAAGTCATTTCGCGGCTCTCGCCCTCGGAGGACGCGAGCAAATGGCCTCGCCGCGTGGCATCGGCCAATATCGACCTGGCACTCTCATTGGTGGCCACTAATCGATTGGACGAAGCATGTGATTCGGTACAGCGCGCCATGCTATCTGGTCGAGTCGCGCCGTCTAACCATTGGCGTGCCCTCGAAGTTGTCAAAGCAGTAGAGGTGCGAAATATTTCCGATGCGCGGGACCTCAGAGAAGTCTATGAGGGAATGCGTCTACAGATAGCACCGCCGAGCGACTGACGGCCCGAAAAAAGGCCCCGCCCTGTCCCACTGAGGGGAACAGGGCGAGGTCTTTGTGATTTGGGGCGATTGACCGGAGTTGCCTTCCTGGTCACCTGTAGCGGCGGCCTGGCCTGGCCTGGTCGGATCGGCCTCGCCCAACCTCCGGGCTGATGAATGGCCGTCTCGCGGCTGTGACACTGTGTACACAGCGGACAGAGATGCGACCACGCGTCCGGATCGGTGACACCTCGGGCGACCAGCGACCGACGCGACTCCGGGAAGCGGTCGGCGACCACAGCGACGCGAGCGCACAGCACGCACCACGGATGGGCGTAGAGGTAAATCAGGAGGCCGATGTCGGCCGGGCGGGCACCGAGCTTCAGCAGGCGCTCCAGCTCGGCGTCCTGATCGCGGTCGGTGGCGTTGACGTCGATGTGCAGCCGGGACTTGCCCGGCTCCGGCTCGTCCCGGCGGCTGAGGAAGAGCGTCGGCTGCGCACCGCCGAAGCCCTCGCGCGGCCCGATCTCCATCGAGCCGTCGTCCTCCCGGCCGAGCACGACGAAGTCCGGTTTCCGGACCCGCTCGCATTGACCTCAAGGAGGCTTGAAGTCCTACGGTCGATCGCATCCTGACGATCCATCGCCGGACAACCCGAAGGCGCAAGGAGCACGGAACATGACGATCAAGACGTACACGCCGGAGGTCATCGCCGCCCAGCCCATCGGGGCGTGGAGCGGCGAGGCCTACCGCCGGGTGGTGGGAGGCCTGCGCGAGCAACTGGCGGCGGAGGGCCTCACCCAGCCGCACTGGTGGACGCTCAACCACGTCGCCGGCAGGCCGGGCGGCTGGAACCGGACGACCCTGACCGAACGGCTCACCCCCTACGACGACCAGGACACCGCCTTCGACACCGTCTTCGACGACCTGATCGCCCGCGGCTGGCTGACCGAGCACGCCGACGCCTCCCTCACCCTCACCGACGACGGCGAAGCCGGCCGCCTGCGCGCCCGCGACCGCAACCTGCGCATCCACGAACGCACCCACGAGGGCATCGCCCCCGAGGACTTCGTGACCACCATCAACGTGCTGCGCCGCATGGTGGCGAACCTGGGCGGCAACGGGAACCTCCCCGACTGACCGTCCGCCGCCGAGATCGTTTGCTGACGGAGGGTCAAATGCCCTACGGATCGGGAACCCTGAGGAGTGAGACCGAGCCCGACCGTCCAGGGGGAGACCACCATGGGGCTGATCCACGCATGGCGCATGCAGAAGCTCGTCGCGGACGCCAGGACCGCGTTCAACGACGGCGACTCCACCTTCGTCGCCGTCCTGGACATCGACTTCCGCCACCCCGGCGCGACGATGAAGAAGATCCGCAAGGAGCTCGACGTGATGATCCGCAACGTGGAGGCGGTCGGCTGGCAGTGCGTCGGCGTCCAGCCGTTCCTCTCGTCCGTCGAGATCGGCTTCATCCGCAGGTAGCGAGCGCCTGCGCAGCCCGCCCCGCGCCCCATCCCGCTCCGCCCCGCGCCGATCGTCCGGCGCGGGGCGGGGTCGTGTGAGGCCGCGTGCGGGGGTGAGCGCGGCAAAATTGACCCATGAAAGCATGCCTGGATTGCCACATGATCATGGGTCTTTCCGGCCGTAGATTGATCACATGACGACGACGAAGAACACCGAAACCGCCACCGCCACCGCCGCCACCGCCGCCCCGATCCTGACCCGCTGCGCCCACGCCGAGACCAGCGCCGACCCGAGCGCCACCATGACCCTGCTCGCCGAGACCGACCCGGGCCAGGGCGGCTTCACCGTCTACCGCTCCGCCTTCTCCGCGGGCGCCGCCGGAGCCCCCTCGCACTTCCACACCCGGGCCTGGGAGCTGTTCTTCGTGATCAGCGGCTCCCTGGAGGTGCTGCTCGGCGAGGAGGTGACCGTCCTCGGCGCGGGCGACTTCCTCGCCGTGCCCCCGCACACCCCGCACGCCTTCGCCGCCGCGCAGGGCTCCGAGGCCGACGTGCTGTTCATGTTCACCCCCGGCATGGACCGCTTCGACTACCTGCGCCTGCTGGGCAGCGTCATGCGCGGCGAGACCCCGCCGGCGGAGATCGCCGCCTCCTCCGAGCGCTTCGACAACCACTACGTCGACAGCCCCGCCTGGCGCGCCGCCCTGGCGGACCGCGCCTGAGCGGCGGGCCCGCCCGGCCTGCCCGGCCTGTGCCACCGCCCCGCCGAGCGGCGGCCGCGGGCCGGGTGTGGAACGGTGGAAGACCGGGGGTCCCCGGTTGCGAGAGGAGTGGCCATGTCGTCGAAGCGCCGCCGCAAGAAGAAGGCACGGGCCAGGCGCGGGGCCAACCACGGCCGTCGCCCCCAGTGCTGAGCCGCACCTGAACGCGGCCGTCGGCGGCTGTCCGCCGGCGGCCGCTTCCGTACGCTCAGCGCCGCCCGCGTCCCGCGAAGCCGCCGCGCGGCACCACGTGGTACGTCGCGTGGTCGCGCCCGTCCGCGCCGAGGACCAGCTCCAGGACCACGCCCTTCCCCTCCGCGCGGGCCTCGCGCAGCAGCTGCGCCGGGTCGGCGTCCGGCGGGGTCCGCTCCAGGACGTGGCACGGGTCGTCGACGACCGAGAACGGCCGGACCGGATCGTGGATGCTGACGCCCGGCCGCTCCCAGTGCAGCCGCGCGCCCCGGCTGAACAGCTCGGGGGAGTCCATCGCCCAGCCCTCCGGCGTCCTGCCGCCCTCGCGGTACCAGCGCAGCGCGTGCTCGACCGTCCCGCCCGCGCTCGGCCGCTGCGCGGAGGGGGACCACTCGGCGACGTCCGCCGCCGCGATCCTGGGCAGGACGGCCGTGATGTCCTCCCGGATCACGAAGTAGGCCCGCGCGTACATCCGGCAGACCATCAGCGCACGGCCGTCGGACGTGGTGCGGAACAGGCCGAGGGCGGACGGGCGGACGCAGTGGTCCGACACCTGGGTCAGCAGGTGCTCGACCCCCTCCACCGCGCCCAGCGCGTCCACCAGCCCCTGGATCCGCTCCCGTTCCGCGGCCCGGGCCGCCCGCGCCCGAGGCGAGAAGGCGAGGGCGCGCATCCGCCGCTCGGTCGGCCAGTGCCCGCGCATGCCGCTCTGTACGGCGTCGAAGAGCTTGATCAGCGGATAGAGGAGGAGCTGCAGGAAGCCTTCCACCGGCCGGGTGTCCTCTCGGGTCGCACGCACGTTTGCGTCCACACCCTGACCGGTCGGAGCCCCGGCCCGCAATCCGTTCCCGTACTCAACTCCCCGCCGGGCGAGGCTCCCGACCGGCGCGGGCCGCCCGGAAGAACGCGTTCGCGGCGGGCAGGAACATCAGCACCACGGCCGTGAGCACCGAGCCCACGTGCAGGGCCCGGCTGGCGCCGAAGGCGAGGTCGATCGGGCCGGCCTGCGCCAGCTCCCAGCTCAGGGAACGCCCTTGGGCCAGGGCCTGGATCGGCTGGAGCACCATCGACGCCGTGCCCAGGACACCCAGGCCGAGCGCGAGGGTGATCCGGGCCCAGCCCCGGCCCCGGCGCATCTGCCGGGCGACCAGGAGCGCGGCGGTGAACACGGGCAGGCGCACGGCGAGGCCCATGGCGATGCCGGCCCCGGAGGCGGAGGAGTCGGCGAGCATCCGGCCGACCGCCAGAACCGTTTCGAACGCGCCGGCGGCAACGGCCGTGACCCACAAGGCGAACGCCGTACGGACCGGGGCGGGCGGCAGTGCGGCTTCGTGCGGCGTGGCGGTGGCGGTGGCGGTGGCGTGGGGGCGGTGGGGGCGCAGGCGTGTGGACGGGGAGCGGGACATCGCGGGGCCTCGGTTCGTGACGTTGGGTCAGGAGCGGTCCGTGTGGACGCTCTTGATCCTCCTCGCGACGCCCGGCCGGGGGCCCTCCGGCAGCCCGGCGGATTCCCCGGGGGGTTGTCCCTACCTCCGGTTCAGCCCTCGGCCGGGAACTCGCCCGCCCGGACCGCCGTGACGAAGGAAGCCCACGCGGCCGCCGGGAAGGCGAGGACGGGGCCGTGGGGGTCCTTGGAGTCACGGACGGGGATTGCACCGGGAAGGATGGCGAGGGCTACCTCGATGCAGTTGCCGCCATTGCCGCCGCTGTAGCTGCTCTTGCGCCAGATCGGCATGCTGGCTCCTCGGAGGGTCCTACGCGGGAAGGTCGCCCGTGCGGACGGCCGTGATGAAGGCTTCCCATGCCGGGGCCGTGAAAACGAGGACGAGGCCGTCGGGGTCCATGGAGTCATGCACGGGGAGTGGGGCATCGGGGGGCCTCGGTTCGTGACGTGGGTCAGGAGCTGCCCTTTCGGACGTCCTTGTTCCTCCTCGCACGACACGGCCGTGCCCCCTCCGGCAGCCCGGCGGATTCCCCCGGGGGCTGTCCTACCCCGCGAGGGCGAGTTCCCGGGCGAGGGCTGGTCGGGGGATCCGGCAGCCACTTCGATGCCGTGGTGGCCCGGCGGTTCCACGGCCGGCCTGTACGGCGGAATCGGCCTCCCACCGATATCGCAAACGCATGAATTATCGGTGCCGGCCAGGGGGATGCTGTAAATCCGGATCGCTGTATCGGAGGGGGACGCGGCTGTGCTGTCGTGGCGGGATGCCCCGGGGCTCGGGCTGCTCGTGCTCGCCGCAGCAGTCGGCGGAGTCCTCATCGGCGCCGGCTACCGGCATCTGTCCCGGCGAGTTGCCGAGATGATCCGGAAGCTCGATCGTCTGGAAGAGCTACTCATTGGCGTCCGCGACAACAGAAGGCGGGAGCACTCGCCCCCGCCACCCCCGCCACCCCCGCCACCCACGTGGCCCGGGGAGCCGCCGAGTGCATCCGGCGGGTACGGCGGAGGACGTTACCCGCCACCTCCTCCACCACCGGTGGACAGCCCCCTCTCGGCCTCGGGCGAGGCCTCGTTGCTGACAATCGACCGCGTCCTTGCCGCTCCCGGCGCAGACGACGTAGTGGAGCGGTTGAATGACGCCGTCGAGAGGACCTTCCTCACCATCGGACCACCGCCAGAGGACGTGATGGACGACCACGAGTCGCGCGCCGAGGAGAGCCAGTGATGACACCTTCGGACAGCTACTCGGACCACACGGCCCCGGCCCCGGCGCTATTCAACCCGGCACCGCCGCCGACGGCGTCGTCCTCTGTCGATGCACTTCCCGAACGCCCGACCACTTCAGCTCGGGACTCGGCATCGGAACGGCGAGCCACGGCGGTGGAGATCGCTCGCGCATGGGGCAGCCTGCCCGCCAAGCATCTGGAGCGTGTGCTGAACCATCTGGAAAAGGAGCTCGTGCGGGAACACGAGTATCGGATGGCGGTGCACCAGGCACAGGAAGAGCGCGGCAAGCGCCTGGACCGCCTCTACATGGCTGGGCTTGTCGCGGGTTTCGTCCTCTGCGCGGGCATGCTGGTCGGGGGCGTGCTCGTGGGCATGCACGGCCCAGGGTGGTTGGCCGGCGTGCTCTGCGGTCCCAGCCTGATCGCCGTCGGAGCCCTGTTCGTACTACGCAGGACCAACGACTCGACCATTCGGGAGGTCGGACGCGTGGCTCACGGCCCACTCGACGTGCCGCCGGCTGACGGCCCGCCGTCGAGCTGAGCGCGGAGAGGTTGCCGGCGGACTCGGCGTGGCCCGCCTGGAGTTCACGATCCGCCGGGGCCCACGAGCAAGGCCTCGTGCTCCCGGGCCAGGGCAGTTCCTCACGCCATGAGGAACTGCCCTCACATCACGATCTGCGCTGGAGTGTCAGGCCGGAAGGTCGCCCGTGCGGACGGCCGTGATGAAGGCTTCCCAGGCCGAGGCCGTGAAAACGAGGGCCGGGCCGTCGGGGTCCTTGGAGTCACGGACGGGGGCGAGGTTGGGGAATCCGGGGGCTACCTCGATGCAGTTGCCGCCGTTGGTGCCGCTGTAGCTGCTCTTGCGCCAGGCGGCTGCGGCGAGCTCGTTGCTCATCATCTCTGTAACCCTCCAGCGCCTCGGCGATCAGCCGAAGCGAGTCGCACTCTGACAGGCATTCGCCACGGAGCCGATCATAGCGACGCTGGTGCCTGGCCACGTTGGCAGGATCACTGCTTAGGTGCCCGCGGTCGAGGCTCTCCGAGTAGACCAAACGTTGCCCGTCCGGCAGCTCCAGCAACACCATAGCCGTGTCGATGACAGTCCGGCGGTTCGAAAATGGCACGACGTGAATCACGATGTTCCGAAGCTGGGCCACCCGCAGGAGATGTTCCATCTGGCATCGCATCACACCTGGCCCACCCACGACTGAGCGGATGGCGCTTTCATCGAGGATGACGAGCAGCAGTGGTCCGTCCGGTGCGAGAAAGCGGCTTTGCCGACCGAGTCGGGCCTTGGTGAGCTCCTCGATCTCCTGCGGATTGTCGGCCGCATCACCAGCGGCGAACAGCGCCCGAGCGTACTGCCAGCACTGCAACAGCCCGTACATCACGCTGTCCTGGTACGCCCGCATCCCGATGGAGATGGCCTCCACGTCGGCGTACTCCTGGAACCAGTCCGGATGCTCGACTTGGGCGTTCCAGTCGACCCGGTCGTACAAGCGCATCAGCAGGTCGCCGGTGTTCAACAGTCGGCTGATTTCTTCGACTTCCTCGACCGAAGGCTTCCGCTTTCCGCCCTCGGTCCGCGAGAGCACCGTCCGGTCGCAGTGCAGGAGTTTGCTGAGATTCGCCTGCGTGTAGCCCATCGCCTCCCGCGCGTACTTGATCTCCTCGCCGAACATGATCGCGGAGCTGGCAGTCGTTCCCCGCCGGGTCTTGCGCTGTGTCATTACTGCCCCCAGTTGTGCTCCGCACGTTCCGCACGCGGTTTTGGGCGTCACCGTACCTCCGGGCGCCGATCATTGATACCGGAACGCGATCTTTTGCTTGCACAGCGTGACGCCGCGCTCCTTTCGCACGCCCCCCTTCCGCCCCCCGAGGTACTTCGCCATGCTCGTTTCCCACCGCCCCCGCACGTTCGCCGCCCGGCTGGACTCCCGTACGGAATCCGCCCCGTTCGCCCGTCACTTCCTGCGTGCCTACCTCGCCGCGCTGCCCTTCGGGGACCGCTACGCCGACACCGCCGAACTGCTCCTCAGTGAGCTGTTCGCCAACGCCGTCCGGCACTGCGATGCGCCCGCCGACCGCCTGGTCGAGGTCCGGTTCTCCGTCGTCGGGGACTGCCTGCGCATCGAGGTCCACGACGCCGGCTCCGGCCGTCCCGCCCTCCGTTCCGTCTCGCCGGACGACGAGTGCGGGCGGGGCCTGTTCCTCGTCAACGAGCTGGCCGAGCGCTGGGGTTGCTGCCCGCGTGCCGGTGGGATCGGCAAGTTCGTCTGGGTGCTCGTCGCGCCCGCCCTCGCACCCGCCCCCGCCGCCGTCGCGGTCTGAACCGGAGCCACCCCCATGCGACTCGCCCTCACCGCCCGGCACCTCCTCAGCTCCGGCCGTACCCCCGCCGAGGCCTACGCCGCCCTCGCCCGCCGCACCGGCGAGCCCGAACGCTGCGCCCGCGCGGTCTGCGCCGCGCTCGACATCCCGGCCGGCGAAACGGCCCGCCGCCTCGACGAGTGCCGCGACGCCCTGCTCACGCCTTCTCACCCCCGCCCGAACGCCGAGGCCGACACGGGCGAACTCCTCGAAGCCCTGGGCGTGTTCGACGTGCCCGTCACCCTCGGTGCCCGCGACCGGGCCGTCATCGACCTCTTCCTCGCCGCGATCGACGCCATGGGCGGCATCCGCGCGGGCCACCGGCACGGCCTGGCCCGCTGGTTCACCACCGGCAACCTGACCACCGCCTACCTCTCCCTGGCTGCTGCCCACCCCATGCCCCGCACCGGCGACCCGGCCCGCTACTGGACGGTCCTCGTCTCCGCCGGTGAACTCCTCACCGCAGCCCCCTGCCCGGACACCCGCCTCAAGCTCGCCCTCGCCCACTGCCGCACCCACGCGGCCCGGGCCGTCCGCCCGTAGCCCGAACCGGCCGTAGCCCGAACCGGCCGGGCGGGATTCCCAACCCGCCCCCGGTGGTAGGCACTTCCTCGATCATTGCGGATCGGGAAACGGGGGCCGTGGCGGTGCAGTGGGTCGAGTCGCTGGTGCTGGCGTTGGTCCCGCCGTTTGTGGCGGGAGTGCTCTACCGGCCCGTCATGGCGGTGTTCGACGTCCTTGACCTGTGGAAGGGGTGGTGGATCCCGCCGCAGATCGCCGGCCGCCTGCCGCGGGCCGTCGTCCCGAGCACGGCCGACATCGACGCCTACGGACGTGACCTGCCCGCACCCGTGGCCACCGCCCCGGCAACGCTTCAGGAGTACTGGCGCCGGGGGATCCGGCGGTCCTGGGGCATCGAGGCCTGGCTCCTGGTCTTCGTCCTCCTTCCCGCGGCGCTGGTCGGGACCTTCGCACTGACCGGGTTCTTCCTCACCGTCCATCCGAGCAGTGCGGAGGAGGCGGAACTCTTCCGGGGGAACATCCTGCTGACCTTCTCCCTCTGTGCCGGGCTGGGCATCGCGGCCGTGCTGTGGGTCTACCGTTCGATGCTCCTCTACCGGCGGCGGGTCGGCGAGAGCCTTCCGGTCACCTCGGCCGTCGACCTCGCGCGGCTCCTCAGGAAG
>NZ_JBEORY010000083.1:0-34195 GCF_040302665.1 Kitasatospora sp. NPDC097691 | reverse complement strand
GAGCTCAGCCACCACGCCCGCTCCTTCGCCACCCGCTCGCCATGGTCGGCTTCACGTGATCAAACCGGACAGATCGCTCGAACGACGCTGCCCTGGGTCATCCCCGCCCCCGGTCCGATCCCTCAGAGAGCGGGAACACCGTCCGAGGTATCGCGATCCCGGCCGGACGAGTATTCAACCAATTTTGATCTGGCGACCAGTGCGGATTGGAACGCGGATGCGATGACAGATTGCAGGCGATTCAAATCGTGGGGCGCCAGGGAGGATTTCTGTATCAGGACTCCCGCAACCGCGAGCCTCACAAGCAGTCGCTGCCACTGCTCCTCGAATTGCTCCCCCCATTGCTGCGACGCGCCACTGAGATTCCAGTGCGTCAAACCGGACGTCATGACTGTGGTCAGATGACAAATCATGTCGGCGCGATCTTCGAACATGTCGGGAATGAGTTCGTAAACCGTGAGCTTGTCCCGCTCCAGGGAGGGCGGTTTCTTCTCGCTGCTGCGAGTCGTAAAGAGGTCCTGCTTGAAGGCGTCGATCTCCATGAGAGCAATCGCTGCGGCGGTACCGGCCCCCGTGATTGCACCAGAGGAGCCTGCCAGTTCAACGTTTCGAACAGTCTCTCGCGGCACGCCTCCGGACATGACACACGAGACGCGGGCGACTTCCGGGTTGACCTGGTCGTCTCTACGCCTGATCATTTCGGCCGCCGCGGTCGACGAAAAGGCCGCCAGCGGGATGACCTGATTGAAGGAGCTGCTGAATTCGTTCCGGACATTGATGGATCCAAGATCCAGAGACCTCGCGGCTTCTTCTGAGAGCGACACCATGAAGCACACGCCCGGGATCTCGAAAATCCCCTTGATGTAGCGCAGCAGCTCGGCAACGTCACTTGCACTGCTCATCTTGTCCAGCTCGTCGATGCAAATGACGAGATCGCCGACGGCCTCGCCGACCGCATGGGCAAAATTGCGGAAATTATGGACGAGGCCGCTCAGAGTGGACGGACGCTCGACGAGCTCCCTGGCCGATGCGTGCTTGAACCTGGCGGCCACGCCCCAGAGGCCTGCGTCGGCGCCTGCTTCGGAAGACTCCTTCAGGCTTGTTGCGTACCTCACCTGAATCCGCATCTCCTCAGATTGCGCACGGACACGCCCGACGGCAGCCCTGGATTCCCTTCTGAGCTGGGTGGCGCGCACAAAGAGCCACATGGCCACACCGGCTGGAAGCAGCGCTGTGAGGATTCCGTTGCTGCGGATGTCCAACCATTCTATGTTGGAAAAGAAGGTGCCATTGATGTCGAGTGCGACGAATGCCAGGTACAGGAGGAATGCGCCGATTGCCGTCAGTCTGGTGATTCTTTGGCGCACAAGACGCGTCGGTCGCCCGGTGCGCCGGTCGTACCACTGATCGAAGGACAGTGAGAGATTTTCTGTGATGGATGCCATGAATGCCACGGGATCGTAGTCGCTCTGGCTCGGGAAGTGGATCCCGAGTCCGCCCCGGTCCTCTGCCCAGGCCGATGCCCGGAACATCATCCACGTCTTTCCCGAACCGCGGGGCCCCGAGAGTCCGTAGCTGCCGCCTCCACCTTTTTCCAGGATCCCGGAGAGGCGCCGCCAGGCCGCGTGTTCGATGAAATACTTCTTGTCAAAGGCAGTGAGGACACTTGTCCCGGCGCTTCTCGCTCGAATTGGTGCGTCAATGTCGGACGAAAGGGGCTGGCTTTCTGCTCCCCACGGATTTCGAACCGACATATCTACTCCCTGCGAGGTCCGAACGCATGCAGGAATCAGTGTTCGGCCTCGCCGCAAGCCCGGCGAGGCGGCTCACGGGCAGCGAAGGCCGATAGAAGGCCAAAGCGTGACGGGCCGACGCGGGACACATTTCGCGCTGCGCAGCTTCGCTTCGGCGGACTGCCTATCATGTCCATGTTGCGTCCGCACCGGGAGGAAATGCAACTGCTGCTGTCGGTCTCCGAAAGAACCTCGCGCCTCCGTTCAGTCGCCGCAGACGCCGGGCAGGCCGGTCGTGAGGCCGTCCAGGGCGTGCGAGCAGACGCAGTCCCGGGTGGCCGGCAGGCTCTCCAGCGCCTTGAACAGGACGGTGCGCAGCCGGTCGACGTTCCGGCCGAAGACCTTGAGCACCTCGGCGTGGGTGACGCCCTCGCCGGTCTCCACGCCGGCGTCCAGGTCGGTGACCAGGGCCAGCGAGGTGTAGCAGAGGCCCAGTTCGCGGGCGAGGACGGCCTCCGGGTGGCCGGTCATGCCGACCACCGACCAGCCGTTGGCGGTGAACCAGCGGGACTCGGCGCGGGTGGAGAAGCGCGGCCCCTCGATCACCACCAGGGTGCCGCCGTCCACCGGCTCCCAGGCGGCGCTCCGCGCGGCGCCGAGTACCGTGTCGCGGCCGGCGGGGCAGTACGGGTCCGCCATCGACGCGTGCACCACCTCGGGCACGGATCCGTCCGCCAGCGGCAGGCCGTCGTAGTAGGTCTGCGTCCGGCCGGAGGTGCGGTCGACGAACTGGTCCGGGACGAGCAGTGTGCCGGGCCCGTACTCCGGGCGCAGCCCGCCGACCGCGCACGGGCCGAGCACCTGGCGCACGCCGAGCGAGTGCAGCGCCCACAGGTTGGCGCGGTAGTTGATCCGGTGCGGGGGCAGCCGGTGGTCCCGGCCGTGCCGGGGCAGGAACGCCACCCGGCGGCCGGCGATGTCGCCGAGGAAGACCGAGTCGCTGGGCGGCCCGTACGGGGTGTCGACGGCGACCTCGGTGACGTCGTCGAGCAGCGCGTACAGGCCCGAGCCGCCGATCACGCCGAGCTCGGCGCGCGGAGCCGCACCGGAGGCCGTCGGGGCGGCCGTGCCGGCCGGGGACTGGTTGTTCGTCATCTTCGTCACCTGTCTTGGAGTCTTCTGGTTCGGTCGGTTGTGGTGGGGTGCCGGTTGGGCTTCTCAGTCCTCGCCGAGGCTCCGCAGCAGCCGGCGATCCGTCTTGCCGGACGGGTTGCGCGGCAGTTCCGGCAGCCGGACGAAGCGGCCGGGCACCAGGTGCCCGGGCAGCAGTCGGCGTGCCCGGCGCTGCAACTCGTCGCCGGCGAGGCCGGATCCGGCGGTGTAGAAGGCAGTCAGCATCCGCGCTCCGGTCCGGCTTCGGACGGGTACCACGGCGGCGTCCTCGACGTCCGGGACGCCGCGCAGCGCGTCCTCCACCTCGCCGGGCTCGATCCGGAACCCGTTGATCTTCACCTGGTCGTCGGCGCGGCCCGCGTAGCAGAACACGTCCTCCCCGGTGCGGATCGCAAGGTCCCCGCTGCGGTAGTACCGCTCGGGTCGCCCGCCGGGCGGCGCCAGCACCCGGAAGGACTCCGCGGTGCGCTCGGGAAGGCCCAGGTATCCGACCGCGACCCCGAGGCCCGCGACGTGGATCTCCCCGCAGCCGCCCACCGGCACCGGGAGGCCGTGCTCGTCGAGGACCTGCACCCGCCAGCCGTCGAGCGGCCGGCCCAGCTCGGTGGCGAAGCGGTCGTCCCCGTCCCGCCGGTCCAGTTCGGCGCCCGACAGGGTCCGGGTGCTCACGAAGACGGTGGTCTCGGTGATGCCGTAGGTGTTGACGAACTCGCAGCCGTCGCCGAGGAGTTCCCGATAGGCGCGGATGTCGGACGGCACCACCGCCTCGCCGCCGAAGATGATCCGGCGCAGCGCCACCCCCCGTGCCGGCACCGCCCGTACCGGCACCCCCCGTACCGGCGCCGCACGGAGCGCGGCCACCAGGTAGCGGAAGACCGTCGGGACCACACTCATCACCGTCACGCCCTCGCGGACCAGCAACTCCGCGCAGGCGCGCGGCGACTGCGCGGTCGCCGCCGGGACGACCACCAGGCAGGCGCCGGTGGCCAGCGCGCCCCACATCTCCCACACCGAGAAGTCGAAGCAGTACGAGTGGAACAGCGTCCACACGTCGCGGTCGGTGAAGTCGTACCTGGCGCGGACCGACTCCACCATGGCGACCACGCTGCGCGCGCGCACCTCGACGCCCTTCGGCCGCCCGGTCGAGCCCGAGGTGTAGATGACGTAGGCGCTCTCGGTGTCCGGTATCGCGTCCGGTATCGCGTCCGGTACCGCGTCCGCCGACGTGCCGGACCCCGGCCGCGTCCAGTCGAAGCCGTCGGTGCGCAGCACCGGCAGGCCGTCCAGTGCCCCGGACGGCTCCCGGTCGGAGACCACCAGTGCCAGGTCGCTGTCCTCGGCCATGAAGCGCAGCCGGTCCACCGGGTAGTCCGGGTCCAGCGGGACGTAGACGTGGCCCGCGGCGACGACCGCGAGCACGGCCGTGACGAGGTCGGCGGTGCGCCCGAGGTGGAGTCCGACGCGGCGGCCGGTGCCCGGGCAGCGTTCACGGACGGCGGCGGCCAGCGCCTCGGCGCGGACGGCCAGTTCGCCGTAGGTCAGGACGGTCCCGGAGCCGTCGCGGACCGCCTGGCGGCCGTCGTCCCGGGCGACGCTGTCGGTGAAGAGCCGGTACAGCGCGGAGCCCGGCGGGGGTGTGGTCGGCATCGGGTTCGTCCTCTTTCCGTGCGTGGGGTTCTGCCGGGGGGAGCGGCGTGGTCCGCCGGTCACAGTCGGACGCCCACCCGGAGGCGCCGCAGCCAGGCGTCGCACTTCAGGACCATCTCGATGTCGGCCCGCCCGATCCAGCCACCGCGGTCCAGCAGGTCCGGGGCGTCCAGGAGGCGCTTCGCCGCCGTGAGGTCCACCAGCGGCAGCACCGGTGCGCCGGGGTCGTCGAGCAGGTGTCCCAGCCGCTCCAGGAGCGCCGCCTTGTACTGCCCGGCGTAGGTGATCGGGTAGGGGACCTTCGCCCTGGCCAGCACCGAATCGGGGAGGAGGTCCCGGGCGATCGCCCGCAGCAGGCTCTTCTCGCGTCCGTCGAAGCTCTTCAGCTCCGGTGGGACGTTGTACAGGAACGAGAGCAGCTGGTGGTCCAGGAACGGGAACCGCACCTGGAGTCCGGCCGCCGCGGAGAGCCGTTCCGAGTGCCCGACGCCCTGCTCCAGCAGCCGGGTCACCACCAGGTAGTCCACCTGCCGGGCCAGCGCGTGCGCGGCCGGCTCCCCGGTCAGGTGGGGGACCTCCGCGCTCGCCTCCCGGAAACGCCGGTCGAGGTAGCCGGTGACGTCGATGTCGTGCAGCAGGTCGGGGGCGAACAGGCCGGTGCCGACGCCGTGTTCCACACCGAATCGGCGGGCCCGCTCGATCCAGGGGAAGGTGCCGAGCCTGCGGTTCCCGTCGATCGCTCCGCCGATCCCGCCGAACACCGAGTCCGCGGCCTCGCCGCTGAGCACCACCGGCACCCGGCGGGCGACCTGGCGGCTGAACAGGAAGGGGGTGGTGTCCTTGTCCCCGAACGGCGAGGGGTAGTCCTTGGCGGACAGCACGTCGGCCAGTGTCACCGGGTCGGAGAGCTCCTCCGGGCGGACGGTCACCTCGTGGGCGTCACAGCCCCAGAACTCGGCGACCTCCCGGGCGAAGGGACGGTCGGGGACCGCCGCGGCGGTGTCCCCGAAGACGACGGTGAAGGTCTGGGGCGCCGTGCCCGTCCCGGCCGCGACCAGACCGGTCAGCGCGCTGGAGTCGAGCCCGCCGGAGAGCAGCACCGCCGGATCGGTGCCGCGCGCGTCGCGTTCGACGGCGGCCCGCAGCAGCTCGCCGGCCCGCTCGATGGTGGCGTTCCGGTCGAGGGTGTGCGGCCGCGCCTCCAGCGCCCAGTAGCGGTGGGCCCGTTCGCCGTCCACACCGAGGCGGACGAGGTGCGCGGGCGGCACCTCGCGCACCCCGCGCAGGGCGCCGCGGCCCCACGGCCGGATCTGGGTCAGTACGCCACACAGCCCTTCGGCGTCCAACTCCGGCCGGACCAGGGGGTGTTCGGCCAGGACGGCCACATCGGAGGCGAACACGGCGCCGTCCGGGGTCGGCAGGTAGCTCAGCGGCTGCACGCCCAGCCGGTCCCGGCCGAGCAGCAGTTCGGACCTTCGCGCGTCCCAGATCGCGAAGGCGAAGGCCCCTTCCAGCCGGGGCACGGCGTCCGGCCCCCAGGTCAGGTAGGCGCGCAGCAGCACCTCGGCGACCGAGGGCTCCGCCGGGCGCCCCGGTGGGGTCGCGCTCCCCGGCTCCGCGGCCCGCCACAGCTCGGCGCCGTTGTGCAGGTATCCGTCGCAGACGGCCATGGCCACGAGCCCCCCGTCCCGGTGGACCGCGGCGGGCCGCGCCGTGCCGGTCCAGGCGGCGTCGACCCGTTGCGCGAACACCGCGTGACGTTCGACCAGACGACCCTCGCCGGCCTGGCCCCGGGCCGCCAGCCCGGCCGCCAGCCGGGCCGCCGACAGTTCCTGTGCGGCGAGGTCCCGCCCACGATCCACCCAACCGGCTATTCCGGACATGCCCCTCCTCGGTCAACCGCGCTCGTCGGCAGCGTGTCAGCCCGGGCGGCCCGGGCCACTGCGGGAAGCCGCAACCGCGCGGCCGGCGCGGCCGCTGCGGCTTTCCGCAGTGACGGCCCGCCCGCCGCCGTGGCACGCTCCCTGCTCCGGTGACCAGCGCGCACGCGGGCGTGCGACGGACGTGAACAGGGACGAGATCGATGCGGGCTTCCTACCTCCGGTTCCCCCACCTGCGCGGCGACCTGCTCACCTTCACCGCTGAGGACTGCGTGTGGGCCGCCCCGATCGAGTCCGCGGGTGCGTCCGGCGCGGTGGAGACGGGCCGGGCCTGGCGGATCACCGACGGGAGCCGGCCCGTGGCCCGGCCGAGGATCTCCCCGGACGGCCGGCACATCGCCTTCACCTCCGGTTCCGGGGCCGACACCGAGGTGCACCTCGCCCCCGTCGAGGGCGGTCCGGTGCGCCGGCTGACCCACTGGGGCGTCTGGCGGACCGCCGTCTCCGGCTGGACCCCGGACGGGCGGGTGGTGGCCACCACCACCCACGGCCAGCCCACCCAGCGCCGCCCCTGGGCGTACGCGCTGCCGGTCGACGGCGGTCCGGCCGAGCGGCTGCCGTACGGCCCGGTCGGCGACGTCGCCTTCGGGCCCCGGGGCGGGGTGGTGGTCTCCTCGGCCACCATGATCCGGGAGTCCGCGGACTGGAAGGGCTACCGGGGCGGCCTGGCCGGGAAGCTCTGGTCGGCCCCGGACGGCGGCGCGCTCCGACGGATCCTGGCCGCACTGGAGGGCTCGCTGGAGTGCCCGATGTGGGTCGGCGACCGGATCGCCTTCCTCTCCGACCACGAGGGCTCCGGCGCCCTCTACTCCTGTCTGCCCGACGGCACCGGCTTGCGGCGACACACCGCCCCGGCGGACTGCTACGCGCGGCAGGCCGCCACCGACGGCCGCCGGATCGTCCACGCCCGCGCCGGCGACCTCCACCTGCTGGAGCACCTGGATGCGGAGCCCGCCCCGATCGTCGTGCGCCTGGGCGGCGGCCGCGCCCGGCTGCGGCCGTACCCCGTCCGCGCCGCCGACCATCTCGGTGACGCCCGCCCCGAGCACACCGGCCGGAGCAGCGTGGTGGAGGTGCGGGGCACCGTCCACGTGCTGCCGCACCGGCCGGGTCCGGTCCGCGTCCTGACCGCGGAGCCCGGCGTCCGGGCCCGCCTGCCCCGCGCCTTCCGCGCCGACGGGCGCCCGATGGCCGCCTGGGTGACGGATGCCGAGGACGAGGACGCCCTGGAGTGCGCCCCCACGTCGGCCGCACCCGGAACGCCGACCGGCGCCGGGAGCGGGGACCGGCGCCGGGTCGCGGCCGGACGGCTGGGCCGGGTGCTCGAACTGGAGGTCTCACCGGACGGCCGGCACGCCGCGGTGGCCAGCCACGACGGGCGGGTGCTGCTGGTGGAATGGGCCACCGGCGAGGTCCGGGAGCTGGCCGCCGGCCGGCACGGTGACGCGACCGGGCTGGCCTTCTCACCCGACTCCCGCCGGCTGGCCTGGTCGCAGGCCGGCCCCCGGCCGCTGCGGTGGCTGCGGATCGCCGACACCCGGACCGGGGAGGTGCTGGACGCCACCCCGCTGCGCTTCAACGACCACTCCCCGGCGTTCACCCCCGACGGGGCCTATCTGGCGTTCCTCTCGGAGCGGGTCTTCGACCCGGTCCCGGACACGCACTCCCTCGACCTGTCGTTCCCGCTCGGCTGCCGCCCGTACCTGATGGCCCTGGCCGCCGACACCCCGTCACCGTTCGCCCCGTGGACGGAAGTGCCCCGGACGGAAGAGCACTCGACGGAGGAGCCCCGGACGGAAGTGCCCCGGACGGAAGAGCACTCGACGGAGGAGCCCCGGACGGAAGAGCGCTCGACGGAGGACCCGTCGCCCGGCGATTGTCCCGCCGCCGTGCCACCCACCCGGATCGACCCCGAGGGGATCGAAGCCCGGACGATGCCGTTCCCGGTCGAGGCCGGCCGCTACTCGGCGCTGCGCACGGCGGGCTCGAAGGTCCTGTGGCTGCGGCAGCCGATGACCGGACTCACCGGCGCGGCGGCGGCCACCGCGGGAGAGCGGCCCGCCGCACCGGCGCTGGAGGGCTACGACCTGGCGCACCGCACGCCGCTCGCGCTCGCCGACGGCGTCACCGGCTTCGCCGTGAGCGGTGACGGCACCCGGCTGGTGCTGCGCCGCGGCGGCGGGCTGCACGCCGGGCCCGCGGACGGCGGCGCCACGGAGCCGGTCGACCTCGAACGGGTCCGGGTGTGGGTCGAACCCTCCGCCGAGTGGCGCCAGATGTACGCGGAGGCCGGACGGCTGATGCGGCAGAACTTCTGGCGCGCCGACATGTCCGGCGTGGACTGGGACGGCGTCCTGGAGCGCTACCGTCCGCTGCTCGAGGGGATCGCCTCCCACGACGAGCTGGCCGACCTGCTCTGGGAGGTGCACGGCGAACTGGGCACCTCGCACGCCTTCGTCGGTCCGCCCGTGGACGGCGGAGACCCGCGGCTGCGCCCGGGCCTGCTCGGTGCGGACCTGGTCCGCGACGCCGGGGGCCGGTGGCGGATCGCCCGGGTGCTGCCCGCGGAGCCGTCCGATCCGCGGGCGGTCTCCCCGCTGGCGGCACCGGGTGTCTCGGTGGTCCCGGGGGATGTGCTCGTCGCGGTGGGCGGCCGGCCGGTGGACCCGGTCGTCGGGCCGGCCCCGCTGCTGCTCGGCACGGCCGGGCAGCCGGTCGAGCTGACGGTGCTCGGCGCGGCCGGAGGCAGTCGCCCGGTGGTGGTGGTCCCGCTGGCGGACGAGGAGCCGCTGCGCTACCACGACTGGGTCGCCGACCGGCGGGCGCTGGTCCACCGCGACTCCGGCGGCCGGCTGGGCTACCTGCACGTGCCGGACATGCTCGGCCCCGGCTGGGCGCAGTTCCACCGCGATCTGCGGACCGAGGCCGCGCGCGAGGGGCTGGTGGTGGATCTGCGGGACAACCGGGGCGGCATGCTCTCGCAACTGATCGTGGAACAGCTCGCCCGGCGGACGGTGGGGTGGAGCCGTGCCCGCTGGGCCGAGCCCGTCGGCTACCCGCGGACGGCGCCCCGGGGGCCCGTGGCCGTGCTCGTCAACGAGTTCACCGGCTCCGACGGCGAGGTCGCCGCCGCGGCCCTCCAGGCCCTAGGGGTCGGCCCGCTGGTCGGCGTCCGCACCTCCGGCGCGGTGATCGGCATCGACCTGCGCTACACGCTGGTGGACGGGACCAGTGTCACCCAGCCGAAGGCCGCCAACTGGCTGCAGGGGTACGGCTGGGAGGTGGAGAACCGCGGCGTCGACCCGGACGTCGAATCGGTCCGCACCCCGCAGGACTGGCGGGCCGGGCGCGACCCCCAGCTCGACACGGCGGTCCGGCTCGTGCTCGACGCCCTCGCGACCGCGCCGGACCGCACTCCGCCACCGCTGCCGGCGCCGCACCCGGCCCGCCGCCGCTGACCGGAGGCCGCCGCCGCCGGCCGGTGTCGCTGACCGGAGGCCGCCGCCGGCCGGCGGCGCCGGGTCAGGACCGCGCCGGTTCCCGGTGGATGGCGAGGGCCGAACCGCCCAGGGGCGTGGCCGTGGCACCGTTGCGGTGGGCGATGATCTCCGCCACGATCGACACCGCCGTCTCCTCGGGCGAGCACGCGTTGAGGTCGAGACCGATCGGAGAGTGCAGCCGGCCCAGTTCCGCCTCGGTCAGGCCCTCGGCGCGCAGGGCCGACATCCGCTCGCCGTGGGTGCGGCGCGATCCCATCGCGCCCACGTACCCCAGCGGCATCCGCAGGGCGTCCCGCAGCAGGGGGACGTCGAAGCGGAGGTCGTGGGTGAGCACGCAGACCGCGGTGCGCTCGTCGGTGGCGGTGTCGCGGAGGTAGCGGTCGGGCCAGGCGACCACCACCTCGTCGGCGCCGGGGAAGCGGTCCGCCGTGGTGAAGACCGGCCGGGCGTCGCAGACCGTGACCCGGTAGCCCAGGTGCGCGCCGACGGGGGCGAGTGCGACGGCGAAGTCCGTACTGCCGAAGATCAGCAGCCGCGGCGCCGGGGCGCTGACCTCCACGAGCGCGGTGGCCGGGCCGTCCGCGGTGGGCACCAGGACGGTGCGGGTCCGGCCGGTCCGCAGCAGGGCCCGCGCCGCGTCCACCGCGGCCCGGTCGGCGGCGCGTTCACCGAGCGTCCCGACGACCGTTCCCGGCGTCACCGCACCGGACGTCACCGTTCCCGGCGCCACCGTTCCCGGCGCCACCGCACCCGACGTCACCGCACCCGACGTCACCGCACCCGACGTCACCGCACCCGACGTCACCGTTCCCGGCGCCACCGCACCCGGCCGACCGTCTCCCGCCCGGACCGCCAGGGCGCGCCCCAGCAGCCGGGCCGGGCCGGCCACGATCCGGACCAGCGCCACCGGCCGGCGGGCGGCGGCGTCCCGCAACGCGAGCCCGGGCGCCGGCCGTGCCGGGTCGATCCGCTGGACGAACACCTCGACCGAGCCGCCGCAGGTCAGCCCGGCGCCCAGGGCGGAGTCGTCGTCGTACCCGAAGCGGTGCAGCCCCGGCGTACCACCGTCGAGCGCCGCGCGGCAGAGCTCGTACACCTCGCTCTCGACGCAGCCGCCGGACACCGAGCCGAGCACCGACCCCGCGGCGTCCACCGCCATGGCCGCCCCCGGCCGCCGGGGCGCGCTGCCGTGCACCGCGGCCACCGTGGCGACGGCGAACGGCTCCCCCCGCTCGCACCATGCGCGAAGTCCATCGGCGATTTCCAGCACTCTCTCCCGCTCTCGATCCAACTGGTCCCGGTGTCCTGCTCAGGTCCGCGCGGGGACGACCGGGAACTGCGCGCGTGCGCCGGACACGGCGAGGTCCTGTACGGCGAAGACCCGGCAGTAGTGCATCTGCGGCAGCGCGTCGGGCGCCACCCGCAGGGTGAAGCGGGCGGTGTGCTCGCCCGCCGGGGACAGCCGCACCCGCGATCCGGGCGGCTCCACCGCGCAGGCGGCGCGCAGGAACGGCGGGAAGAACACGCCGAGCTGCACCGGCGCCCCGGCCCGCCCCGCGCTCAACCCGACGGTCAGCTCCGCCTCCGCGCCGGCCCGCAGCACCTGCGGCCCCTCGGCGCGCACCAGCGGGGCCCCGCTCTGCCGGACGGCGACGTCCCCGCAGCGCGGGCACAGCACCGACTCGGTGTCGGGGACGATCCGGGCCAGTCCGCCGAGGACGGTCCGGGTGGCCTGCAGCCCGCACCCGCAGCCGACGGCCTCCGGTTCCCCCACGATCCGGCTGCGCCGGGCCCAGTACTCGGGGTACCGCGCCAAGGGGTCCTCGGGGTCGCGGCGCAGCTGTCCGGCGATCGCGTGGTCCAGCGACTGGAGGTCACCGCGCAGTCCTTCGGCGACGGCCGGCGGGTAGGGCCGGCCGGCCCGGCTGAGCAGGGCCAGGTACTTCCCGGCGAACCGCTCCAGCCTCGGGCGCAGCGGATGCCGTGGCGGGAGAAGCCCCCCGGACAGGTAGGCCACCGCCCGGTCGACCGGCACGGCCAGCTGCTCGGCCGGCAGGGCCAGCTGCTCGGCCGGCAGGGCGTCGGCGGGCGGCGCGGGCCGGTCCGCACCGTGCGCGCCGCGGCCGGCGGCCGTCGGGCGCGGCGCGGGTGGCCCGGCCGGTCCGCCGGTGCCGGCTCCCGGTGCCGTCGGGAAGCCGTACTGGAGGTAGACCGGGCCCGGGGTGACGTCCGCCAGGCTGCGGTTGAGCGGACCGGCGAGGCCGTCCGGCCGCTCGTGTGCCAGGTACACCAGGTTCTCGGGCCGGTCGCTGTCGTGCACGCCGGGCGCGGCGACCACCGACTGGGCGGGGCCGTCGAGTGCCGCCAGCATCACCTGGTACCTGCTGTCATAGGACGCGGTGTCGGCGAACGGGCCGTTGGCGCAGGAGGACAGCACGATCTCGGCGGCCAGCACCTCGCCCGGGCCCACCAGCCGGTCCTCGCGTTTGAAGCAGGGATGGCCGTGCCCGCAGCGCGGCCGGGTGCGGGCCGGGCCGGACGGCACGTCGGCCGCGGCCCGCCCGCACAGCGTCCAGGTGCCCAGGTTCACGTGGTCGTCGCCGCCGTGGCCCTGGACCATGACCCGCCGCCAGCGGCGCCCGGTGAGGGCGGCCCGCAGTCCGTCGGCCCTCAGCGCCGCCCCGGCGAACACCTCGCCGCGTCCGCCGCCCGCCGGTGCGTCGGTGTCGGAGAACAGTGCCCGGCCGACGACCTCCGGGCGAACGCCCACGTACTGCTTGGCGAGCATCCAGCTGAGCGAGGGCAGGTCCCGGCCGGTGAGCAGGGTCAGCGAGCGGTCCGGGCCGGCGGGGCGGAGCAGCGGGCCCAGCGCGTCGTGGCGCAGCCGCGGGTAGGTGCCGACGACGAGCACCGACCCGGCGGAGGGCGGGACGTCCTCGGCGGTGTGCACCCAGCGCCGGGCCAGCGGGTCCAGCAGCGGCGACAGCTGCTCCCGGCCGTCGGGCCCGCCGGGGTCGCCGGCCGGACCGGGATCGCCGGTCGCGGCCGGCGGGGGCAGCAGCAGGCCGATCTCGCTGCACGGCGGGACGCGGCCGGCCGCGTAGAGCGGGGCGGCGTACTCGGCCGCCGCGGCCAGGTCGGGTCTGCCGGTGGTGAGCACCGGCACGGGGGCCGACGGCCGCTCGGCGCGGTCCCGGGCGCGCTCCCGATACTCCTCGGGGTCCGGGCAGGCGTGGAAGAGGGGGCGGGTCACGGCACTCGGTCTCCGTCCGGACGGGGGGCGAGAGCGTCCCCGGCCGCCCGGACCACGGCGATCAGCTCTTCCAGCGGCTCGATCCGGTAGGGGCCGCCGACCGGCGGTCCGAGCCTGGCCTCCAGCGCGTCCCGCGCCAGCTTGCGGTGGGGGTAGCGGAACCGGAGGAAGGCCCTGGTCAGCTCGGCGACGGCGGCGCGCAGCAGCGCGTCGGCCCCGCCGGCCGGGCGGGCGGCCAGCCTCGCGACCAGGCCCGGGCGGCCCGCCTGGGCCAGCACCAGTTCCCGGTGGTCGGGCCTCAGGTAGGGCAGGGCGCCGGTGGCGTGTGCGGTGAACACCGCGTCGGCGGACGCGGCGTCGCCGTCCTGCCGTCCTGCGGCCGTGCCCGAGTACAGCAGGACGTCCAGCGTCAGGATCGGCAGGTGGGCGCCGCTGGGCGCCTGCCACGTCTGCCCGTCGAGGTCGATCGGCGGGAAGAAGGGCCGCAGCTCCTCGGCGAAGAATCGCCCCGTCATGCCCCGGCGCACCGTGTGGAAGAGCCGGGTGAACGCCGCGAAGGCCTCGCCGGTCGCGCGGGCGGCCGCGGCCCCGTCGTGGGGCCGGTCCTGGTCGACGGCTGCCCCGAGGGCGACGCAGTGGCCGACGGCCTCGTCCAGGACCTGCGCGCCGGTGGCGAGGCCGGCGATGAACAGCTCCTCCGCGGCGGTGCCGGTGAAGCTCCGCCGGCGCGGCCCGGCCGGGTTGCGGGTGGTGTACGACGGGAGGCTGTCGCGCGGCGGCTCCCCGGTCAGCTCCGCGAGGCGGAGCAGTTCGGCGGCGACCCGCTCCGCCGGCGGCCGGTCGGGGTGCAGCCGGCACCAGGACGCGGCGGCGATGCCGAGGTCGCGCAGGGCCGCGCGGGCCGGTTCGGGCTCGTGCACGTCCTGGGCGCGTTCGGCGAGCCGGTCGGCGAGGTGGCGCAGCCGGGCGGCGTCGCGGTCCCGGTTGAGCGCCGGGAGGCCGGACAGCAGGGCGTCCGCGCCGAGCGGGTCCAGCGCGGCGACGGCGGCGTCGGCTTCGGCGTGCGTCCGGGCGGGGCTCACAGCCATTCCACGGCCAGGTCGGCGAGGTGGTCCTCGACCATCCGCAGGCGCGCCCGTTCGGCGGCTTCCCCCGGCGCGGCGGCGATCGGCGGCCGGCTCGGCAGCAGGGTCAGGGCCTCGGCGATCCGGGCGTTGAAGCGGACGTTGGACGGCTCGCAGCCGTGGCACAGGGAGGGTGCCTCGACGGAGAACCTGTGCCGCTCCTCGGCGAACACCGGGTCGTTCCACACCTCGGCGAACGGCCGGTCCCAGGCGTTGGCGATGGTCAGCGGCCGGCCGCGGTAGTGCGGGAGGCAGTTGCAGGCGGTCAGCAGCCCCTCCTTCGCGTCCAGGTAGGCCACCGTCAGTGGGACGCTGCAGCTCTTGTAGGTGACCGAGCGGCCGCGGCTGCTGTTCTGGATCTGTTCCTCGGTGCTGCCGAAGATGTCCGGTCCGAGCGCGTTGACGTCGACGCCGGCCGCCGCCATGGCCGGCAGCAGGGTGCGCAGCAACTCATGGGTGGCGTCGATCTGTTCGCGGTTCATGTACAGGCCGCGCACGCCCTTGAGGGGGATCAGGTTCCAGCGCCGCACGCCCAGCTCGGCGAGCAGCGGCAGGAACTCGTCCAGGTGGCCGCAGGTGCGGTTGGACACGATGGTGTTGACGATCAGCGTCACGTCCGTGCCGGCCGCGGCGGCGGCGGCGCGCAGGTCCCGCATGCCTGCAGTGGCGGCGGCCAGCAGGCCTTCGGTGCGCCGCAGTTCGTCGTGCACCTCGGGCCGCGGCGAGTCGAGCGAGCAGATCAGCTTGGTCAGCCCGGCGTCGACCAGCTCCTTCGCGCGCGCGGCCAGGTGCTCGCCGTTGGTGACGAAGGAGGAGCGCATGCCGCGCTCGGTCAGGTGGGCGACGATGTCCGGGAGTTCCGGGTACAGCAGCGGTTCGCCTCCGGTGAACCGGACTTCCTGCGTGCCCATCTCGTGGAGGTCGTCCACGAGTCGGCGCAGCCGGTCCGGGTCCGGCCGGTAGGCGTCGGTGGATCCGGCGAACTTGCACATGCGGCAGCGGGCGTTGCACGCCTCCAGCAGGCGGATGTAGAGGATCTGGGGGCCGGCGGTGCGGCTGGGCGTGGGGGACAAGGGGTCTCCTCGGGAGGCGTGGGTCGGGGGTCAGCTCCGGTTCGACCGGTCGCGGTCGAACCAGTGGGTGATCTTCTCCAGGGCGGCGAGGATCTCCTCGGCCAGAGCGGTGCTCACGGCGGGCCCGGTCGGCAGGTGGAAGGTCAGCGGCTGCCAGCCGTCGGCCACCGGGCAGCCGGCCGGCCGGCCGGCGCGGGGCGCGAGCTGCCGGTAGTCGTGCAGCCCCCGGTAGGCGCCCTGGATCGGCACGTTCTCCGCGCGCAGTGCGGCCACCACCTCGTCGGCGTCGACTCCCCAGGAGGCGGGCACCCGGACGGGGTACTTGGCCCAGCTGAAGCGGGCGCCTGCCGGGGGTGCCACCGCCTCCAGCGCGGTGCCCGCCAGCCGCTCGGCGTAGCGGGCGGCGACGGCGTCACGGGCGGCCTGCAGTTCGGGCAGCCGTTGGATCTGGCCCAGCGCCACCGCGGCCTGGAGCTCGGTCATCCGGTGGTTGAGCGCCGGGGTCCGCAAGCGGTTCCAGCCGGTCATGCCGTTGTCGCGGAAGGCGCGGGCGTAGTCGGCGACGGACTCGTCGTCGGTGATCACCATGCCGCCCTCGCCGCTGGAGGCGGCCTTCTCCGAGCTGAAGCTGAGCGTGCCCGCCAGCCCGGCGAGGCCCACGTGGCTGCCGTCCAGCCGGGAGCCCAGCGCCTGGGCGCAGTCCTCCACCAGCAGCGTGCCCGGTCCGACGGCGGCGGCGAGATCGGCGGCGGGCAGCGGGACGCCGTACATGTGGACGCACAGCAGCACCCGGGCGCCGTCGGCACCGGCCTGCTTCAGGGAGCTCTCCAGCGGTCGCAGCGTCCGGCCGTCGACGTCCAGCGGCAGCGGTGTGCCGCCGGCCGCCACGACGGCGTTGCCGCTGGCCGCGAAGGTGTGCGTCGGGAGCGCCACGCCGGCTTCGAGCGGCGCCCCGGCGACCTCGGCGGCGGCCCGCAGCGCGATGTGGAGCGCCGCCGTCCCCGAGGACACCGCCACGGCGTGGCGGGCCCCGGTCGCGGCCCGGACGGCCTCCTCCAGCGCGCGGACGAAGCGCCCCCCGCCGACGGCCGAGAGCTCCCCGCTCCTCAGGACCTCGGCCACGTGGTGCCGTTCGGTTCCCGTCAGCACGGGGCGCAGCACGACCGGTTCGGCCCGCACCGGGGCGCCCCCGGCGACGGCGGGCCGAAGGGCGTCCGGGGACGGCTCCAGCAGCCGGGCCAGGTCGCGGACGACCGTACGGGCCCCGTCGGTGCCGCCGAAGGCCGCCGCGGCCCGGCGGCACTGGCGCTCGGCCAGCGCGTCCCGGACGGTCGGGCTGTGCAGCAGTCCGGCCACCGCCGCGCCGAACAGCGTCCCGGCGGCCCGCGACTGCTCGGCGTCCCGCAGGACGCGCCCGGTGGCGGCGGCCAGTTCGCCGGTGTCGGTGATGATCTCGGCGAACGACGGGGTGTCCGGGGGCGCCGGCGTGGCGAGGTTCCACGGTCCGAAGGCGCCGTCCGGGTCGATCTGCCTCCGGTTGATCCGGTGCCCCGCGTGCTGGTCCGGGAGCAGCAGCAGCGGCACCCGCTGGTCCACGCACTCCAGGTAGGTGGTCAGCCCGGGCGGGGCGAGCACCACCCCGGCCCCGGCCAGGGCGGACGCCATGGCGTCGGGGCCCAGCGGGCCGACCCGCACCGTGCCGGGCAGGGCGTCGAGGGCGGACGCCGGGAGGGCCTCCAGCACCTCGGGGTTGCCGGTCAGCCACAGCGAGGCTCCGGGCGGCAGGTGGCCGGCGCAGCCGCGCAGCAGCAGCAGGACCAGCTCCGCGTACCGCACCGCGGTCTCCAGTGGGACGAGCGCCGAGCGCTGCCCGCTGAGGGAGACCAGCACGTCCGGGGCGTCCGGCCCGGGCCGCACCCGGGAGACGATGCCGCCGACCGGGACGGCCCGGCGCGGTTCGAGCGCCGACAGCGGCGGGTTGGGCCCCTGCTGCAGGTAGGAGCGCTCCGCCAGGGCGTGGGCCACGGCCTGGAGGTCGTGCGGGGCGAGTTCGGCGCAGATCCGCAGGGCCGCCCGTTCGTCGCCGCGGACCTCCTCCGCCAGCTCCCTCACCCGGTCCGGCGTCAGCTCGGGCCGCCACACGTGCGGGAGGCTGTCGACGTACCCGACCGGGACGCCCAGCGCGGCGGCGCAGACCACGGCCGTCGGCTCCATCACGTCCACCAGGAGGTCGGCGCCGCGCAGCACCTCCAGGACGGCCGCCGGGTCCGAGGTGTCCACCTCGGTGACCGAGCCGAAGAGGCCGGCGGCCGAGCCGGCCGCGGTCAGCGCCGAGCCGTGGCCGACGAACTCCCATCGGCCCCGGACGGCGAGCGGCGCCGCCCGCACGATGCTGATCAGTTTGGCAACCGGGCCGAAGCCGTACGGCTCGGCCGTGGCCACGATGCGTGTCACAGATGCCCTTTCGTTCCTGTGCCACCGGTCGGCGGCACAGCTCTTCACCGCGGCTCGATCAGCCGCAGCAAGGTCGGTTTGCAGTCCGAACACGGCGCCCCCGTACGGCAGTCGCGCACGATCCGGCCCAGGTCGGCGTCGGCGTTGCGGCGCTGCCCGTAGCGGACCGCCGCGGCCAGTGCCGAGCAGCCGCCCACCCGGGTGACCCCGTGATCGCCGTCCGGGTTGCCGGACGGCAGCCTCCGCACCGCCCGCGCCAGCGCCCCGGCCGGGGCGCGGTCCGGATGCGGCAGCTGACGCAGGGCCGCGGCCGGAGCCGACAGGAGCAGTGCGGTGGTCCGCCGTCGGGCCCGGTCGGGCAGGCACCGCAGCGCCGCCTCGACGGCGTCCTGCCGCTCCTCGGCGAACACCAGCGCGAGACGCCCGCGGCCGGCCGCCTCGGCGAGCACCGCGACGGCGGCGGCCAGGGCCAGCACCTCGGGGAGGTGGCCGCCCTCGGCAGCGTGGGCCGCCTCGGCCGCTCCCAACCGGCCCGCGCAGGACAGCAGCGCCTCCACGGTCGGCAGTTCCGCGCGCGGCACGACCGTCCGGCCCGGCCGGGCGCCGGGCCCCGCGGGTGCGGCCGCCGCGCCCCGCGGGCCCGCCCCGTCGTCCGGGGATTCGACGACGACGGTCGTCGGCATGCCGAGCGCGTCGGCGAGTTCCTCGACCAGCAGTTCCTCCGCGGAGTCCGGCCGGTCCGGCGGTGCGCAGAACCAGGCCACCAGGCCCGGTCCGCCGACCAGCGCCGCGTCCGGCGCGCCCAGCCGTCCGGCGAGGACCCGCGTCTGCACCAGGCGGCCGGGCAGCGCCTCCAGCAGCTCCCGGGACAGCGGCCTCAGCATGCGACCGCCCTCCGGTGCTGCCGGTCCGCCGCCCGGTCCGGCGTCAACTGCCCGATGACGTCGGCCAGTTCGGCCGGGTCCGCGGCGTGGAAGGCCGGGTCGACGGCCGACCAGAAGGCGCCCCAGACCCGCAGGACGGGGGCGGGCATCCGCGCCAGGTCGTACGCCAGGACGGCCGGGTCCGCGGTGACGTGGAGCTTTTGGGCGGGAGCGGCCCGGAACATCCGGGCGCTGCCGTCCACGGCCGGGAACGGGCACTGCACCAGCCAGGTGAGGCGCCCGCTCTCCCGGGCCCCGCCCGGGGCGCTCCCGAGCTCCGCCTCGTCGACCTCCGCCGCCAGCGCCACCAGCGCCGCCTGCTGGACGTCGGTGAGCACCACCAGCCTGTCGACCGGTGCCCCTGCGATCTGCTCCAGCACGCCGGGCGTGTGGAAGACCAGGCACGAGCGCGCGGCCTCGACGTGCCGCTGCGACGGCGGCCGGGGAGGGCCGAACAGGTCGTAGACGCCGTTCAACCGCGCGTCCGAGACCACGTCGCGGGACCGGGCGACGGCCTGCCGCACCGCCGGGTGCGCGCTGTGCTCGCCGGTCTCGCACACCAGGTACTCCGGGACGCCGAGCAGCCGGGCGCAGTGCTCGGCCGTGGCCCGCACCTCCTCGGCCACCCTCCGCCAGGTCGGCGCCAGTTGCGGATCGGTCGTCTCCAGCTCGGCGGTGCCGAGGTGCAGCAGCGGCCGCAGCCCGGCGGCGCGGGCGGTGGCGAACAGGTTGTAGACGACGGCCAGCGCCTCCAGGGTCAGCCCGGCGGAGCAGTCTCCGAGGCAGGGGCCGGCGGCCACCCACGTGCCCGGGCCGGGCCGCCCGGCGTCGCCGCCGGCGCCGAGGGCGAGGCCCGCGCCGACGACCGGGGAGTCCAGCCAGGACGGCGTCGCGGTGAGTCGCAGGTGCTCCCCGAGTCGCCGGGGGGTCGCTTCGTACCAGGTGGTGAGCAGGGTGTCGCGGTCGGGCGACGGGTCTGACATCGGGGGCTCCTTCGCGGTGCGCTGCTCGAAGCCTGGCGGCGGCGGCCGCTCCGGCCACTGCGGGAAGCCGCAGCCCCGTCCCGCTGCGGCTTCCCGCAGTGACGCGCCCGCGGCCGCCTGGGAGCGTCGGGCCGGTAATCGACCACGGCGGCAGGTGAGGACGGGGGACCCGGGTGCGGAACAGTCGAGGTGACGGGGTGGAGCTGCTCCGCCCGGCGGACGTGGGGGCCCTCCTGGCCGCCCTGCGGAGCGGGGCGGTACCCCTGGGCGGCGGCGCCGGCCTGATGTCGGCGGCCTTCGCCGACGCCTGGGGCCGGATCACCGCGGACCTGGGCGGGCTCGGGCTGGACCGCGCCGTGGACGGCAGGGTCGGCGCGATGGTCCCGCTGTCCCGGATGGCGGCGTCGTGTGCCGGGCGTCCGGCGATCGCCCAGGCCGTCGCCGCCACCGGCCACCCCGGGGTCAGGCGGCTGATCACCGTCGGCGGTGTCCTCGGGGCCCGGTCGCCGCGCGCCGACCTGCCGGTCGCCCTGGCCGCGTCCGGCGCGACGGTCTCCGTCCTGGACGCGGCCGACGGCACGGTCCGCGAGCTGTCCCCGCTGGACCTGTGGACCCTGCCCGGCCCGTTCGCCGTGCTCTCGGTGGACCTCGGGCCGGCCGCTCCGGGCGTCTACCGCCGGTTCACCGGACATCAGACGATCGCGCCCAGCCTGGTCTCGGTCGCGGCCGTCCGGCGCCCGGACGGCGGGATCACGGTCTGCGTCGGAGCGGGGCTGCCCCGCCCGCGCCTGGTCGAGCCGGACCGGCTGCCCGGGCCGGACGAGCTGCTGGACGACGGGGAGGCGTCGGCCGGGTACCGCCACCGGATCATGCGGCTGCTGGTGGCCGAGGCCTGCGAGGCACTGACCACCGGGCCGGCCGGGCTCCCGTCCGGACCGCAGCGCGCCGCTGCCCCCCTCGGCGACGGACCGACCTGCGCGGGGCCCCGCGCCGACGGCCCGACCTGCGCTGCTCCCGGCACCGACGTCGTGGTCGACGGCACCGCGCGGCCCGTGCCGGACGGATCGAGGCCGACCGACAGCCTCGCCTGGTGGCTGCGCGACCACGGGCACCGAGCGGTCAAGGTCGGCTGCGAGGAGGGGACGTGCGGAGCCTGCACGGTGTCGCTGAACGGCGAGCCGGTCCCCTCCTGTCTGGTGCCGGTGGCCCGGCTCCGCGCCGGCGACCGGGTCGACACCGCCGCGACCCTGGCCGACCGGCCCGCCGGACGCGCGGTGATCGGGGCACTCGCCGAGGCCGCCGCCGTCCAGTGCGGCTTCTGCACCCCCGGCGTCCTGGTGTCCTGCGGCTCCTGGATGGACCGGCACGGGGGACTCCCCGCGGACGAGGACGACATCCGAGACCTGCTCGCGGGCCACCTCTGCCGGTGCGGCGGGCTGGCCGCCGCCGCCCACGTCCTGCGCGGGGTGTGCCCCGCCGACACCGAAACCGACGCCGACGCCGCCGCCATCCCCGACGCCGACGCCGACGCCGACACCGACACCGCAACCGGCGCCGACGACCGCCGGGAGGTGACGGCATGACCACCCGCCACACCCACACCCGGGACCGCGCCGCGGGACTCGCCCGGTACGTCCTGGACGACCAGCCGCCGGGCGGCCTGTACGCCCGACTCGTCCGGGCCCGCGGGCCGCACTCCGAGGTCGTCCTCGACTCCACGGCCGCCCTCGCCGTTCCCGGCGTGGTCCTCGTCCTGACCCCGGACGACGACCCGGGCATCCGGTTCTCCACCAACCCGCACGGCAGCCGCGACGACACCTCGGTGTTCACCCGGGAGGCCCGCTTCCCCGGTGACGTGGTCGGCGTCGTGATCGCCGAGTCCCGGGCCGCCGCCCGCGCCGGGTCCGCGGCCGTGACCGTCCACGAGCGGCCGCTGCCCGCCGTGCTGGACCCCGCCAGCTCGCTCGACCCGTCCTGCCCCGCGGCGCACCGCGACCACCCCGGCAACGAGTTGGCCCGTTTCGCGATGGGCTGCGACGAGGCCGACCTGGACCGGGCGCTGGCGGGCAGCGCGCACGTCTTCGAGCACACGTCCCGGATCGACGCGGGGCCGCACCACTTCCTGGAGCCCGTCGCCGCCGTCGCCCGCTGGGACGGTCAGGGCCGCTGCCTGGTGCGCTCGGCGACCCAGTGCCCGGGGCCGAGCAGTGCGCTGCTGGCCCGGCTGCTCGACGTGGACCCGGCGGATGTCCACTACGAACCGGTCGCCATCGGCGGGTCGTTCGGGGGCAAGGAGGAGTTCCTGCTGGACGCGGTGGCCGCCCTGGCCAGCCGGGCGGCGGGCGGTCGACCGGTGACCGTCGAGACCGACCGCCGCGAGATGACCACCGCGTTCCGCGTGCGGCACGCGGCGACGGTGCGGGTGGTGACCGGTGTCGACACCGACGGCCGCATCCTCGCCCGGCACATCGACGCGGTGTTCGAGGGCGGCCCGTACGCGGGCCACTCGCCCAGCGTCACCGCCAACGGACTCGCGCTCGCACTGACCCTGTACCCCGCCCCGGCCACCCGGGCGACGGGGGTGTGCGTGTCGCTGAACCGGGTGCCCTCCGGGGCGGTCCGCGGCTACGGCGCACCGCAGGTGCTGTTCGCCGTGGAGAGCCAGCTGGACGTCATCGGCAGGCGGCTGGGCATCGACCCGGTCACCCTGCGCGAACGCAACGCCCTGCGCACCGGCGATCCCGACCCCCTGCACGGCTGGCCGGTCCGCTCGTTCGCCCTCCCCTCCTGCCTGCGGGCCGTGCAGGCGCCGCAGGCCGACTCGGGGCCGGCCGCACCCGAGCGCCCGTCGGGCGGACGGCTGCGCCGCGGCTCCGGGATCGCCGCCCTGGTGAACCTCAGCGGTCTCACCGGCGTCGTCGGCACCGACCGGGCCGAGGCGGGCTGCCGGATCGAGCGGGGCCGCGTGCTCGTCCTCACCGCCTGCCCCGACGTCGGACAGGGCATCCACACCGTGCTCGCCTCGGTCGCCGCCGAACGGCTCGGCGTGCCACCGGAGCTGGTCGACGTCGAGGTCGACGCCGGGCAGGCCGACGCCGGCCTGTTCGCCTCACGCGGTTCCTACCTGACCGCCGGCGCCGTCGCGCAGGCCGCCGCGGAGCTGCTCCGCCGGGCGCGTGAGCTGTCCCCCGACGGGCTGCTCGGCCCGGACGGACGGCTGCGCGCGGACCTGGAGGGGCTGGCCGCCGGCGGCGCCTTCGCCGCCCCGGACAACGCCCTGGTCGCCGGGGCCCAGGCCGCCGAGGTGGAGGTCGACTGCGCCACCGGTGTCATCCGGGTGCTGCGCGTCGACTCCGCGCACGACACCGGCCGGGTGCTCCAGCGCGCCCAGGCCGGGGAACAGGTCCGGGGCGGAGTGCTGCAGGCCGTGGGCATGGCGCTGACCGAAGGCGTCCGGTTCACCCCGGACGGCGCCGTCGAGCAGACCGCGCTGCTGGCGCACGGGGTTCCCCGGCCGCCGTGGCGGATCCCCGTGGAGGTGCACCTCATCGAGGAGCCGCACCCCGTCGGCCCGCTGGGCGCCAAGGGCCTCGGCGAGTCGCCGGTGATGGGGATCGTCCCGGCCATCGCCAACGCGGTGCGCGACGCCACCGGTGCCGAACTCGACCACGCCCCCTTCACCCCGGAACGGGTCCTGGCCGCGCTTCGCGCCTCGCCGGACCCGACCGTACGGGCCTGGGCCGGCGACACCTTTCCACCAACCGACTGAGAAGAGGATCCCCATGGGCCAGAACTGGTCCTCGGACGCCGAGCTGGCGACCGACTTCGACGCCTACGACGACCTCACCGAACAGGCCGTCGGTTTCCCCCTGGTGTTCCGGGCGCTCGGCCTCGAACCGTCCGAGCCCGGCCACCTGCTCGACTACGGCTGCGGCCCGGGCCGGGTGTCGCTGCTCGCCGCGCGGGCCCATCCGGCCCTGCGGGTCACCGGCGTCGACATCTCCCCGCACATGCTGGGCATCGCCACCGAGCAGCGCACCCACGAGCGGGTGCGCTACCGGCAGATCGACAGCGCCGACCTGTCCTTCCTGCCGGACGGCTCGGTGGACGCCGCCATGTCCTGCTTCGTCTTCATCAACATCGGTGAACCGGAGACCATCCGGGCGGTGACGGCCGAGGTGTACCGGGTGCTGCGGCCGGGCGCCCGCTACGCCGTCCTGGACTCCAACCCGGAGACCACCGGAATCCGCTTCGCCACCTTCCGCACCGGCGAACCGGGGCGGCGCTACGCCTCGGGCGAGTCCCGTCGGGTGCAACTCTTCGGCTCGACCGGGGCCTTGGAGATCGAGGACTTCCACTGGCCGCTCGACTTCTACCGGGACGTGCTGTCGGGGGCGGGCTTCGCCGAGGTCGAGGTCCGCACGCCGGTCCTGGCCGACGCCCTGGCCCTGGGGGCACCCGCCGTACCGCTGCCCGGGGGAGAGGCGGCCCCCGAGGCGACGCACGCCCCGATGGTGCTCGCGGTCGGCACCAAGCCCGCCGCCTGATCCCGCGGCCCCTCGCCGCCCCGCCCCTGCGGCACCGCTATCCCGCGGCCCCTCGCCGCCCCGCCCCTGCGGCCCGCTATCCCGCGGCCCGTCCCGGTCCGGCCGCGACGGGCCGCGGGGCCGCCGTCCGCCCCCGTGCCTGCGCCCGGAGGGCGGCGTCGGCCGGGCCGTCCGCCGTCACCGCCGACCAGGACGGACGGCGGACCGCCGGACGTTCCGCCGCAGAGGACCCGCCCCCCAGGGAGGCGTGCAACTGGGTGCGCCGGGCGATGCCGAGCTTGCGGTAGACGTTGGTGAGATGGAACTCGACCGTCCGCTGGGTCACCGTCAGCCGCTCGGCGATCTCACGGTTGGACAGGCCGTTCGCCGCCAGTCCCGCCACTCGGCGCTCGTGCGCCGTCAGCGCCCAGCGGTGCCCGACGGGACCGGGAGCGCGGCCGTCGCCCGGGCGGCCCAGCGCCGCGAACCGGGCCGTGAACGGGGCCGGGTCCGCGATGCCGGGCCGCACCTGCGCCGTGGGCCCCGCGTCCGGGTCCTCCCGCTCGCAGGCGGCGGCTTCCTCGGCCCGGCCGAGCTCGCGCAGGGCCCGGGCCGCGGGGGCCCGCCAGCGCAGGCCCCGGCGGTGCGCCGGGTGGACGGCGGACAGGCGCCGCCCGCAGTCCAGGAGTTCGGCCAGGGCCGCCTCCGGCGCGCCCTCGGCCAGCAGCAGCCCGGCGCGGGCCAGCCGCAGCCGCAGCGCACCGACGGTCAGCGGGAGCCCGCCGGTCAGCCGGAAGCGCTCCAGCACCGCCCGGGCGGCGTCGGGCCGGCCGCTGCGGACCTCCAGTTCGGTCCAGATCGCGATGCTCCGCAGCGCCCACGGCGTCCGGGACCGGAGACCGTGGCACTCCAGCACCCCGTCCAGGGCGGTCCGGGCGTGCTCCCGGGCCTCGTCGGGCTCCTCGCTCGCCAGGTGGACCCGGGCCGCCAGCACGTGTCCGGCCGTCGCGTCCTCCTCGGCGCGGTGGTCCAGCGCGTATTCCAGCGCCTGCCGCGCACAGTCCAGCGCTGCTCGCGTGTCCCCGGTGAACAGCAGGGCGTCGACCAGCAGTTCGTGCTCCCAGCGGGCGGCGTCGGGGCCCAGCCGCGCCCAGTCCGGTGCCCAGCCCGCGGCCGCCGTCGGATCCCCGGCCGTCAGCAGCGCCAGCGCCCGCCGGGTGGCGGAGGGTCGCGGCTCGCCGTGGTCCGTCGAGGGGTGCGCCCCGGGTGCGTCACCGCCCGCGCAGGCGTCCTGCGCGGGGCCGCGGGTCAGCAGCCGGAGCCCGGCCGACGCACCGTCACGCGCCGTGCCGCAGAAGGCCCCGAACATGGTCCGGGCCGTACGGGCCAGGACCGGGACGCCCTCGGGGGCCTGAGCCTCGTAGACGATCAGGGCCGCGGTGGCGGCCAGCCGTTCGGCGTGCGCCCCGGTGGTGGAGGCGTCGAGCGCCCGCTCCAGCCGGACCAGGGCCGTGACCGGGTCCGCCCCGGCCTCCGCCAGTGCCAGTTCGCAGAGCACCTCCGGCCGTTCGCCGTCCTCCAGCGGCTGCTCCAGGGCTCCGCGCAGGCAGGCGACCGGCAGGGCGACATCGTCCAGCGGGGCGTCCGCGGCCACCCGGCGCAGCAGCGGGGCCACCCAGGGCAGCCGGACCGGGGCGCCCGCCAGCAGGTGCCCGGCGACGTCGGCGGGCGGCGCGCACTGCTGGTAGAGCCGCACGGCCGCCTCCGCGTGCCAGCCGGCCCGTTCGGCGTCGGGGACCAGCGCGCGCACGCCGTCCCGCAGCAGCGGGTGCCGGAACCGCGTCCCGTCCGCGGCGAGGACGCCCATCGCCGTGAGGACCCGCCGCACCTCCGTGTCGCCGCCGGAGACCGCCGCGACCTCGCCGACCAGGCGCGGTGCGGCCGGCTCCAGAACGGACAGGCAGCGGGCGTACTCCGCGGCGTCCGGCGACTGGCGCCGCAGGCGCTCGACCATGCGGACGGCCGGCTCCGCGGCCCGGAGCGCGGCGTCGTGCGGCAGGGGGGACCCGTTCTGCTCCGCATCCAGCAGGACCCGTAGCAGGGCCGGGTTGCCGCCGGCGTCCCGCAGCACCTCCGGCGCGCCGGCGGATCCCTCGCCTCCCCCCGCCGCCGCCGCCGCGAGAACGGCCACCTCCTGCCCGGTCAGCTCCGGGACGGGGATGTGCCGGGCCCGTACGAGCAGGTCGGCGAGCAGTTCCGGTGCGCAGCCGCGCTCGGCCGGGCAGCGGGTCACCAGCAGCACGACCGGGGTGCCCGGGCAACGGCTGAGATAGTGCAGCCAGCGCAGCGACTGCGGATCGGCCCAGGTGACGTCGTCGACGGCGAGCAGCAGCGGCGTGTCGAGCGAGAGCCGGTGCACCGCCTCCTGCAGCCGTTCCACGGCGGCCCGTTCCACGGCGGGGGTCACCGGGGCGTCCGGAAGGGACGGGCCGGGCACCCGGTGCCCGAGGAGCTGCCGGGCCACCCCGTACGGATAGTCCTGCTGGTGCGGCCCGGCGGCGGCCTCGCGGACGGTGAACCCCCGACGCCGGGCGCGGTCCGCGGCGGCGTCCAGGACGGCCGAGGTCCCCGCGCCCGGCAGCCCGGCCAGGCACACCACGGCCCCGCGGCCGCCCTCGGCCCGGGCCAGCGCCCGCTCCACCTCGGCGAGTTGGACGTCACGCCCGACCAGGGTCGCTCCGGCGTGCGGTCCGGCCGGCGGCCGGGCCCCGGGCTGCGGGTCGGGTTCTTCCACGAACATCCTGGCTCTCCAAGCGACGAGGTGTCAGCGTAGGGCGGGCCTCCGCGGGCCCGATGGCGGTCAGTGCCCCGTCGACGGTCCGACCGGCTCGCGCAGAGCGGACAGCCACTGCTCGACCTGGGGCCGGGAGAGCAGGTCGCGCCGGTGGACGACCAGGCCGCGCAGCCCGCGGCCGGTGTCGGTGACCCACAGGCTCAGGTCGAACAGCGCCCGGTCGAGATCGGGCAGGGCCGCCTCGCCGGTCCGTCCGTCCAGGGTGAAGGCCTCCGGCGGGTTGCCGGCCAGGAAGAGCGCCCTGGTGTGCGCGGCCGGGTCGGCACCGGCCCGGCCGACGCCGCGAAGCGCCTCGGTGACCCGGTCCGAGGGGACGTCCTGGTGGAGCAGGGTCCAGCGGACGCCCTCGTGGACGGCCTGCACGGTCGCCGCGAGGCTCGCCTCGCGCGGCGTGTCGACCACGACCGGCAGCAGGTTGACGAAGTTCCCCATCACCTCCCCGGCCTCCGGCACGTAGCGGCCGGGGAACGGGCAGTAGAAGGCCAGTTCCTCGTTGACGACGCCGGGGCGCATCGCGTGCAGCACCTTGGCGGCCGCCAGGACGAAGCTGGTCACCCGGTAGCGCCGCGCCTCCGCGGTGTGCCGCCGGTAGGCCTCGCCGTCGACCGTGAACGGCACCGAGGCGGCCGGCACCGGGCCGGCCGGCCAGGGGGACTCGTCGGCCAGCAGCACCGGCGGGACCCCGGTGGGCAGCCGCTTGCGCCAGGCGTCCAGCAGGTCCCGGCCGCGGTCGCCGTCCAGCACCCGTCGCTCGGCGGCCGCGACCGTGGCCAGCGAGGGCCTGCTGCGGGCCCGGAGGAAGGCCTCCTCGTCTCCGCCCGTGTACGCCTCGCCGACGTCCTCCAGGAACCGGGAGTAGGACAGGCCGTCGCAGACCGCGTGGTCGATCCGCAGCACCACCGCGAAGCCCGGCTCCGTCCGGCGGACGCACAGCACCCGCAGGTGGCGCCGGCGCGCACCGCCGTCACCGCCGCCGTCGGGGCCGGTGCCGGCCGCCTCCAGGTCCGCGATCCGGCGGGCCTCGGCGCACAGCCCGTCCCAGTCGACGTCGCCCAGGTCGACCGCGTCGACCGTCGGCGTCCACTCCTCCTCGCGGTACTGGGGCCCGGCCTCCGGGTCGGCCCGGTACCCGCTGCGGAGCGCCGGGTTGACCCGGACCGCCAGCGCCACCGCGCGCTCCAGCCTGGCGCGGTCCAGCGACGCCCCGGCGAAGTGGAAGACCTTGCAGATCACGCTGACCGCGGCGGCGCCGTCACCGCCGAGGTCCCCCCGGCGGACGCCGAGGCTCATCCGGTGCGGCAGGGCGCCCCAGCCACCGGGCGCCTCGGGCTCCGGCCGCCGCTCGCGGTGGGGTGCCGCCGCCCCGGCCACGGCCCGGGCGCGCTGCACCTCGACCGTGAACTCGCCCAGCCGGGGGGCGTCGAACAACGTCTTCAGGGACACGTCGACCCCGAGCCGCTCGGCGACGGCGGCGACCAGCGCGTCGGCGAGCAGCGAATGACCGCCCAGCTCGAAGAAGGAGTCCTCCGCCCGGACTCCGGCGAAGCCCAGGATCTCCTCCCAGATGGCGGCGACCGCCGCCAGCAGTTCCGGGTCGGCGCAGACCGGGTCCGCGGCCGGGCCGGGGGTGCCGGTGCCCACGGCCGCCGCCACCCGCGCGCTTGCGGTGGCCCGGACGACCGTGGCGGACACCGGGGTGTCCGGATCGGCGGCGATGTCCTCCAGGATCCGGACGTAGTCGCCGACCAGCTCCGCGACCAGGGTCGGGCCGAGCGCCCCCCGCGGGTCCTTCCAGAGCAGGTTCGTCCCGGAGCTGTCCTGGCGCACCATCGCCGCCAGGGTGAACCCGGCGGTGCTCTCCATGGGCTGGAGGGCGAGCACGGCGTCCGAGTCCAGGCCGGTGAGCCGCACCTGCTGCACGTCCACCCCGTCGCGGGTGGTGGCGTCCCACACCTGGAAGACCGTCTGGTGGGTGCGGGCCTGCGCCTCGGGGCCGGTCAGGCCGGCGGCCCGCATGATGGCGGGCAGGGGCAGGTCCCCGTGCGACAGCGCCTCCTTGAGCCGGCGGTACACCCGCGGCAGCAGCTCGGCGTACGAGTCCGCGTCGTCGACCCGGCAGCGCACCGGCAGGGTGTTGACGAAGTAGCCGACGCTGTCCCGCAGCGAGGCGTCGGAGCGCCCGTGGTACGGGATGAACGCCAGCAGGTCGGCGGCGCCGGTACAGCGCCGCAGCAGCGCGAAGTACCCGCCCAGCAGGAGCGCGGTGTAGGAGACGCCCAACCGGGCGGCGCGGTCCCGCAGCCGCGCCGTCAGGTCCGCCGGGAGCGTGCGGGCGACCGCCGTGTACTGCGGCCGGTCGACACCGTCCGGCAGCCGGAAGTCCGGTGCGCCGCCGCCCAGTTCGCGGCGCCAGTACGCCCGGTGCGGCTCTCCCTCCGGTCCCTCGGCCAGCGCCCAGCTGCGCGCCGCGTAGTCCGCCGCCGGTCCGACCGGCGCCTCGGGCAGCGGAGTCGGGTCCGCGTAGGCCCGGCGCAGCGCGTCGAGCACGAGCAGGACGGACGCGCCGTCGTGGACCAGGTGGTGCACCGCGAGCAGCAGCACCGTCCCGTCCGGGCAGTGCAGCAGGTCGACCCGGGCCAGCGGTCCGGTCCGCAGGTCGAACGGGGACTGCCAGGCGCGGCGCACCGCCTCCACGCGGGCCGACTCGGTGTGCGACTCGCGGACCGGGATCTCGGGCGCGTCGGACCAGTCCAGCACCGGCCGGCCGCCCTGTTCGGAGACCCGCCCGCGCAGCTGCGGCCAGGCCCGGCCGACGGCCCGCACCGCCCGGGCCAGGCGCTCGGGATCGACCCGGCCCCGCACCAGGAACGGGGTGGGGATGATGTGCGTCCACTGGCCCGGGTCGCGCTTCCAGGCCACCCACATGGCCTGCTGCCCGACGGAGAGCGGGATGTGCTGCGGAGCGGTGTTCACTCGCGGTCCTTCCTGGATGCTGCCGACGTTCCCGGGGCCAGGGGCCCGAGGGACCGGGCGGCAGGCGTGCGGGACCAGGGGTCCGCGCCGGCACGTCCGGCTCGCCGGGCCCCCGGTGGGCTCGATTGTGCTGGCCAGCGGCTCCGGGAGGATCGACGCACGTTCAACACCGGCCCGGGACGCCGGCCGTCCCGGGAGACCGCCGGGCCTCGGCCTCGGCCCGCCGCCCACCCTCCGTTGAACGGACGTTGATCGATGCTCAGCCGGACTCTGCGACAGTCCTCCTGCCAGCACTCCCGTACACCGGAAGGTTCCCGCCGATGCCCGTCGGTTCCACGTCCCCCTCCCACCGCACCCGGCTCACCGCGGCGGTGCTCCTCGCCGGCGCCGCGCTGCTCCTCGCCGCCCCGTGGTCCGCTCCGGCTGCCGCGGCCGCCGCCGACGGACGGTCGGCGGTGATCGCCGGCGTGTCGGCGCAGGACACCGGGTCGGAACCGCTCGAGTGGAACACCACTGGCTCGTGCGACACCTGCAACGTCCCCAGGTAATGGTCCGGGGCCGCCACGGCCGGAACCCGTTCGACCTGCGCCGGCCGGCGGCCGTACTCCTCGCCGCCGTCCGGGGGACCGTCGCTCCCGCCGGGTCGGCCGTCCCCCCGGACGGCCCCGCCCGTCGCGTCGAGCAGCAGCCGCGCCTCGGCCGCCTCGGGCAGCTCCAACTGCCGGAACAGGTCGAGCGCCTGCTGGCAGCGCAGGCGCGCGTCGGCGGACCGGCCGACCCCGGCCAGCGCCCGCGAGAGGGCGAGCAGGGCCTGGCCCTCGTCCCGTCGGGAGCCGGTCTCCAGGCACAGCCGCAGCGCCCTGTCGGCCTGGTCGACCGCCTCCCGGGCCCGGCCGACCGTGCGCAGGGTGTCGGCGAGCTGGTAGCGGGCCCGGGCCTCCCGTCCCCGCAGGCCCGCCCGCCGGGACAGGTCGATGCACTCGCCGTAGCGGGCGACGGCCTCGTCATGGCGGCCGAGCCGGTGCAGGGCCACGCCCAGCACGTAGTGCGCGTAGCCGGCGGACGCCGGGTCGGACCGGCTGTCCGGCTCCGCGAGCACCCGCCCGCAGGCCTCGACCGCCTCGTCGACGCGCCCGCTGCGGACCCGGGCCAGCGCCGCGTTCAGGGTGGTCGCGGTCGCCCCGGAACGGTGGCCGAGCTCGTGGGCCAGGGTGATCGCCTCGTCGAAGCACACCACCGCCTCGTCGTAGCGGTGCTGGAACTGCGCGACCATCCCGAGGTCGTTGAGCGCCTGCCGGAGGATCGCGGTGTCTCCCGCGATCCGGCCCAGCCGCCCCGCCTCCCGCGCATGGGTCTCGGCCTCGGCGAGCCGGGAGGACTGGAGGGCGAGGTTGCCGTTGAGGAACCGGGCCCGGCCCAGCGTCCTGGCGTCGTCCACGCGGCCGGCCGCCGCGAGCACGGCCCGGGCACCGCGGGCCAGCAGCTCCTGCCGGACCTCCCAGCCGAACGGGGTCAGGGCGATCAGCAGGTCGGTGGCCTCGCTCACCGCCCGGTCGCCGTGCTCACCGCGGGCGCTCTCCTCGGCGGCGGCGACCACGCCCTCGAACTCGGCGACCGCCCACGCCCGGGCCGCCCGGACGTCGGCCAGCGGCTCGCCCGCGGAGCGGGCCGGCCCGAGCATGCCGCTGACCGGGTCGCCCGGTACCGCCCGCTGGAACGCGGTGCAGGCGGTGGCCAGCAGGAAGTCCAGCCACCGGGACCGGGCCGCGGCCGCCTCGCCGGGCAGCTCGCACCGGGCCCGCTGCCGGGCGAACACCCGCAGCAGGTCGTGGTAGCGGTACCGGCCGGCGGCCGGGCTCTGCAGCATGGCCGCGTCCACCAGCGACTCCAGCAGTTCCTCGGTCTCCGGTTCGTCCGCGTCCAGCAGCACCGCGGCGGCGGCCACCCCCACGTCGGGCCCGTCCGCGAGGGCGACCAGCCGGAACGCCCGGGCCTGGGCCGGGGTCAACTGGCGGTATCCCAGTTCGAAGACGGCTTCGACGGCCAGGTCGCCGACCCGCAGCTCGGCGATCCTGCGCCGCTCGTCGGCGAGTCGCCGGGTGAGCGACTCCAGCGACCAACTTCGCCGGGACGCCAGCCTGGTGGCCAGGATCCGGACCGCCAGCGGGAGGAAACCGCAGGCCGTCACCAGGTCGAGGGCCGCCTCGTGCCCGCGGTTCAGCCGCTCCGGGCCGACCAGCCGGCCGAGCAGTTCGAGGGCCTCGACCGGGGTGAAGACGTCGAGGTCCACCTCGGCGTCGGTGGGGAGCCCGAACAGTCGGGGCCGGCTGGTCGCGATCACCGCGCAGCCCGCCGAGCCGGGCAGCAGGTGCCGCAGCTGTGCGGCGTCACGGGCGTTGTCGAGCAGGACCAGGACCCGTCTGCCGTCCAGGGAGGACCGGTACAGGGCGGCCCTCGCCTCCAGCCCGTCCGGTACCGCCTCGGCGGGGTTGCCCAGGGCGATCAGGAACTCGGCCAGCACGATGGAGGGGTCGGCGGGCTCCTGGTCGACGCCGCGCAGATCCGCGTGCAGCTGCCCGTCGGGGAACCAGCGGCGGGTCCGGTGGGCGACGTGGACGGCCAGCACGCTCTTGCCGACGCCGCCCATGCCGGCGACGGCCAGGACGGCCGGGGCGCCGCGCCCGGCACCGGTCAGCACCTCGCACATCCGGCCCACCACCGCGGTACGGCCGACGAGATCGGTGGTGTCGGCGGGGAGTTGCGCGGGCGTGGGCAGCGGTGCCCGGGACCCGTGGTCGGGTACGGCGGCGCGCCGGGACGGCCGCTCGTCCGGCCCGGCGGGCCCGGCTTCCGCGGGCTCGGCTTCTGCGGGCTCAGTGGGCTCGGCGGCCGGCGGCCGGTCCGGCGCCGGCCGGGCCGGGCCGGAGGCGAGCAGCCCGGGAGGCCCGGGAGGCCCGTCCTCCCGGGCCGGTGCGAGCAGGCGGGGATCGCCGGCCAGGACCCGGCGGTGCAGTTCGGTCAGTTCCGGGCCGGGGTCCAGGCCCTGATCGACGATCAGCCGCTGCCGGATCCGCTGGTAGACCTGCAGCGCCTCGGCCTGGCGACCGCCGGCGAACAGGGCCTGCATCAGCAGTCCGTGGGCGCTTTCGCGCAGGGGGTTCTCGGAGACGAAGGCGGTGAGGTCCGGGACGGCCAGGGCGTGCCGGCCGAGCCTCAGCGCCAGGTCGAGGCGCTGCTCGATCAGCGTGAGGCGCAGCTCGGTGAGCCGGGCCCGCTGGCGCTGGGCGAACGGACCGGGAAGCCTCGCCAGCGGGTCACCCCGCCACAGGGAAAGGGCCTGCAGGAGAAGGGAGTCGGCCTCCTCCCACCGCTCGAACGAGCGGGCCTCGGCCGCCCGGGCCGCGAGCTCCTCCGCCTGCCACAGGTCCAGTGCGTTCGGCGGCACCACCAGACGGTAGCCGTCCCCGGCCGACACCAGGACCACCGGTGCCACGGAACGGTCCGGCTCCATCAGCCGTCGCCAGCGCCAGGCGTAGGTGCGTACGGTGGTGACCGCGGCGTCGGGCGGCGACTCGCCCCACAACCCCTCGATCAGGCAGGTGATGGTCGCGGAACCGTTGGGGCTCAGCAGGAGCACCGCCAGCATCGCCTGCTGCTGCGGGGTCCCGACCGCGAGTGGCGTCGACCCGCGGTGCGCCCGCATGGATCCCAGCACCCCGAACCTGAGATCGCGTTCCTGGTCGTACCGATCGTTCACCTGTTCTCCGTTCACCTGCGCAGGACATCTCGACACCGCGGAAGCACCGCCCCGGCCGGCGAGGGGCGCTTCCCGTCCCGCCCAGCTCTACGGGCCCTTCGCCGACGCCGGTTCAGCAGGCCACCACAGGCCGCACGTGGACGAACGTCCCGATCCGGCCCCAAGCGCCCCACCCGCTTCCACCAACCTTTGTCGTCGTGGCCGCTGGCCGAACGAGGGGACACCTGTTGAGCCGGACACCACTGGCGCTGAGCCACGGCGAGCCCGTCGACCTCACCGCCG
>NZ_JBEORY010000082.1:0-35063 GCF_040302665.1 Kitasatospora sp. NPDC097691 | reverse complement strand
GGGGGATCCACTTGTCGAGGTACACGGCCGAGGCGGAAGGATGGAAGGGATCACCTTCCCGGCATGGCAGGGCAGCCACTATGTGACGCTGGCTGCCGGACCCGGTGCGCCCCGCCCGCTCCGGAGGTTCAGTGGAAGGACGTCGGGCCGGAGAACGTACCGGGGCACAGGGGGTGGGCGGACCCCGCGGTGCAGACGACGTGGGTGGGATAGCCGCTGGGCACCCAGCCCGGGTCCGGGACCTGATGGCCGGGGAACTGCGGGCCCGGGGACGTCAGCGGCGCCGGAGCGTCCGCCTCACCGTGCGCGCCCCGGAAACCGGCAACGGCGAACGCCACCCCGAGGCCGACGGTCACCAGGCCGACCACGGCCCCCACGACCAGGGGAGCGGTGATCCCGGACGGGTGCCCGTCGGCGATCACCGCGCGCCGCGGCCGCTCGGGCAGGTACCGCACCGGTACCTGATCGCCCACCACGCGCGGGGCGCCGGAGCCGTCCCGGAACCGGACGTCCCGGCCGTCCGCGGTGCGGAACCCCATGATCACGTGCCGTTCGGTGGACGTGCGCCGCTCGGAGCCCGTTCCCCGCGTCTCCACCGTCAGGTAGGTCTCCAGGCACCGGGCCCGCGCCGTCAGCCCCTGCGCCAGCGTCCGCGCCCGCAGCCTGACCCGGAGCGCCACCCCGACCAGGGCCGCCGCCCCCGCGACCGACCCGACGACACCGACCACCGACCAGACGACACTGCCGTCCGACATGTCCACCCCCCGTGGAACCGCTTGCCGTGCGCATGAACCATCGCCAGGCCAGACGGTGATCGGCTTCCCGCGGTTCCCCTCCCCTCAGTTCCCCGCGGTTCCGTCGTTCCCCGCCGCCCGTCAGCCCTCGGGCAGGTGGTCGGCGACCAGCGCGGCGAAGTCGTCGGGGGTGACGATGCGGATGCCGAGCTCCTCGGCCTTGGCGCGCTTGGAGCCGGCCTTCTCGCCGGCCACCAGCAGGGTGGTGCGCTTGGAGACGGACGAAGACGCCTTGCCGCCGGCGCGCTCGATCAGCTCGTTCATCTCGTTGCGGGACAGCGCGGCGAGCACGCCGGTCATGCTGCCGGTGACGACGACGGCCTCGCCCGCGAGCGGGCCGGCCCCCGCCGCGGTCTCCTCCGACGGGCCCGCGGCGGCCGCCGCGGCCGGCGCCTGCGGCGCGGTGACGGCGGTGCCCACGCCCCGGGCCGCGAGGCGGTCCAGCAGCGGTGCGAGCTCGGCGAGTTCGGCGACGACGACCCGGGCCTTCTCCGCGCCGATGCCGTCCACCATCGCCAGGGTCTCGGCGTCGGCGGCGCGGATCGCCGCCATCGAGCCGAAGTGGGCGGCGATGCGGCGGGACATGGTGCGCCCGGTGCCGCGCACGCCGAGCGCGCAGAAGACCCGGTTGAGCGGCTGCGTGCGGGCGGTCTCGATCGCGGCGAGCAGGTTGTCGGTGCTGGTGTCGCCCATCCGCTCCAGGCCGAGCAGCTGCTCGCGGGTGAGGGAGAACAGGTCGGCGAGGTCGGCCACCAGGCCGGACTCGACGAGCTGGACGGCGCGGGTGCCGCCCAGACCCTCGATGTCGAGCTGGTCGCGGCCCGCCGCGTAGATCACCGAGGCGACGGCCTGGCAGTTGCGCCCCCGGGCGCAGCGCCAGCGCTGCTCACCGGTGTCGATGGCGTCCCCGCAGCGCGGGCAGACCTCGGGGAAGGCGATCGGCCGCTCGTCGCCGGTGCGCTCTTCGACCAGCGGCGCCTCGACGCGCGGGATGACGTCGCCGGCGCGGTAGACGAACACCCGGTCGCCGAGCATCAGGCCGCGCCGGGTGATGTCGGCGGGGTTGTGGAGCGTGGCGTAGGTGACGGTGACACCGTCGATGACGACCGGCTCCAGGACGGCGCGCGGGGCGATGATGCCGGTGCGCCCGACGTTCCACTCCACGTCGAGCAGCCGGGTGACCTTGTGCTCGGCGGCGAGCTTGCGGGCCACGGCCCAGCGCGGCGCGCGGGTGCCGGACCCCGCCTCCCGCTGGTCGGCTGCGGAGTCGGCCTTGACCACGACGCCGTCGATGCCGAACGGCAGCTCGGAGCGCAACGCGGCGATCTCCGCGACCCGCTGCTGGGCCTCCTCCAGCGTCGCGCAGCGCGCCGGGCGGGCGGCGGTGGTGGCGGCGGTGTTGGCCCCGAGGGCGGCCAGACGCTCCAGCAGGGCGCTGTGGGCGAGCTCCTCGTCCAGGCCGACCGCGCCGTAGCCGAAGAAGGTCAGCTCGATGCGGTACGGGCGGTCCTTGGCGCGCAGGGTGCCGGCCGCGCCGTTGCGCGGGTTGGCGAAGGGGACGGCGCCGTGGGCGGTGCGCACCTCGTTGGCGTGCTCGAACTGCTCGCGGGTGAGCAGGACCTCCCCGCGCAGCTCGACGTCGACGGGCTCGGCGAGCACGGCGGGCAGGCCCAGCACGGTGTCGGCGGCGTGGCTGATGTCCTCGCCCGCGAGGCCGTCGCCGCGGGTGATCAGCCGCTCCAGGCGCCCGGCGCGGTAGCGGGCGGCCACCGCCAGCCCGTCCAGCTTGGGCTCCACGCACCACGCGGCCACCGGACGGCCCAGCCGGCGCTCCAGCCCGGCCGCCCAGTCCGCTAGCTCCTCCGCCGAGAAGACGTTGTCCAGCGACAGCATCGGCACGCTGTGCGGCACGTCGCCCTCGACCGCGCCGCCGGCGACCTTCCCGGTGGGGGAGTCCGGCAGCACCTCGCCCGGGTGCGCCTCCTCGTAGGCGGCGACGGCGCGCAGCAGGGCGTCGTACTCGTCGTCGCCGAGCGGCGTGGCGCCGTCGGTGTAGTAGGCGGCGGCCGCCCGGACGGCGGTGGCAACGGCGTCGGCGTAGTCGCCGGGAGTGAGCAGAGCGGCGTCGTTCATGGACGGCATCATCGCCGCCGGCACTGACAATCGGCCCTGGAACAGGTGTCCGACCAGGTCTGCGCCCCGACCTGCGCCCCGACCTCCGCACCCCCGGCGCCCGCCCGAAGGGCCCGGCCGCCCGGCCGGGCCTCCGGGCGGGACGGGATCAGGGGAGGTAGCGCTCCAGGGCGGCGGCGCCCTTGCGCTCGATCTCCTGCCGCGCCCATTCGAGGCGGCTGGGGGTGACGTCGCGGCCCGACGCCATCACGAGGTCCTCGGGGTCGAAGGGACGTTCCCCTCCGCTGTAGAGCTGCCGCTGGATCCCGGACGCCGACTCCGGCACGCCCGCGTTCATCGGTTCGCGCATGTCCATCACCTCATCGCTGGTGCCCGTACGCACGGTCCTTCGATGGTCGTTCCGACGGCCGGACCATGGCGGGTGGAGTACGACCAAGTTACTCCGTCCGGGTGAAACCGCCCCCCGGGTGCCGGCGGCGACGGTCGGCGCGGCGTCAGTCCGGCCGGTCGGAAGGCCCGGTCGGAAGGCCCGCTCGGAAGGCCCGGTCAGCGCTGCCGGTCAGCGCGGCCGGTCACCGCGGCTTGTGCGCGACGGCGGCGAACATCGTCACCGACAGGTGGAAGGCACCCTGCCCGGCGGCCTCCTCCAGACCGGCCAGGAACCGGTCGCGCTGCGCCCCGGTGACCAGGCCCCGCCCGACGGCCGCGTCGGCGAGCCCGAGGACGATCGGCCGGCTGACGGTGCGGGGGTCGTGCAGCAGGACGCCGGAGCCGAGTCCGTCGACGCTCAGGCCCGCCGCGGCCAGCCAGCCCCCCAGGCGGCGCCCGGCGTCCGGGGTGGCGGCGTTGCCCCGGGCGACCGCGGCCAGCGCGGGGCGGACCTCCGGGTCGGCCGGGTGCAGGAGGAAGGTGGACCAGTCGGTGTCGATCAGCGCGACCCGGCCGCCCGGGCGCAGCACCCGGGCGATCTCCGCGACGGCCCGCGCCGGGTCGTCCAGGTGCTGCAGGACGCGCTCGCACCGGACCACGTCCACCCCGGCGTCGGGCAGCGGCAGCGCGAGCGCGTCGCCGTCCAGGAACCGGGCCGCACTGCCCGCCTCGGCGGCGCGCCGCTCGGCGACGGCGCGCAGGCCGGGGTGGGGTTCGAGCCCGGTCGCGGTGCCGCCCGGGGCGACCGCCGCCGCGAGCACCACGGTCTCCGAGCCGGTGCCGCACCCGACGTCCAGCGCCCGCTCGCCGGGGCGCACGGCCAGACGCGCGTGTGCCCACCCGCGCAGCCGCCGCACCCCGGCATCGGCGGCCTGGAGGTCCAGCACGGCGACCAGCCGGTCGGTGAGCGCGGGATCGGCGTTGGCCGCGTGGAAGGCCGACGTGGGGCCCGGGTCGCTCATGGCGCTCACTATAGGCAGCCACGCGGACACCGTCCGTGCCGCGCGGCGCGGCGGGTCAGCGCAGGCCGGGCAGGGCGCGGAGCTCGGCGACGCGCAGGAGCCGGGCGAGGAGGACGAACAGCAGGGCCATGGTGAGGGTGCCCGCCGCCGTCGGCAGGAGCGTGGCGCGCAGCGCGGACGCCGGGGCGTCGGGGAAGCCGCCGGCGACGAGCCGGCCTGCCGTCCCGGCGAGCGCCGCGGCCGCGGCCAGCCTGCCGTAGGTGCGGCAGATCCGCCGTCCGTCCAGCAGTCCGCCGGTGCGTCGGCGCAGCCGCCGCACAGTCAGCAGCAGGCCGACGCCGTAGGACAGCGCATACGCGGCCGCCATGCCGGTGACCGCCCAGCGGGGCGGGAGCAGCAGGTGGCAGGCGGCGGCGAGGGCGACGTTCGTGCCGCCGATCCACAGGGCCAGGACGAAGGGGGTGCGGGTGTCGTCGAAAGCGTAGAAGCCGCGCAGCAGGAGGTACTGCGCGGAGAAGGGGATCAGCCCGAGGCCGAAGGCCTGGAGCATGTGGCCCAGCGGCAGGGCGGCCGCGGCGTCGGTGGTGCCGTGGGCGAACAGCAGCCGGGCGATCTCGGGGCCGAAGGCGACGAACGCGAACGCGGCCGGGACGATGACGACGCCGCTGGTGCGCAGCGCGCGGGACAGGTCGGCGCGCAGGTCGGCGACGCGGTGGTCGAGAACGGCCCGGCTCATCCGCGGCAGGAGCGCGGTGACCAGGGTGACCGTGACGACGGCCTGCGGCATCGTCCAGATCTGCTGGGCGTAGCTGTAGGCGGTGTAGCCGACGCCGTCGTGCGGCAGCGCGGCGTCGGCGGCGGAGGCGAAGCGGGTCACGAGCGTGCCGGCCGCCAGGTTGGTGAGGACGAACAGCAGGGTCCAGCGGGCGGCGCTGACGCTCCGGCGCAGGCCGGTGCCGCGCCAGTCGAAGCGCGGGCGCAGCCGGAAGCCGGCGGCGTGGGCGTACGGGACCAGGGACAGCGCCTGCAGGGCCAGGGCCAGCGTGGTGCCGACACCGAGCAGGGTGACCTGCTCGGTGGTGACGGCGTCGACCCGGTCGGGGGCGTTCAACAGGCCGAGGTAGAGGCCGAACATCGCGATGAGGACGACGTTGTTCAGCACCGGGGTCCACATCATCGCCCCGAACCGGTTCCGGGCGTTGAGGACTTGGCCGAAGATCCCGAAGAGGCCGTAGAAGAAGATCTGCGGGAGCAGGTAGCGGGCGAAGACGACGGTCAGCTCGAACGCGGCGTGCGTGCCGGGGGTGTCGTCCTGGTAGAGGCGGATGACGTCCGGGGCGGCCCACACCGCCAGGGCGGTCCCGGCGGCCAGCACGCACAGCACGAGGGTGACCAGGCGCTGCTCGAACGCGGCGCCGCCGTCGGGGTGTTCGCGGCGTGCGCGCACCAGCTGCGGCACCAGGACGGAGTTGAGCGCACCGCCGATCAGCAGGAAGTAGAGGCTGGTGGGCACGGTGTTGGCCTGGTTGTAGGTGGTGGCCAGCAGCCCGGTGCCCAGCGCGGCGGCCTGCAGCACCTGCCGGATCAGCCCGGTGAGCCGCGAGACCACCGTCCCCGCCGCCATCAGCACGGACGGGCGTATGCGCCCGCCCGTACCGGTCCTGCCCGTACCGGTCCTGCCCGTACCGGTCCTGCCCGTACCGGTCCTGCCCGTACCGGTCCCGCGCTTGCGGGCCGCGTGGCGGCCCCGTTTCCGTGTGGTCCCCTCGATCATGATCCACAATCTACGTTCCCCGGGCCGTAGTTGATCCCCCCTCACCCGGAATCCCGGCTCCGGCGGCGGGTCCGGCGGCGGGCTCGGGCGGGCGGTCAGACCGGGGCGAAGGTGCGGCGCAGGTGGGCCACCAGACGGGCCGGGTCGGCGGCGGGCAGGCGGGCCGCGAGGTAGCCGTCGGGGCGGACGAGCAGGGCCTCGCCGTCGCCGGGGCGGTAGGCGGCGTGGAAGGCGGCGCCGGCGTCGCGGACGACGGGCAGGCGCAGGCCGTCGGTCGCCGCCGGGGAGGAGGGGGAGCCCGGGGCGAGGACGGCGTACACGTCGAGCAGGCCGTGGGCGGCGGCGTGGGCGGCGGCCGCGCAGGTGTGCAGGGTCTGCGCGTCGGTGGCGGGGCCGGCGGAGAGCAGCAGGGTGTGGCGGGTGCCGCGCAGCAGCTCGTGCAGGCGCTGCGGGTAGGCGGTCAGGGGGCGGGTGAGGCCGGCGCAGTCGGGGGCGCGGTCGCCGGGGGCGGGGCGGGTGCCCGGGGCGGGCTCGGTCAGCGGGCCGTCGCGGTAGCCGACCAGGAGCTGGGCCTCGCGCAGGAGCGGGGCGGCGGGGGCCTCGGGGTCGGTGTCGAAGCCCGTGCGGGCGTGGCGCACGGTGCGGGAGACGACCTCCTCGCCGACGGGGTGGCGCTCGGCGTGGTAGCTGTCGAGGAGGGTGTCGGTGGCGGCGCCGCGCACGGTCAGGGCGAGCTTCCAGGCGAGGTTCCAGGCGTCCTGGATGCCGGTGTTCATGCCCTGGGCGCCGGTGGGCGGGTGGATGTGGGCGGCGTCGCCGGCCAGCAGCAGGCGGCCGGCGCGGTAGCGGTCGGCGAGGCGGTGGCTGATCCGGAAGACCGAGGACCAGCGCAGCGCGGAGGCGGTGGCGGGCCGCGGGGAGAGGCGGTCCAGGGCCTGCTGGACGTGCCGCAGTTCGGGGGCGCGGCCGCCCTCCAGCCCGTGCGCGACCCCGGCGGCGGGGGCGGTGGCGAGCTCGGGCGGGACGTTCATGGACACCCGGTAGCGGCCGCGCCCGGGCAGCGGGACGCACACCAGCGCGTCGGTGCCGCCGTCGGCGGTCCGGCGGGTCGCGCGCACGGCGTAGCCGGGCGGCAGGTCCCAGTCGAGCTCGACGTCGCCGAGCATGAACTGCTCGGGGAAGGCGTCGCCGCCGAAGCCGATCCCGGCGGCGTGGCGCACCGTGCTGTGGGCGCCGTCGCAGCCCACGACCCAGCGGGCGGTCAGCGCGCGCGGCCCCGCGGGCGTGGCCAGGGTGACGCGCACGACCTCGTCGTCCTGCTCCAGGCCGAGCACCTCGGTGCTCCGCTCGACGGCGCCGCCGCACTCGGCCAGGTACTCGGTGAGCAGCCGCTCGGTGGCGTACTGGGGCAGCGCGGCGAAGCGGTACGGCACCTCGGCGGGCAGCTCGAGGTCGATGCGCGGGCCGGGGTCGCCGTCGACGAAGGCGAGCTGGCCCAGCAGCGGCACCGCCTCGTCCAGGACCCGGTCCACCAGCCCCATCGCCGCCCAGACCTCCAGGGTGCGGGGCTGGATCCCCACCGCCTTGGCGTAGGGCTGCGGGGCGTCCAGCCGGTCGACGACCCGGCAGCGCACGCCGCGCCGGCACAGCTCGGCGGCCGCGGTCAGGCCGACCGGGCCGGCGCCCACGACCAGTACGTCGGTGTCGTCCATGCCCGCTCCTCGGCTGCCCGGCACCGGCGGTGCCGCCGTACTCCCAGGCTGCCCTCGGCCCCGGCGTTCCGCCCGGCGGACGTGCGGCGGACGTGCGGCGCGACGTCCGCCGGACGTCTGTCGGACGTCCCGGCTGCGGCTGCGGCTGCGGCTGCGGCGTTCGGGCCCGGCGAGGTTCGGCGTCCCGGGCCGACGGGCAGGTCCCCCGTACGGGTAACGCTCGCTCGCGACCGGTTGACACCGAGCACGTCCGCTCCACCGATCCGCAGCCTCTACGCCATCCGCCGTTCGCCTGAGAGACTTGTACGGTCCCTACATTCGGGCCACTGCCGGTGATCGGCCGTCGGCGGTGCGTACCCGCCCGGCCCCGTCCGGCGCGCGTCCACACCTGAGCGAAAGGCCGCCCGATGGCCCCCCGCCTGTCCGTCGTCGTCCCGATCTACAACGTCGAGCGCTACCTCCGGGAATGCCTCGACTCGATCGCGGCCCAGACCTTCCAGGACTTCGAATGCGTCCTGGTCGACGACGGCTCCACCGACGGCGGCCCCGCCATCGCCGAGGAGTACACCGACCGCGACCCGCGCTTCCGCCTGGTCCGCCAGGAGAACCAGGGCCTCGGCGCCGCCCGCAACACCGGCTGGCGCCACCTGACCCCCGGCACCGAGTACCTGGCCTTCGTCGACAGCGACGACACCCTGCCGCCGCACGCCTACCAGCTGATGATCAGCACACTGGACGAGACCGGATCCGACTTCGTCACCGGCAACGCGCTGCGCCTGCGCACCACCGGCCTCACCCCCTCGCACGGCCACCGCCGCGCCTTCCGCGAGACCCGGCTGCGCACCCACGTCAGCGAGGTGCCCGCCCTGGTCACCGACCGCACCGCCTGGAACAAGGTCTACCGGCGCTCCTTCTTCGACACTGCGGGCATCCTGTACCCCGAGGGCATCCTGTACGAGGACGCCCCGGTCAGCGTGCCGCACCACTTCCTCGCCGAGCGGGTCGACGTGCTCGCCGAGCCGATCTACCACTGGCGGGTGCGCGAGGACGGCGACCTGTCCATCACCCAGAAGAAGACCGACCCGCGCGGCGTGGTCGACCGGGTCCGCTCGATGGAACTGGTCCGCGAATGGCTGCTCGCCCGCCCCGAGCCGGAGTTCGCCGAGCACCTGCGCGCCTACGACCACAACTGCCTGGTCGAGGAGATCCCGATGTTCTTCTGGTCCGTCCCGGACGGCGACCGCGCCTACCGGGAGGCCTACCAGCAGCACGTCAGCCGACTGCTGCAGGCCATCGGCCCCGAACGGCTGGCCGCCCTGGGCAGCCGGCTGCGGCTCAAGTACCGCCTGACGCTGGCCGACCGGATGCACCGCTTCGTCGCCGTCCAGCGCCTGCACCGCCTCGCCCGCCGCACCCGCCAGGCCGCCACCCGGGGCTGACACCGGGGCCCCGGCCCGGGGGGCTACTGCCCGTCCGGCTCCTCCTCGTCCGGCGCCGACTCCTTCCGCGGCCGCGGCCCGCGCACGATCACGCGCTCCGTCCGGTACAGCGCGGCCGACGGGGCGGAGCGGCCTCAGCCCCGGTCCGGCCGCCCGGCGGCGTCGAGCGCGGCGAGCAGCCGGGCGCGTACGTCGGCGGCGGCCTCGCGGGTGACCGGGTCCCCGCTTTCCAGCTGCGGGGCGATCAGCTCCACGGCCGCGGCCAGGAGCGGGATGGGCACCTCGGCGGTCCGCAGGTGGAGGAGTTGCGACGCCGCCCGCTCGCCGGGCGTGGGCGGGGTGGGGGCGCCGGGGATCAGGGCGGTGATGCCCCGGGGGAGCTGACTGTCGGTCACCCGCCCATTCTCCCGCGCGCGCACCGGTGGAGATCACCGGGTGCGGCCGTCCGGCGGGTAAAGGGAGTGTCCCGGCCCGGCCGGGGGCGGGAGGATGACCGCCATGAGTGCGATCATCAGCTTGGACCTGGCCGGCTTCGCCCCACGCGAGGACGAGGACGGCGCCGGGGGCGGAGACCGGGTGTGGGACGACGCGCGGGGGGTGGTCCTGTCCGTCCACGACTTCGCGCTCGTGCCGGACCTGGTGGCCCCGCTCGACGCGGGCGAGCGGCTGCTGCGCGAAGTGGCCCGCCACACCGCGAGCAGCGGGGCCGCGCTGATCGAGGCGCAGGTGCGCGAACTGGGCGGCGTGCCGGGCCTGTGGCAGCTCGTCAAGGTCTCCCGGGGCACCGGCCGCGGGCAGGTGTTCATCGGGGCGTGGACGGTGCCGCGCGACCGGTGCAGCGTGGTGCTGAAGGTGCAGGCCGCCGAAGGACCGGTGAGCGGCATGCGCGAGGCGGTGGTCGCCGACCGGGTCGGCTTCGACGCCTTCGTCCGCTCCCACCCCTACGACCCCGACCTGCGCGGCCCGCTGCCGTACCACGCGGCCGACCTCCCGGAATGGGACGCCCAGTTCCCCACCCACCCGCTGACCCTGGTCCGGGAGACGCTGGCCCGGGTCGGCGCGAGCGCGGTGCTCGACGACCGCTTCCGGGCCCTGCCCCCGTTCCCCGGCCCCACACCCGACGACGGCGCCCCGGCCGGCCCGGCGCCAGCCGGCCAGGCCTCCGACGGCCCTGCACCGGCGGGCCGGGCCTCCGACGGCCCGGCACCGGACGGCCCGGCACCGGCGGAGGCACCGCGCCGCCGGTGGTGGCGAGGCCGCTGACCGGTTTGTCGTGCGGGGTGTTGTGGGGGTGTCGTGCCCTGCCGATCGGCAGGGCACAACACCCGGAGTGAGCGGGACTTTTATGCCGATCGGCACATGTGCGCGAGGGCGTGCGGCGGCCACGCTTGGGGACATCGAGACGGCGGCCACCCGGGCCGCCGGAGGGAGGGAAGCCCACCATGTTCCGCATTCGTACCCGTGTCAGCGTCCGTGCCGTCCGGGGCGTCGCCGCAGCCGGGCTGGCCCTCGCGGCGCTCACGGGCATCGCCCCGGCTTCCGCCACCGCCACCGCCACCGGTGCCGCGTCCGCCCAGCAGGACGGACGGGCCGCGCGCCCGGCGAGCGTCAGCGGCACGGCCCGGATCTCGTACGCCTTCTCCCCGGAGGACGAGATCTGGTTCACCGTCGACGCCCTGGCGACTCCGTACACCCGCCGCTTCCCGGGCACCAATGCGGCCGAAGGCCTGCCCACCGACGCCCGGGGCACCGTCCACTACTCGCACCGCAAGGCCGACACCGGGAAGGTCTACAGCGCCGAGGCCCAGGTGGACTGCCTGAGCACCGGCGGCCCGGTCGCCACGCTGACCGCCGTCGTCACCAGGTCGGACGTCGGCAACACCGGCGAGCGGATAGGCCTGAGCATCTACCAGGGCAGCGGCCACGGCGACGCCCGCCTCGGGTTCTCCTGGGGCGTGGCCAACATGGACGTGGGCGCGGACGGCAAGCCCTACCAGCCGGTGGTCGGCACCTGCATGGCCCCGGCCCCGTTCGCCCCGGTCCTGCGGGGCGGCTTCACCGTCCACCACACCGAACTGGAGGCCCCGAAGACGGCCGGCCGGTAGCCGTGCGGCCCGCCCTGCGACGGGGTGTCCGGGCGGACCGCACGAGCAGCCCCGTGCCGGTGGCGCGCCGGTCCTGCGACGGTCCCGCCTCACTTCCCGACCACGAGGCGGCCGACCGTGCGGCCGAGGAGGCGGGGTGCCAGGGCACCGGGCCGTCCGCATCGCCGGGGTGCCGTACCCGGGGGAAGACGTACCCGTACGGAGCCCTGCCCGCACGCTCCGCCACCGCTGCTGCCGTCACCACCGCCGCCGTCGGGGTACCCCGGGCCCGGGCGCGGCAGGGGCCGCCGTGCGACGGTGAATACAGGACCGCGGCTCCGGGCACGCGTGGCGCCACCGCGTGGCGGGTCCCGGCAGGCCACGGGTCGGCGCGGCCGCCGGAGGATGCATCATGCGCGCGAGGGACTGGACACCGGGACAACCGGGGGACGAGCACGGAAGCACCCGCGGAGACCAGCGCGGAGCCGACCACGTCCCCGACCACGTCCCCGACCACGTCCCCGAGCCCAGTGATGAGCCCAGTGATGAGCCCAGTGACGAACGCGGCGACGAGCCCAGTGACGAGCACGGGGGCGGGCCCCCGGCGCCGTCACCGGGCGGGACGTCCGGGAAGGCGGGCGTCCGGCAGGCCCGGCAGGCGGCCGAGTGGGGCAAGGGCAAGTACATCGGGTCCTGGGCCGAGAACCTGTGGGGGCGGCTGGACGCGGTGGACTTCCTCAGCCAGGCCATCGTGCTGGCCGCCACGCTGCTGCTGTGCGCCGTCCCGTTCCTGCTCGTCGTGTCCGCCCTGGCCGGGCGTTCCGCGGTGTCCGGGATGACGGTGCGGCTGGGCCTGAGCCCGCAGGCCGCTACCGACGTCGGCCACCTGTTCGCCTCCTCCTCGACCACGTCCGCGGCGGTCACCGGGCTGTCGTGGGTCTTCTTCGTCGGGGGCGGCCTCGCCATCGCCGTCTCGATCCAGCAGCTGTACCAGCGGGTGTTCCAGCTGCCCAAGCAGGCCTGGGACAGGCTGCGCGCGCTGGTCTGGCTGGCCCTGGCCGTGGGTGCGCTCGCCCTGGCCACCCTGGCGGGGCGCGCGTTCCACGCGAGCATGCCGGTGTTGTGGTGGATCATCAGCGCCGTGGGGTGCATCGGCTTCTGGTGGCTCACGATGTGGTTCCTGCTGGCCGGGAGGGTCGTCTGGCGTCGGCTGGTGCCGTGCGCGGTGGCCACCGGCGTGTTCTGGACCGGCATGCTGCTCGTCTTCCACTTCACCTTCTCGGGCATGGTCGTCGGCAACGAGGAGGAGTACGGGCCGATCGGGGTGGTGTTCACCCTCATGTCGTTCTTCATCGCGATCGGCGTGGTGATCATCCTGGGCGCGTCCACGGGCATGATGTGGCACGACCGGGGCATGTCCTTCCGAGCGGCGGTCCGCAGAACACGCCGGTCGTCGTAGTTCCCGCCCCCGCCGCCGCCGGCCCCGCCCCCGCACAGCGGCCCGCTACCCGGCCCGGCCGCCTTCGCTCCCGGCCCGGCCGCCGCCTGCTCCGGCGGTGACCAGGCCGCACTCGTAGGCCGCGATGACGGCCTGGGCGCGGTCCCGGACGTCGAGCTTGCCGAAGATGCTGGTGATGTAGTTCTTCACCGTCGAGAGGCTGATGTCCAGGGCCCGGGAGATCTCGGCGTTGTCGAGGCCGGTGGCCATCAGGCGCCACACCTCGACCTCCCGGGGCGTGAGCCCGCCGGTGTCGGCGACGGGCGGCGGGGCGCCGAGGGGCGCCCGGACGTAGGTGGAGATCAGCCGGGTGAGCAGGCGCGGGGCGACCACCGCCTCGCCGGTGTGGACGGTGCGGATCGCCGCGCCCAGTTCCTCCGGTGAGACGTCCTTGGGCAGGAACCCGTGGGCGCCGGCGCGCAGCGCGGCCACCACGTACTCGTCCATGTCGAAGGTGCTGAGGGCGAGGACCCGGCAGGAGGGCAGGGCGCGGGCCAGCTCGCGGGTCGCGTCGACCCCGTCCAGCACGGGCATCCGGATGTCCATCACCACGACGTCGGGCCGCAGCAGGCGGGCGGCGGCGACGGCCTGCTCCCCGTTCTCGGCCTCGCCGACCACCTCGAAGGACGGGTCGGGGGAGAGGATCAGCGACAGGCCGCGCCGCACCAGCGGCTGGTCGTCCGCGATGAGGATCCTGATGCCCGGTGCCGCCGCGCTCACCGGGCCGCCGCCGTCCCGTGCTGGACGGCCGCGTCGGCCGTCTCGTCCGGGGCCAGCGGCAGCTCGGCCACCACGGCGAAGCCGCCCTCCGGCCGCGGGCCGGCCACCAGGGAGCCGCCGTGCAGGGCGACGCGCTCGCGCATGCCGATCAGGCCGTACCCACCCCCGCCCCCGCCGCCTTCGCCCACCCCGCCCGGGCCCGCCGTGCCGCCGCCCGTCCCACCGCCACTCGCCGCGCCGCCGCCCCTCCCGCCGTCGTCGCGCACCTCGACGGTGACCCGGTCCGCGCCGTACGTCAGGAGCACGTTCGCGCGGGCGGGCCCCGCGTACTTGCGGGCGTTGGTGAGGCCCTCCTGGACGATCCGGAACACCGTCAGGCCGACGGTCGGCGGCAGCGGGCGCCGGGGCCCGTGGACGTCGAGGTCGGTCGGCAGCCCGGCCAGGCGGGACTCCGCGACCAGCCGGTCCAGGTCCTCCGCCCCGGGCTGGGGCGAGGGCAGGCCGGCGTCCGGCTCGTCGCCGGCCCGCAGCACGTCCAGGAGCTGGCGCATCTCGCGCAGGGCCAGCCGCCCCGAGGACTCCAGGGTGACCAGGGCCTCCCGGACCACCTCCGGGTTGGCGAGGTTGGCCCGGGCGCCGCCGGCCATCAGCTGCATGGTGGTGATGTGGTGCGCCACGATGTCGTGCAACTCCCGTGCGATGCGGCGGCGTTCGTCGGCCACCGCGCGGTCGGCCAGCAGCCCGCGGTTGGCCTCCACCTCCCGCTGCCAGCGCGCGATCGCGACGCCGGCGCCGGCCACCAGCAGGGCGGCGGCCGGCGCGCTGACGGCGGCCTGCCAGGTCGGCATGCGCAGGTTGCTCTGGCCCAGCACCGTCAGCACCGACGCCACCGCCACGGCCACCGCCGTCCGCGCGACCGGGACGGCCGTGGCCACCGTGTACAGGGCGACCGCCAGGACGGCGCCGAAGTGGGGGCTCGGCGGTGGTGCGGACAGGTCGGCCGCGGTCCCCAGCACCAGGACACCGGCCAGCGCCGCGACCGGACGCCTGCGCCGGGCGAGCAGCGGCAGGGCCGCCAGGGCGACCAGGAGGAAGCCCGGAAGGCTCGCCCCCCGGTCGGCGCTCTCCCCGTTGAACACCAGGTAGCCGAGCAGGTCGATCGTGCAGGCGGCGGCCGCCACCAGCGCGTCGGTGTTGCTCCACGGAGCACCGTCGGCGTCCGACGAGGGGTCCGTCGCCGCGCCGGGCCTCCGGCCGGGGTCCACCCCGCCGTGCCCCGCGTCCGCCACGGGACGCTGAAGCCCGCCCATGTCCGTTCCCCTCCGTGTCGTTCCCGTGCCGTACCCGCGCCGCCACCTCCGGCGACCGTCCGTCCGCCGACCGACCGTCCGCCACCGGACGACCGCCCCGGACCGGTGCTGATCAGCTGCGATGACGCCATTCTGGCATCGGTCCACCCCGCTCCCGCATGGTCCCCACGGCCGATCACCGGCCCCGGACCAGGACCACGGTCCCGGGTCCGGCCCCGGTCGGGGACCCGGGGCCCCGGTGCGGATCGTCCCGCGCGAGGACGTCCGGGGCACGCTCCGGGTGATGGTCTGGAATCCGTCCGGGAACCCCCGGAGCCGCCCCGGGACCCCCGGGAGCCGAGACCGACCTGCGGACGCTCGCGTCCACCGCCGGAGGATTTTCGTGATCCGCGCACTGACCGGATACGCCACCAGGAACCCGTGGAAGGTGATCACCCTCTGGGTGGTGCTGGGGATTTCCCTGACCCTGCTGAGCCCGATGCTGCTCTCCCGCGTCACCCAGTCCCAGACCGGGGACTTCCTGCCCCGGAGCTACGACTCGGCCGCCGCGCTGCGGATCGCCGAGGAGAACTTCGGGGCGAAGCCCGACGCCACCACGGTCACGGTGCTGGTGGCCAGGACGGACGGCAAGCCGCTCGCCGCCGCGGACCAGCAGCGGATCGAGGCCGAGGCGGCGAAGCTCGCCCAGCACCGGGTCGTCATGCCCCGGAAGAAGGACGATCCGGCCTTCCTCGTCCCCGACCGCTCGCAGACCCCCCGGATCGCCCCCGCGATGGTGGCCCCCGACCGCGGCTTCGAACTCCTCTCCGTCGAACTGACCGGGAGCGCCGCCGACGAGGGCGTCCAGGGCGTCTACCGGACCTTCCGGGACGCCGCCCGGACGCAGTTCGCCGACGCCGGGATGCGCACCGGGTTCACCGGGGGCCTGGCCGACTCCGTCGACACCGCCGACGCCAACCGCACCGCCACGACGGTCGGCGGCGCACTCGTCACCGGGCTGATCGTCCTGCTCAACGTGCTGGTGTTCCGCAGCGCCCTCGCGGCTCTGCTGCCGCTGCTCGCGGTCGCCTTCATCGGCGGCGTGGCCGGGGGTGCCGTGGCGGGCGCCGCGATGCTGACCGGCCTCAAGCTCGACGCCGGCACCCCGGGACTGGTCGCCGTGGTGCTGCTCGGCATCGGCGTCGACTACCTCCTCTTCCTGCTCTTCCGCTTCCGCGAGCAACTGCGCGCCCGGCCCGAGCAGCCCGCCCGCGAGGCGGCCGCCGAGGTCTGCGCCCGGGTGGGCACCGCGATCACCTCGGCCGCGCTGACCATCGTCGCCGCCTTCGCCACCCTCGGCGTGGCGAGCTTCGGCCAGTTCCGCTCGCTCGGCCCAGCCATCGCCGTCGCCGTCCTGGTCATGCTGCTGGGCAGCCTCACCCTGATGCCCGCCCTGCTCGCCGCCTGCGGCCGCGGGATGTTCTGGCCCTCCCGCAGCCTGCGCCAGCAGCCGCGCGAAGGCTTCGCCGCCCGCTTCGGCGCGCTCGTCGCCCGGCGCCCGCTGCCGATGCTGCTCGCCGCCGTCGCCCTGCTCGGCGCGCTGACCGCCGGCACGGCCGGGATCCGGATGGACTACGGCGTGGGCGGCGCCGGGGAGAAGACCCCGGCCGCCGTCACCGCCGCCGAGATCTCCCGCACCCTGCCGGCCGGCGTCTCCGACCCGACGAGCGTCTACGTCCTCGCCACCGACGGCACCGCCCTCACCCCCGGACGACTCGACGACCTCTCCCAGGCCCTCACCCGGGTCGACGGCGTCGGCACGGTGGGCGGGACCGTCCTCAACGCGGACCACCGCGCCGCCCGGATCGACCTCTACCTGACCGCCGACCCGCAGAGCCAGCGCGCCCGCGACCTCGCCTCCGGCCCGGTGCGCGCCGCCGTCGCCGCCCACACGCCCGCCGGGACCACCGTCCACGTCGGCGGCACGGCGGCGATCTTCGCCGACGTCGCCACCGCGGTCGACCACGACCTGGCGGTCGTCTTCCCGGTCGCGGCCGCCCTGATCGCCCTGATCCTGCTGCTGCTCCTGCGCAGCCTGCTCGCCCCGGTGGTCCTGATGCTCTCCGTCGGGCTCGGCTTCGCCGCCACCCTCGGCGCCGCCACCCTGCTGTTCCAGCACGGACTGGGCGAACCGGGCGTCAGCTTCACCCTCCCGCTGGTGCTGTTCCTGTTCGTCGTGGCCCTGGGCACCGACTACAACATCCTCATCACCGACCGGATCCGCGAGGAGATGCGCACCCCCGGCCCGGCCCGCGCGGCCGTCGCCCGCGCCGTGCGGCACACCGCGCCCGCCGTCGCCACCGCCGGTCTGGTCCTGGCCGGCTCCTTCGCCAGCCTGGCCACCACCCCGGGCAGCGAACAGGTCGCCTTCGCGATGACGCTCGGCATCCTGCTCTCCGCCGTCGTCCTGTCCCTGGTCCTGGTGCCCGCCGTCGCCGCCCTGTTCGGCCGCGCCCTGTGGTGGCCCGTCCGCACCGCCCGCCACGAGCGCACGGCTGTCAGGGCCCCGGAGCCGGCCCGGATCCCGGTGCCCTGACAGCGGGTGCCCCCGAACCGGCGGGGGCACGGCACCGACGAGGGGGCGGGCCCTTCCCGCCCCCTCGCCCGCATGCCCCGGACGGCCCTGCCGCCCGTCAGTCCAGCCAGCGCCCGTCGCGCATCAGCTCACGGCCGGCCAGCTCGTCCGCCTCGCGCCAGGCCTGGACCAGGCGCGGGGTGACCAGGAACCAGTGGTACGCCGTACCGAGCCCGCGCGGGTCGAAACCGGTGCGCGCCGCGAACCGGTCACCCCGCTCCTGGCGCAGGGCGTCCATCGCCAGCACCTCCACCGTGCCCTCGACCACCGTCACGTCACGGGTGTGCCCCAGGGCCAGCCGGGCGGTGCCGCCCGCGGCCAGGTTACGGCCGGTCGGGCCGTCCGCCACCGTGGCCAGCAGCAGCGCCTCGCCGTCCCAGTCGAAGGACAGCGGCACCAGGTACGGGGCGCCGTCCGGCGAGGCGCTGGCGAGCCAGAGGTCGACGTCCTCGGCGAGCCGGCGCTCGGTGTCGCGGCGGCGCTCGGCGCGGGAGCGGGGGCCGCCCGCCGGCTCCTGCAGCAGGCCGAGCAGGTTGCCGTCCGGGTCGACGAGGGTGGCCACCAGCCGGCCGCCGCCCACGTCGTGCACGGGCTCCTTCACGGTGGCGCCCGCGGCGGTCACCGCGGCCACGGCGGCCTCGATGTCCGGCACGTGCCAGTGGGCCAGCGGCGCGGTCAGGCCCTGCGGCCCGCCGGCCGGCAGCAGCCCGATGTGCTGCCCGCCGGCCTCGAAACCGACGTAGTACGGCTCGTCGGTGCGCGGCGGGACGCCGAGCAGGGCCGCGTACACGGCCTTGGCCGTCGCCAGGTCGGACACCGGGTGCAGGACGGTCCTGATCCCGAGGGGGGCGGAGCCGCTCATGGGGTGTCTCCTCTCGTCACGGGCCGATCGGGCCCTGGTGGCCGATCGCCGTGCTCAGCCTCGCCCGGCCGGGGTGCGCGCCGCTTCCGTGCCGACCACGGAACCCGGTACGGAAGTCCGGTGGCCGGCACCGATAATGAGCCGGTGTCGACTCCACTGATCTCGCCCCGGGAAGCCGACGTGCTCGCGCTGCTCGGCGAGCACCTCAGCAACGCGGAGATCGCCGCGCAGCTGTTCATCTCGGTCCGTACGGTCGAGTCCCATGTCTCCTCGCTGCTGCGCAAGTTGGAGCTGCCGGACCGGCGGGCGCTGGCCCGGCGCTCGGCCGAGCCCGCCGCCGCCCGCCGGCCGCGCCCGTCTCCCGCCCTCGCTGCTCCTGCCCTGCCCGCTCCCGCTGCTCCCGCCCTCCCGGCGCCGCTGACCGCGTTCGTCGGCCGGGCGCGTGAGCGCGCGGAGCTGGCCGAGGCGCTGCGGGCCCACCGGCAGGTGACCGCGGTCGGCCCGGGCGGGGTGGGCAAGACACGGCTCGCGCTGGCCGTGGCCGGGGAGTCGGCGGCCGGTTTCGCCGACGGGGCGTGGTTCGTCGACCTGGTCCCGGTCACCGACCCGCAGCGGGTGGGCGCGGCGGTGGCGGCGGCCGTGGGCGCGGGCGAGCAGCCCGGCCGGGGCGTCGACGACGCCGTGGTGGCGGCGCTGGCGGACCGTGAGGCGCTGCTGGTGCTGGACAACTGCGAGCACGTCCGGGACGGCGTGGCCCCGTTCGTGGAACGGCTGCTCACCGCCTGCCCGCGGGTGCGGGTGCTCGCGACCAGCCGGGCCCGGCTGATGGTGCCCTTCGAACGGGTCCTCGCGGTCCCGCCGCTGTCGCGGGTCGGCGGCGGCGACTCGGACGCGGTCGCCCTGTTCACGGCGCGGGCGGCCGCCGTCGGCCGGGCTCCGGACCGGGCGACGCTCGGCGACGTCGCGGCACTGTGCGAACGGCTCGACGGCATGGCGCTGGCGATCGAGCTGGCGGCGGCGCGCTGGCCCACGCTCGGGCTCGACGGCCTCACGGCCGGCCTCGGCGACCAGCTGCGGATCCTGGCCGGCGGCCCCCGCGCCGACGGCCGGCACCGGTCGGTGCGCGCGGTGCTCGACTGGAGCCACGACCTGCTGGAACCCCGGGACCGGGCACTGCTGCGGCGGGTGTCGGCGTTCGTGGTGCCGTTCACCGCGCAGGCGGCGGCCGAGGTGGCCGGGTTCGCCCCGCTGGATCCGGCCGCGGTCGCCGATGGACTGGGCAGGCTCGCCGAGCAGAGCCTGCTGGCCGTGACGCACTCCGCTGCGGGCACCCGCTACCAGGCGCTGGAGACCATCCGGCAGTACGGGGCGGAGCGCCTCGACGGGGCCGGGGAGTCGGCCGAGGTCCGCTCCCGGCACCTGGCGTGGTGCCTGGCCGGCGCGACCGCCCTCACGGGACGCCACCACCCGGACCACCCGGACCACCTGGACCACCCCGATCACCCCGACCACCTTGCCGACCAGGTCGACCCAGCCCGGCGCGCCCGGTTCGACGCCCTGGCCGAAGACCTCCGGGCGGCCCTCGCCTGGGCCGCCGACCGGTCCGAGCAGCGGATACCGGCCCACCGGCTCGCCCTCGCCCTGGCCGAACTCGCCTTCGACGCCAACCTGCTCGGCGAATCACAGCAGCGCTTCGAACAAGCCGCCGCACTCGCCACCGGAACCCACACCGCCGCCGCCACCGCCACCACCGCCGCCGCCACCGCCACCACCGCCACCAGCACCGGCGACGCCGCCGCCGCGCTGCGCGAGGCCGCGGGAGTGGCCGGCTGCCGCAGACGCGGCGAGGACATGTTCCGCCTGCACCGCGCCGCCGCCGAGGCCGCCCGGCGGGCCGGCGACACCACCGGCGCCGGCCGCGACCTGGCCGCCGCGGCCACCGTCGCGTACCGCTTCTCCAGCACCTTCGCCCGGATCCCCGGGCCGCAGGAGGTGAACTCCCTGCTCGCGCAGGCGCGGGAGCTGGCCGGCACGGCGGACCCGGCCGCGCGGGCGGCCGTCGCGCTGGCGGAGGCCGCGGTCGTCGCCGACGCCTACGGCGCCGTCCAGGGCGACGCCGACAACACCGCGCACGAGACGGTCGGATACGCCGAACGCGCCGTCGAACTCGCCCGGTCGACCGGGGACCCGGTCGCCGAGTCCGCCGCCCTCGACGCGCTCTCCGGCGCCCGCAGCTGGGCCGGCGAACCGTTCGGCGCCGCGGCCGCCGCCCGCCGCCGGATCGACGTCCTGGCCGGCGCGCCGCGCACCCCGGCCGGGACGCACGAGCTGGTGGACGCCCTCGCCATGGCCGCCGGAAACGCCCTCGGCGTGGGGCAGTTGGCGCAGGCCCGCCGGTGGAGCGGACAGCTCGCCGAGCACCCGCTGCTGGCCGAGGCGGGCCATCACGCCACGTCCTGGCTCCTGGTCACCGAGGCGTTCGCCGGCCGCGCCGACGCGGTGCTCTCGGGCGGCGCCAGGTTCCTCGACGCGTGGGAACGGGGCGGCCGGCCACGCTCGTTCGTCCTCGGCCCGGCCGCCGCAGCGGTCGCGATGGTCCACGGACTGCGCGGCGACCACGACGCCCGGGCGGCCTGGCTCGCCGTCGCGGACCGGGCCGGCCCCGTCCTGGACCACCGCCACGGCCACGGCGCGGTGTTCGACGCCGTCGTCCTGCTGCACCACGGCGACGCGCAGGCGGCCCTGGACCGCCTGGCACCGGAACCGGACCAGGTGTGGAAGTGGGTCTGCTGGGTCTGGCTGCACTGGTACGTGGCCCTGCGGGCGGAGGCCTCGGTGCTCGCCGGCCACCCGGACGCCCGCGAGCGGATCGCCGCAGCCCGCGCCGTGGTCGACGGCAACCCGGTCGCCTCCGCCCAACTCGACCGGGCACAAGCCCTGCTGGACGGCGACCCGACCCGACTGCCCGCCGTCGCGGCGGCCTTCGACGCGACCGGCTGCCCCTACCAGGCGGCGCGCACCCTCCTGCTCGCCGACGACGGCCACCACCCCGCCGGCCGGTCGGCACTCGCCGACCTCGGCCTCGCCCCGCCACCCGCCGGGTAGCCGCCCGCCGGGTCGCCCCGCCGGCCGCCCGTCGACGCGTCAGCCGGCCGCTCAGCCGACGGCGCGCTTCACCAGGGCGGCCACCCGCTCCTCGACCTCCGCCGTGACCTCGGTCAGCGCGAAGTAGACCGGCCACATCGGACCCTCGTCCAGCTGCGCCTGGTCGCTGAAACCCAGCATGGCGTAGCGGGACTTGAACTTCTCCGCGCTCTGGAAGAAGCAGACCACCTTGCCGTCCAGCGCGTAGGCGGGCATCCCGTACCAGAGCCTGGGCGCGAGGTCGGGGGCGACGGCGGCGACGACGGCGTGCACCCGCTCGGCCATCACCCGGTCGTCCGCCCGCATCTCGGCGATCTTGGCGAGGACGTCACGCTCCGCCTCGGCGGCCTTCTCCTCCTTGGACGCCTTGCGCGCGGCCTTCTTCAACTCCTGCGCGTGGTCCTTCATCGCCGCCCGCTCCTCGGCGGAGAAGCCCTCGTGCTTGTCGATCGCACTGCTGGTCATGGTCAGCCCCTGTCGTCTCGTCAGCCCCGGTCGGACCCGATCGCCGTGACCACATCGTCCCCCGCCCGCCCCACGCACCGCCTCCGTGCTGACCACGGAAAGCACCACGGACGGTGAACCCCGCCCCGGCCCGACCCGGGCGCGCCGCCCAGGCCGCACTACGGATAACCTCGCCCGATGACAGCCACGTTGAACGACGCCGTCCGCTCCCTGATCGACGCGCCGATCCCCGCCGTCCTCGCCACCCTCAACCCGGACGGCGGCCCGCAGACCTCGGTGGTCTGGATCGGCCGCGACGGGGACGACCTGCTCGTCTCCACCGCCGCCGGGCGCCGCAAGGAACGCAACCTGCGCCGCGACCCCCGGGCCGGCCTCACCGTCTACGACCCCGCCGACCCGCTGCGCTACGTCGAGATACGCGGCCTCGCCACCGTCACCGAGGACACCGGCCGCGCCGTCGCCGCCGCCCTCGCCGAACAGTACGAGGGCCCCGGCGCCGGCCAGGAGTACCTCGACCTCCCCGCAGAGGTCGTCCGCGTCGTCGTGCGCATCACCCCCACCAAGGTGCTCGGCACCGCGACCGCCTGACCGGCCGCCACCGCATGACCGCCACCGCATGACCGCTCGTCGTCTGACCGGCCTGCCGCCGCGGCCGCGGGCGCGGGCGGGGTCAGGCGACGAGGGCGGTGCGGGCGGTGCGGTAGCGGCCGGGGGTGGTGCCGAACTGGCGGGCGAAGGCGTGTGAGAGCGCGTAGGGGCTGGCGTAACCGACCTTGCGGGCGACGGCTTCGAGCGGGTCGGCGGTGTTGCGCAGCAGGCCCGCGGCGCGGGTCATCCGCCACCAGGTGAGGTAGGCCATCGGGGGGCGGCCGGTGAGCGTGGTGAAGCGGCGGGTGAGGGTGGCGCGCGAGACGCCGGCGCGGGTGGCCAGGGTCTCGGCCGTCCAGGGGTGGGCCGGGTCCTCGTGGACGGCGGCGAGCGCGGCCGCCACCACCGGGTCGGTCAGTGCGGCACCCCAGCCGTCGGCACTGCGCCGGGTGGTCCAGGCCCGTACCAGGTAGACCAGCAGCAGGTCGATCAGGCCGGGGACGGCGAGTTCGCCGCCGGGGCGGGCGGCGGTCAGCTCGGTGCTCAACAGCTCGACGGCGGAGCGCAGTTCGGGGTGCTCGCCGGTGCGGGTGGGCAGGTGGACGACCTCGGGCAGCTCGCGCATCAGCGGGTGCCCGAGCCCGTGGTCGAGGCGGTACTTGCCGCACAGCAGATCGGCCGCGCCGGGAGCACCGGCATCGGGAGCACCGGCACCGGGAGCGTCCGCACCGGGAGCGTCCGGCCCGCCGCCGGGGCGCCGGTGGGGGCCGAGCAGGGAGTCCAGCTCCGGCAGGCGCGCCGCCCGGGCGGCCGTCAACTCCCCGTCGGACAGGGCGTGTCCGCTGCCGTGCGGCAGCAGCACCGCGTCGCCGGGCCCCAGCTCCAGCGGCTCGCCGCCGTCGGCCAGCAGCCAGCAGCTGCCGGCCAGCACCACATGGAAGCCCGCCCCCGCGTAGGAGGGGATGCGCGCGCCCCAACGCCCCGCCACGCGCAGCCGGTTGGAGACGGGCCGGCCCGCCCGTACGGCGGCGATCGCGTCGCTGACCACGTCCATCCGGCCATCGTAGCCGCCCCCGAACGCCTCCGCCGGACTCCGGCGGTGAGCTGTTCGCGTATCGGAGCGAGCCACTGGCGCATTGAGCGGCTCACCCGGTCTTCCTAGGCTCGACGAGCAGACAGCAACACCGAACGCCGAACACAGAACAACGAACACCGAACAACGAACACCGAACCGACGAACTGACGGACGAGAGAAGGAGGGGCGAGCCGTGGAACGGATCGTGCTGGGGGACGTGGAGATCATCCGGGTGCTGGAGTTTCAGGGGCCGTTCGCGCCGGCGGCGGAGATCGTGCCCGAGCTCGGCGAACCTGCCTGGAGCGCCGGCGGGGCCGCCCTGGCGCCCGAGCACTACGACCCGGCCTCCGGCGCCTACGTCGGCGCGCTGCAGACCTGGGTGGTGCGCAGCGCCGGCCGGACGGTCCTGGTGGACACGGGGGTGGGCAACGGGCGCGAGCGGCCGGCGACGCCGCTGTTCCACCGGCTCGAAGGCCGCTTCCCGGAGCTTCTGGCCGCCACGGGGGTGCGGCCGGAGGACGTGGACGTGGTGGTGAACACCCATCTGCACGCCGACCACGTGGGGTGGAACACGGTGGAGCGGGACGGGGCGTGGGTCCCGACGTTCCCGAACGCGGTGTACTACCTGCCGGCGGCGGACCGGGCGTTCTTCGACCCGGCCGCCGGGAACGGCCCCCGCAGCGGCAACGCCGCGGGGGCCGAGGACTCCGAGGACGCCGCGGAAGCGGTGCGGTGGGCGGAGTGGCACCAGGTGTTCGAGGACAGCGTGGCGCCCGTGCTGGCGGCCGGGCAGGGGGTGGAGTGGTCGGGCGAGCTGCGCATCGACTCGGCGCTGGTGCTGGAGGAGGCGCCGGGGCACACGCCGGGCTCGTCCGTGCTGCGGGTGCAGTCCGGCGGTGAACGGGCTGTGTTCGTGGGGGACTTGATGCACTCGCCGGTGCAGCTGGCGCACCCCAGCTGCAGCAGCTGCTTCTGCCTGGACCCGGTGCAGGCGGCGGCCAGCCGGCTGCGGGTGCTGGAACGGGCGGCGGCGGAGAAGGAGTTGGTGATTCCGGCGCACTTCGCGGGGGCGGGGGCGGCGAGGGTCGCCCGCGCGGGGGCGGGGTTCTCGGCCGACTGGGCGCGCTGACGGCCGCGTCGACAAGCCCCGGGCCCGCGGGCTCCCCGGCGGTGCCCCCGGCCTCGGCCGGGGGCACCGCCCGTCGTCGCGGCCCCCCGCAGCCAGGATCACGGCCGGTGCCCGTGGCGGTAAGAGCGCCCGGAAGCGTGGCCGCGAGCCGGTGGCCCGTCGGAATCACTTCGGTGGCGAACCGGCCGCCGCACGCCCTGTGCACCGCGCCCGCCCCTTCCGTGGGCACGAGAAGCGTTTGAACCCTCGGCGGTGAGTGCCCGTCAGGGGGCGCCCGGCGTCCGGGCGCTCGCGTTTTGCTCGTCCGCACAAGTTCTTGCTCGCCCGAGCAAACTGCTCTACAGTCTTGCTCAGGCAAGCAAGAATCAGCTCGTACGGGCAAGGAGGTGCGGGGATGGGACGGACGTTCACCGAGTCGGGGCGCCGGGCGCAGATCGTCCAGGCCGCCATCGAGGTGGTCGCCGAACAGGGCTACGCGAAGGCGTCGTTCAGCCGGATCGCGAAGCAGGCCGGGCTGAGCAGCACCGGGATGATCTCGTACCACTTCGCGGGCAAGGACGACCTGATCCACGAGGTCGTCGCCGAGGTGACCAGGGTGACCGGCGGGTTCGTGGCGCCCAGGGTCGGCGCGGCCGAGGGCGCGCGTGCCCGGCTGCGGGCGTTCATCGAGTCCAACGTCGAGCTGCTCACGGTCTGGCCCCGGCACCTGAAGGCGCTGATCGAGGTGCTGCCCAACCTCGGCGGGGACGACCCGGCCACGGTGGGCTACACGGCCTCCATGCAGATGCTGATGGAGAGCCAGGAGCAGGCCGTCCGTGAAGCCCAGAAGGCGGGCGAGTTCCGGGAGTTCGACCCGCGGCTGATGCTCGTCGCGCTGCGCGGGGCGATCGACGCCGTGGTGATGCGCTGGGTGGGCGATCCCGCCTTCGACGTCGCCGCGGCCGGCCGCGAGCTGGCGGACATCTTCGACCGGGCCACCCGGGCCGAACCGTAGCGGGACACCGGGGCCGACGGGCCGGCGGGGCACACAGGACAGGGGAGAGGCAGTCATGGGAGGGGCGAGTGTGATGGGGGAGACCGTGAGCAAGCCGGCCGGGCAGGAGACCGATCCGCAGGGCACCGCGCCCGGATCCGCGTCGAACGGATCCGCACCGAACGGGCCGGAGCCGACCGGATCGGCCCCGGGCAGGCCCGCCCCGGACAAGGACCACAAGGACAACAAGGACCACAAGGCCCGGGCCGCCAAGCGGGCGCTGGCCCGGTCGCTGATCCTCGAACTGGCGCTTCCCCTCGGCGGGTTCTACCTGCTGCACGGCCTGGGGCTCAGCCAGTGGGCCGCGCTCCTGGTCAGCGGCCTGCTGCTGGTGCCGTGGCTGGTGCTCGGCATGGTGCGCAGCCGCCGGGTCGAGGCTATGCCGGTCTTCACCCTGCTGATGATCGCACTCGGCGCGCTGATGTCGATGGTCACCGGCAGCCCCCGGGCGCTGCTGGTGCGCGACAGCTGGGTGTTCGGCGTGCTCGGGCTCTGGGTGCTGGGCACCCTGGCGACGCGGCGTCCGTTCATGCTGACCGCGGCCCGGTCGATCGTCGCCGCCAAGATCGGCGAGGCGGGCGCCGAGGAGTGGGTGGGGCGCTGGGACCACGACGCCGTCTTCCGCCGCCACCTGCGCACGCTCACCGCCGTCTGGGGCCTCGGCTTCGCCGTGGACGCCGGGATCCGGGTGACGCTGGCCTGCACCCTGCCGGTGGACGCGGTGCCGCTGGTGAACTCGCTGCAGTGGCCGGCGGTGCTGGGCGGGCTGTTCGGCTTCCACTTCTGGTACGTCAACCGCCACGGCCTGAAGGTCTGACGGCGGACCACCCCCCTCCGACAGCAGCCCCCCGGAAGACTCCGGAGTCCCCGGAGGATCCCGGAAGGCCCCCGGACACGCGCGGGCGGCGCGCGGACCCGTCCCACCGGGCTCCGCGCGCCGCCTCCCGCCGGTCCGGGGCGGAAGCGGCGACGCCGTCACGTCGCCCGCGTCCGCCACACCCCGGGCCTGCCTGCCCGCCCGCCGCCTGCCCGGACCCGGTCCGGCAGGACGGCGGCCGGGCTTCGTCAGTCGTTGCTCCACGTGGCGCCCGAGCCCGCGAACGAGCCCGAGACGCCGTTGTCGTCGGCCAGGATCCAGAAGCCCGCGTGGGAGAGCCCGTCGGGGGAGACGGAGGATTCGACAGCGGCGACGCCGGCGCCGTTCTGGTTCGCCATGAACCCGCCCTTGCCGAAGTCCGCGCTCAGGCCCTCGGTGGCCGAGGCCAGACCGGCGCAGCCGATGACGAGCGGGGCGGTGAGAGCGCCGACGGCCAGAACACGCTTGAAAGCACGCATGGGAATCTCCTCCACGGAGTTCAGGGTTGAAAGGGACGGCGCCGATCGGCCCGTCACGACTTCAGACAGCCATGCGCCGCGACCCCCCGCAAGCGCTGCCGCCGCCCGACCGGACCTCACAGCTCGTCAGAAACACCGCGCCGACCTGCGCAAATACGGATCCTGCGGGCAACTTCCGGGGATCAGTCGGGCGGAGCAGACGCATGGGCCCTTCCACGTACCCGGGCAGAGGCCGGAATCCGCCGCCCCGCACCCCGCACCCCGCGCACCCGGGCTCCCGGGTCAGGGGCCCCTCAGGGTCAAGATCGGGGACGGCCCGGAAGCGTGGCCGCCGCCCCGGGCCCTAGCGTCGGCGCGGCGGGCAGCAGGGGCGCCCGACCCGATGCCCCACGGAGAAGGCGAGCACGTGTTCCGGAACAAGGCTCTACCGGCAGGGACTTCGCACCAGGCCGACGCCGGTGCGACGACAGCGGACGACGTCGTCCGCCTGACCGGCGTACACAAGACCTACGGCCGCGGCGACAACCGGGTGCGCGCGCTCGACGGGGTGGACGCCGCCTTCGCGGCCGGCACCTTCACCGCCATCATGGGCCCCTCGGGCTCCGGCAAATCGACGCTCCTGCAGTGCGCGGCGGGCCTCGACCGGGTCGACGCGGGCCGGGTCCTGCTCGACGGCGCCCCGCTGCACGAACTCTCCGAACGCGCCCTGACCGGGCTGCGCCGCGCACACATGGGCTTCGTCTTCCAGTCCTTCAACCTGGTCCCGGCGCTGACCGCCCGGCAGAACGTCGAGCTGCCGCTGCGCCTGGCCGGGCGCCCGCTCGACCCGGCCGCGATCGACCTCGCACTGGCCCGGGTCGGCCTCGCCGAGCGCGGCGGGCACCGGCCCGCCGAGCTCTCGGGCGGCCAGCAGCAGCGGGTCGCCATCGCCCGCGCCCTGGTGACCAGGCCCAAGGTCGTCTTCGCGGACGAGCCCACCGGCGCGCTGGACTCACGCACCGCGCGCGATGTCCTGGCCCTGCTGCGCGAGGTCGTCGAGCAGCACCGCCAGACGGTGATCATGGTCACCCACGACCCGTCGGCCGCCTCGTACGCGCAACGGGTCCTCTTCCTCGCCGACGGCGCGGTGACCGGCGAACTGACCGGGCCGACGGCCGAGACCGTGGCCCTGCGGATGGCCGCGCTGGAGCCCGGCGGCAGCTGGACGGACCAGTGCTGAGGATCGCCGCCGCCACCCTGCGCCGACGCCTGACGGGCTTCCTGGGCGCCTTCGTCGCCCTCGCCCTCGGCACGACGATGGTCGGCATGATGACGCTGACCCTGGCCGCCACCTTCGGCACACCGCACCCGGGGCCGCAGCGCTTCACGCACGCCCACGCCGTGGTCGCGCCCCAGGGCTTCGAGGGGCGCCCGATGAAGGCCCCCGCGGTCCTGCCCCCCGAGGTCGTGGCCCGGGTGACCGCGGCCGGGAACGCCACCGCCGACCGCAGCTTCCCGGTCCGCCTCACCCCCGCCCCTGACACCGCCCCCACCCCCACCCCTGGCGCCGCCGCGGCGACCACCGGCCACCCCTGGTCCTCGGCCGCCTTCGCCGGCTACCGCCTGACGGCCGGACACCCGCCGCAGGCCCCGGACGAGATCGCCGTCGGGGGCGGCGACCGCTCCCTGATCGGGCGCCGGGCCGAGGCCGCCACCCCCGACGGCACCGCCCGCTACCGCGTCGTCGGGATCACCGACGCACGCTGGTTCGAGAACGCGGTCTTCTTCAGCGACGCCGAGGCCCAACGCCTGTCACCCGGCGTCAACGCCCTGGTCACCGACGCCGACACCGCGCAGCTGCCCGCCCTCCTGGGCGACCGCGCCGTCCTCCTCGGCGGCGACGCCCTGACCCGGCTCGACCCCGACCCCACCGGCGGCGCCCAGGCACTGGCCGACGCCCAGGCGATGGCCGGCAGCACCACCGGACTCGCGCTGTGCGTCTCGGTGTTCGTCGTCATCGCCACCTTCGCCTTCGCCACCGAACAGCGCCGCCGCGAACTGGCACTGCTGCGCCTGGTGGGCGCCGCCCCCCGCCAGGTGCGCCGCATGGTGCTCGGCGAAGCGCTCCTGATCGGCCTGGCGGCAGCGGCCGCCGGCTGCGCCCTGGCACCGCTGTGCACCGTGCCGCTGCGCTCCTGGATGCTCGACCACCACGTGGCCCCGTCCTGGTTCACCGTCCCGCTCAACCCGCTGCCGCTGCTGGTCACCTTCGCCGTCGGGGTGGCCGCGGCGCTGGCCGGCTCGGCGGCCACCCTGGTGCGGGTCTCACTGATCCGGCCGATCGAGGTGCTGCGCGAGGACGCGGTGGAGCGCCGCACGATGACGCCCGTGCGCCGCCTGCTGGGAGCCGCCATGCTGGCCGGCGCGGTCGTCACGGGAGCCGTCATCGCCGGGACGCAGCCGTACCTGGCGGCCAGCGCCCGCAAGTACGAGGCGGTGCCGGTGCTGTACGTCGGCGCGGTGGCCATGCTGGCCCCGGTCCTGCTGCGGCCGGTCACCCGGCTGCTGACCGGCCCGCTGCGCCGCTCGGCCAAGGCCGGCCCGATGCTGGTGCGCGCGAACGTGCTGACCTCGCGGCGGCGTACGGCCGCCACGGTGGCGCCGGTCGTGGTGGCCGTCGGGCTGGTCGCCACGCTGCTGACGACGCAGGGCTCCGGTGACGCGGCGGCGCTCGCCCGCCAGCGCCAGGAGGTCCGGGCGGCGGACGTGGTGGTGCCCGAGGGCCCGGGGGTGGACGCCCGGACACTGGAGAGGCTGGCCGCCGTGCCCGGGGTCCGGGTCACCCCGGTCACCGCGATGAACGTCCGGATCGGCACGGCCGCGGGCGACCAGATCGACTCGCTGAGCACCAACGCGGTGCCGGCGTCCGCGCTGGGCGCCACCCTCACGCCGCCGCTGCGCTCCGGCTCGCTCGCCTCACTGCCCGGGGACTTCCTGGTCATCGACGAGCACGCGGCCGAGTCCGACGGCCTGGCGGTCGGGGACCGGGTGGTCGCGCTGCTGCCGACCGGCGCGCGGGTGCCGGTGGTCGTCGCGGCGGTCGTCGCCCGCGGCCTGAACGGCGACGACACCTACCTGTCCTCGGCGCTGACCGGCGCGACGCCGCCGAGCCTGGTCTACCTCGACTCCGCGGCGGGTCCCGGCCGGGCGCTCGACGAGCGGCAGAGCGCCGAGGTGAACCGGGCGCTGGCCGGCTCCGGCGCGCACCTGGTGCCCTACGGCGCCTACCTGGAGGCGCAGCGCGCGCACGCCGCCGAGCAGACGGACAACGCCGCGGTGGTCATCCTTGGGATCGCGCTGGCCTACGCGCTGATCGCGGTCGCCAACACCCTGGTCATGGCGGTGGCCGGGCGGCGTAGGGAGTTCGCCCTGCTCGGGCTGGCCGGCGCGCTGCGCGGCCAGATCGTCGGGGTGGCCGCGGCCGAGACGGCCGTCGCGGTGGTCGTCGGCACCGCCCTGGCCGCCGTGGCGACCGTCCTGGCCGCGGTGACGCAGCACGCCTCGCTGGGCCGGCTGGTGGCCGGCGCGACGACGGTGGTCCCGTGGGCGCGGATCGCGGGGGCCGTCGCCCTGTGCGCCCTCGTCGCGGTGGGCACCGCGGTGGTGGCGACCGTGCGGGCGACCCGGTGGCGGGCGGTCGAAGCCGTGGGCGCCCGTGAATAGGGCCCGGCCGCGACCGCCCGCCCGCAGCCGGCGGCTACTGCTCGATGCGCACCTTGTCGGCCTGCATCCCCTTCTGGCCCTGGACGGCCTCGAAGCTGACCTTCTGTCCTTCCACCAGGGACTTGAAGCCGCTTCCCTCGACCGCACGGAAGTGAACGAACAGGTCGGGCCCGGACTCAGGGGTGATGAACCCGTACCCCTTCTCGTCGTTGAACCACTTGACCGTGCCGTTCTGACGCTCCGCCATGTCTTCCCCTAGCCGATGTGAATCATTGCCGACCGCGATCCTTTCACGTTCCGTGAGGGATCGGGTGCCAAACGTCACGCGCGTCCCGGCGTCGGTCACCCCGGCGCCGGGACGCGGCCCCGCCGGCCGCCCCGCACGAGCCCGCCACTGCCGTGGCCTGGGCCGCCACCGTCGCCGCAGACCTCCGGTGCCGTCGCCCGGCACCAGCTCCGGCAGATCGCGGTGCACACCTACGACGCCCAGATCACCGTAGGTGCCCGCAGTCGCAGTCGCAGTCGCAGTCGCAGCCGCCCCGGCCCGTGCCGTCGGCCCGGCCGGTCAGCCGCCGCCCATGCCGCCCTGCGCGGCGATCATGGTCAGGTTCAGTCCGGCCACCGCCCGGGCCAGGCCCGGGGCCTGGTCGGCGAGCCGGTCGGTGAGCGCGGTGATCCGTTCGGCGTGGGCGTGGCGGTCGTGCCGGGAGAGCACCAGCCGCAGGTGCCCGTGGGCGGCGAGCGCGGCGAGGGCGGCGTCGGTGAACGGCGCGCGGGCGACCGGGGCGTCGCCGCGGACCAGCTCGGCCACCCGCGCCTGGAGGTCCAGGGCCTCGCGCGGGTCGTCCATCCTCACCGGCCGGTTCGGCGCGACCGGGCCGTAGGGGTCGCGGTCGGCGATGGTCACCGCGCCGAGCACGGCGAGCCGTTCCTCGACGGCCTCCAGGGTGTCCTCGCGTCCGCGCCGGATCCACGACTTCCAGCTGCGCGGCCGCTCGGCCAGCTCGGCGAGCAGCGCGTCCAGGACGGGGTCCCCGGTGGCGGCGGCGGAGAGGATCCGTACCCGGCCCGCCGCGTCCTCGGCGGCGGCGCCGCGGTGGGCGAGCTCGGCCAGGGCGGCGGCGCGTACCAGGTAGCCGGCGCGGGCACGGTCCTGCAGGGACTGCGCCCGGGTGTCGAAGGCCAGCAGGTAGGCGTCCAGATGGAGTCCTCGGCTCATGGCACCGACGATACGGCGCGCCCCGCCGCCGGGGCCCGCCCGTCGGCCGGGGCGGGGCCGAAACCCCCGGGGCGACCGCGTGGCGCTGTCCCGGGGGCGGCCGCGTCCGGCCGGAGGGCGGCGTCGGCTTCGCGTACGGTCCGGCCGTGCGCCGCCGTCAGGTCTCCAGGATCAGCTGCAGCAGGTCGCGCAGGGCCTCGCGCTGGGGTGTCCCGAGCCGGGCGAGCGGGTCGCCGGCGAAGGGCATCCGGGCGCGCAGGTCGGCGGCGACGGCGTGGCCGGCGGCGGTGGCGGTGACGCGTTTGACCCGGCGGTCGGTCTCGTCGGGGCCGCGTTCGACCAGGCCGCGCGATTCGAGCCGGTCGATGATCACGGTGACGTTGGACGGTTCGGCGTGCAGGCGCTCGGCGATGCGGCGGGTGGGGAGCGGGGTCTCGGCGGCGAGCAGGGCCTTGGCCTGCAGCGGGGTCAGGTCGTGGGCCGCGGCGGCGGCCTCGGACTCCTGGGTGTAGCGGCGGTTGACGGCCGCGAAGAGGCCGACGATCTCCCTGGCGAGCTCATCCGATGGGTCGGGCATGGGGTCCAGCGTAGCCAGGTGCTTGACAGGGTGGAATATCGGCCCACATAGTTATGGTTCATATTGGTTATGAACCATAAGCATTCGACCGTCTGAAGCACCTGCCCCTGAGCACCGGAGGTTCCCCCGATGAGCACCAAGACCGTCCTGATCACCGGCACGTCCTCCGGCATCGGCCTGGCCACCGCCGTCGCCGCCGCCCGCGCCGGCTGGCACGTGATCGCCACGATGCGCGACACCGCGAAGGCCGGCGCGCTGCTGGCGGCCGCGAAGGACGCCGGCGCCACCGTCGAGGTCCGGGCGCTGGACGTGACCGACCCCGCCTCCGTCGAGGCCTGCCTGGCCGGCCTGGAGCAGCTGGACGCGCTGGTCAACAACGCCGGCGCCGGCCACGTCGGCACCCTGGAGCAGGAGAGCGTCGAGGACGTGCGCGCCGTCATGGAGGTCAACTTCTTCGGCGTCCTGCACGTCACCAAGGCCGCCCTGCCGCTGCTGCGCGCCGGCGGGGGCCGCGTGCTGACGGTGACCAGCGTCGGCGGCGTCATCGGCCAGCCCTTCAACGAGGCCTACTGCGCGGCGAAGTTCGCGGTCGAGGGCTTCATGGAGTCCCTGGCCCCGGTCGCGGCCACCGCCGGGGTGTCCGTCAGCGTGGTCGAGCCGGGCGCGGTGGCCAGCGAGTTCGTCGCCAACGTGGGCCTCGCGGACGACGCCCTCGACCAGGCCGGACCGTACGCCCCGGCCCTCGCCGCCTACCTGGAGCGCACCCGCGGCGCCTTCGCCGCCGCCCAGACCCCGCAGGACGTGGCAGCGAGGATCGTGGACCAGCTCACGGCCGACCGCCCCGCCTTCCGGCTGCTCACCTCCGACACCGCGCGCGCCTTCGCCGCCACCAAGCTCAAGGACCTCGACGGCTCGGCCGTCCAGACCCTGACCGACGCCTGGGTCGCCCACTGACCCGGCCCCGGCCCCGGGGCTGAGCGCCTCAGCTCAGCCGGCGGGGCCGGCCCGGCGGCCCGTCACAGCGCGACGAGGACGTCCTGGTGCACCCCGTCGAGGACGAAGCCGTTGTCCAGCCGGACCCGGACCGTCACCCGGTTCCCCCGCTCCCGGTGGGCGGCCCACTGCGGCTCCAGCGCGGCGATCTCCGCTTCCAGCCGCTCACGGCTCGCCGTCGGCATGGTGTGCCCGTAGTCCTCGAACAGCGCTCTGAGCCGCTGGTACTCGCGGACCTCGTCGCTCTCGGGCAGCTCCCCGTCCACCCGTTCCACGGTGCCCTCGATCCCCACCCCCAACGAGAGGAACCCGACGACGGCGCCGGACGCTCCGGTGACCGCCTCACCGATCCCCACGTCCTCGGCCAGCCTGACACGCCGGCCTTCCTCCAGGGTCATCCGTCCTCCACCTCTCCGTCGAACCACTCCACCGACCGGTACCGCCCGTGGCCTGCGGTCATTATCCGACGGCACCTTCCCGCACGCGGGGACGGACCGGGGGCCATCGGCTGCCCGCGTGAACATCGACGATCTTCCCTGGCAGGCGGCGGCGTCTCCCCGGGGACGGTGCGGACCCTCCTCGACCTGGGGCAGTCCGACCTGCTGATCCGGGCGACGCCCGCGCGTGCGCGCGCCACACGAAACTGCCGGTGAAAGCCGGGCACCCCGACGAGGCCGCCGACGTGCTCACCCCCACCCCGGGGAGCCCCGGCTGCTGTCGCACCCGGTCGACGTGACCGAGGGCCACAGCCGGGACGACCGGGTCCTGGACGCGCTCGCACGCGCGCCGGACCTGGACGGGCTCACCGGCGCGTACGCCGAGGGACACCCGGATCGGATCCTCCACCTGCGGCTCCGGCCACTGGGCGAAGCGGGCCGCTGCGCGGAGGGCATCGCCCAGGCCACCGCCCTCACCGAGCGGGAGTTCGAGTTGGCGCGGCTGCTGGAGCGGGACAGCCGCCCGCAGGAAGCCCTCGCTCTTCTCCGCTCCTCCGCCCACTACCGGGCCGACGTCGACCTGGCCGACCTGCTGATCACGCAGGGCCGCCCGGCCGAGGCCCTCGCCTGCGTCCCCACGACCGCCGACCAGCGCAAGCAGGACACCCCCCCGTCGTCCCGCTGCGCCCCGCCGCGAGGCTGCCGGGGTGGGTGTGGTGCGCGTCTCGGATCGCGAGCGGGGTGGTGACCGGGTGTGGCTGGGCTGGGCCGGTGGGTGGTGGTGCCGGGGTCGGGGTTGGTGAGGGTGCTCACACGGGGAGGGGTGGCACGACGGCGGGTAGTGCTGTCCGTCCTGCACCGTTCTGCGCTGTTCCGTTCCGTCCGGTGGGGGGTGTTCGTGCAGGTGGGGGCGGGCCGGGGTGGTCGGGGCGGCCGGGTTCTCGGGTTGCTGCCGGTGTGTGTCGGCTACGACGGGGGGTCGTAGCGAGGGGGGCTTGGAGGGGGCTGTCGCGGTCTGGCACCTTGGCATTCGTC
>NZ_JBEORY010000081.1:0-37360 GCF_040302665.1 Kitasatospora sp. NPDC097691 | reverse complement strand
TTGAGGCCGACGAGTTCGGTGTCGCCGATGGTGGAGGAGCCGGAGGTGACGGTGTCGAGGCCGGCCATGCAGTGCATGAGGGTGGACTTGCCGGAGCCGGAGGGGCCCATGATGGCGGTGAACTCGCCCTGCGGGAAGGTCACGCTGACGTTGTCGAGGGCGACGACGCGGGTCTCCCCCTCCCCGTAGACCTTGTTCAGGCCGGTGGCGCGGGCGGCCGCCAGGCCGGTACGGACGGCGGTTGCGGGGAACGTCACGTGGACTCACTCCTGGGGATGAAAAAACGGAAAATCTGACTCCAGTCCATCCTCCCAAGACGTTCCTGTGCGACGTGTATGCCGAGGGGACGGTCGGCCCCCGCCGACCCGGCGGGCCGGCGGGGGCGCTCTCCTCCTCAGGTATGACCCGGACCCCTGAGGGCCGGGGCCCCGGCGGGGAGTTCCCGGGGCCCGGCCGGGGTGCGGTCCGGCGGCGGTCCGCTACTCCACCGCGACCCCGAAGGCCGTCGCCAGCCCCGCCAGACCGTTCGTCACCGTCCGGCCGGACGGGCCGAACTCCCAGCCGCCGCCCGAGCGCCGGAAGGCGCCCAGCAGCATCGCGCTGTCCGGCACTCCGCCGGTGGTGCCCGCCCAGTCCGCCGGACCGGCCGCGCCCGGCCCGTACGCGGCGGCGACCGCCAGCCCGTGCACGTACCCGAGCGGCACCACCGGCGGCTCCTCCTCCTCGGTGGAGACGGCGACCACCACCTCCTCGACCGCGGCCGGCAGCCGGTGCAGGTCCAGGGTCAGCCGGGCCGCCCGGGTCGGCTCGCCCGGCACCGAGCGGGTCGGGTGCAGGCGGACCGCGCCGTCCGGGTCCTGCGGGCTGTTGAAGAACACGAAGTGCTCGTCGCTGAGCACCCGGCCCCCGGCGCACAGGAAGGCGGTGACGTCCAGCTCCACCGCGTCCCCGCCGGCCGTCCGGCTCTGCCAGCTCACCGTGAGCGCGGTCTCCCGCCCGGCCGCGTCGGCCTCCTTCGGCCGGGTGCCCGCGGCGGCCGGGGCACCCCCGCCGAGCCGGCCGCGCAGGCCCTGCTCGGCCAGCAGCTCGACCAGCTCCGGGCCGCTCACCAGGGTCAGCGGCTTGCCCTCGATGTAGCTGTACGAGCCGCGGCCGAAGCCCGCCGTGGTGACCAGGATGCCCTTGATCGCGCCGTGGTGGCGCACGGTGGACTCCAGGTCGCGCACGGCCGTCGGCGGGACGGTCTTCTTGTAGCGCTTCGCCTGGATCACGATCTTGCCGCCGGTCACCGGGTCCAGGTCCTCGGCGACCACGTCCACCCCGACGTCGCCGCTGCGGGCCGTCGTCATCACCCGGAAGCCGCGCAGCCGGAACAACTCCGCGATCAGGTCCTCGAAGTCCAGCGGATCCATCTCGAAGAGATCCGGCTCGTCCTCGCCGCCGTGCCCGGCCAGGCTCCCGCCGACCGTCTCCGGCCGACGGTCCGGCCGCACCTCGTCCAGCCGCTCCGGGCGCGCCGAGAGCCGGCCGCCCAGGCCCTGGAAGCACTCCAGCGCGTCCACCCGGTCCAGCGCCAGCCCGGCGAACCCGGCCCGGGTCGCGGTCAGCGTCGACACGAAGCGCTCGGCCTCCCGGCCGGTCGCCGGGTCGATGCCGAGGACGAAGCCGTTCAGCACCACCGAGTCCAGCAGGCCGTCCCGGTCCGCCCGGAACACCTCCGCCACCACCCGCAGCGCCGACTGCGCCAGGACCTGCCGGTACAGCGCCTTGCGCTCCGTCGCCGGGCGGGCCACCTCGGCCTCGCGGTCGTCCGACTTCACGTACCGCACCCGGCCCGCCGCCGGCACCACGTCCGACCCCGGCAGCTCCCAGTTCACCACCAGCTGCCGGCCCGCTGCGTCGAAGGCCGCCACCAGCCGGTGCGGGAAGCCCTCCGGCCAGGCCGCCGAGGCGTACAGGCCCGCCGTGAAGTACTCCTGCACCGCCTCCGGCTCACCCGCCCGCAGCCGCCGCAGCAACTCCTCCGTCCCCGCGCCGCGCTCCTCGTCCTGGCGGCGGAACCGCTCCGCCCAGGCCAGGTACTCCCGGTGGTACGCGGCCAGCCGCTGCTGCCGGTCCGCCTCCCGCGCCTGCGCGGCGTACCAGTCCTGCTCGAACCTGGCCCGGGCCTGGGCCAGGTACTGCTCGTACTGGCGCCGCACCCCCGGATTGCGGGCCTGCACCGGATCCGGCGGCGGCACGAAGTACGCGGCGGACGCCTGGTCCGGCATCTCCACCGGCTCGCCCAGTGGCCCCGGATCGAACGGCGGCACCGCGCTCGGCGCCAACAGCGCCTGCGGACCGAACGCCGGCGCGGCCAGCCCGGCCGCCAGCAGCCCCCTCAACTCCTCGACCCGGCCGTCCAGTTCGGCCGTCCGCCGAGCCGCCTCGGCCTCCCGCGACTGCTGGTACGCCCGCTGCGCCTCCCGCTCGTCACGGGCGGCCGCCCGCTGCGCCTCGCGCTGCTCCCGCTCCCGCCGACGCTCCTCCGCCGCCTCGGCGCGCCAGCGGGCCTCCTCCCGGCGCTGCTGCTGCCGCTGCGCCTCCGCCCAGATCGCCAGCACCCCGCTGCTCCGCCGCCCCGACACCGTCCGTCCACCCCATTCGCCTCGCACCGACCCCGGTCGGCCCCACGCCACCTCCCGGCCGCGCCGCCCACCGCGCCCGCCACAATAGAACGTGGACACCCCGGCGGGCCAAGCCCCCGCGACCTGCGGCGCAGCGGCGCCACCGGACCGGGCCCGAGCACGCCCCCCGATGCCCGAATCCGTCGACCGCGGGGACGGCGCTGTCGGTGGTGGCGGGTAGCCTCGCCTGATCGAAGACCCACAGGGAGGGATGCCCGTGACGATCCCCGCACCGCAGCACCCGGACCGGCCCGGGGGCTGGATCTCCACCGGCCTGAGCTGGCAGGACGGCCGCGCCGTGCTCGGGGCCGTGCGCGGTGCCCGGGTGCACGAGCGCGCGGTCGCGCCCGGGGCGGAGGTCGGCTGGCTGCTCGGCGGCCCGCGGCGCTGCACCGGGGCCTGGCTGGTCGGGGCGACGGAGCGCACCCCGTGCCCGCACCACGCGGTGATCGATCCGGACGGCGGCGCGACGCAGTGCCAGGCCTGCCAGAGCGTGGACCGCGGACTCGCCCTGGCACGGGACCAGATCCTCGACGACGGCCGCACCTACCTCCTCTACCTCGCCTGGTTCGGCGAGGGCCTGCTGAAGATCGGCCTGACCGCCGAGCAGCGCGGCGACAGCCGGCTGCTCGAACAGGGCGCGCTGGCCTACGCGTTCACCGCCAGGGGCGGCCTGCCCGCCGTGCGCCGCGCCGAACTCACCGTCGCCGCCTCGGGTCTGGCCCGTGAGCGGTACAAGTCCCGGCTCAAGGCCGAGCACTGGTGGTCGCACGGCGACGTCCCGCACCGCCGTACGGTGCTCACCGAGGCCCGCGCCCGGGCGCACCGGCTGCTGGACGGCCACGCCGTGGAACGGCTCGCGGACCGCCCGGTGGTGGACCACGTGGAGCGCTACGGCCTGGCGGACGGCGCCCCGGAGTACTACCGGGAGATCGCCGGGCTGGCCGACGGCGCGGTGATCGCGGGCCGGCTCCGGCCGCCGATCGGCAAGCACCTCTTCCTCGACCAGGCGGACGGCTCCGGCCCGTTGCTGCTGGACACCCGGCGGCTCACCGGCTGGACGCTGACGCCCGTGGCCGACCGTCCGTCCGAGGGGCTGGTCCTGCAGGAGCGGATCCGCCCGCCGGAGCCGGACACCCAGGAAGCGCTGTTCTGAGGCGAACGGCGCCGTCCCGGCCGCCGCTGTCCCGACGGCCCCGGCCGGTCAGCCCAGTTTGCTGCGCAACCCGCCCGGCCCCGAGCGGGCCCGGCGGGACAGCGGCGGCCGGGACGGGCGGACGTCGCCGCGGGCGACCTGGTCGACGGCCTCGGCGGCCCGCCGGGCGAGTGCGGCGCGGGCGGCGGCCAAGGCGACGCGGGCGAGCAACGGGTCCTCCCGGACACCGGCCTCGCGCTTGGCACCCTGGCAGCCGGTGCACCACACCGGCGAGGCCGGCCCGTCCGGGTACACCATCTCCTCGGGCGGCAGGTAGTGCCCACCGCACTCGACGCACTCGAAGACCAACCTCATCCGACGATCACCGTCCCGGATCCGTGGCACCGACCGCAGGGCGACCAGAATTCGTGGACCCTGGGCACCATGCTCCCTTCCTCGTCCAGTTCGACCGTTGCCTCGGTCTTCTGGGTCCCCCCGGACCCGCCGCAGCCGGAGCAGGACTGAACCTCGGGCATATGCCGTCCCTCCGTAGCGGAGCACCACCGTAGCGCGATTTTCCGCCCGCGAGCACCGCTCGCGACGATCCACCACCCGTACGGGGAGCGCGAAATGGGGCCGTGCGCCCCGGGACACGGTCGGCCCCTCGCGCGAGCACCAGCGCGAGGGGCCGACGGCCGGTGGTCCCGACCGCATGTGGGGGAGCGTCAGCCGCGGGCGGCCCGCAGGAACTCCCGGTTCATCGCTGCGATGCTGGGCAGCGGGATCCCCTTGGGGCAGGCGGTGGCGCACTCGCCGGTGTTGGTGCAGCCGCCGAAGCCCTCGGCGTCCATCGCCGCGACCATGTTCCGCACCCGGGACGCCCGTTCCGGTGCGCCCTGCGGGAGCACGTTGAGGTGGACGACCTTGGCGGAGGTGAAGAGCATCGCCGAGCCGTTCGGGCAGGCCGCCACACAGGCGCCGCAGCCGATGCACTCGGCGTGCTCGAAGGCGGTGTCGGCGGTCTCCTTGGGGACGGGCGTGGCGTGTGCCTCGGGGGCGCTGCCGGTGGGGGCGGTGATGTAGCCGCCGGAGCCGATGATCCGGTCGAAGGCCGAGCGGTCCACCACCAGGTCCTTGACCACCGGGAAGGCCGCCGCCCGCCACGGTTCGACGTCGATGGTGTCGCCGTCCTCGAAGTGCCGCATGTGCAGCTGGCAGGTGGTGGTCCGCTCGGGGCCGTGCGCCTGGCCGTTGATGACCATGCCGCAGGCGCCGCAGATGCCCTCGCGGCAGTCGTGGTCGAAGGCGACCGGCTCGTCGCCGCGGGTGATCAGCTCCTCGTTGAGGGTGTCGAGCATCTCCAGGAAGGACATGTCCGGGCTGATCCCGCTGACCCGGTAGGTGGTCATCGACCCGGGTGCGTCCGGGCCCGCCTGGCGCCAGATGCGCAGGGTGAGGTTCATGCGTAGCTCCGCTGGGTGGGGTGGACGTGTTCGAACTCGAGGGCCTCGCGGTGGAGGACGGGCGCCGCGCCGGTGCCGGTGAACTCCCAGGCGGCGGCGTACGAGAACTCCTCGTCGCGCCGGGCGGCCTCGCCGTCGGGGGTCTGGCTCTCGGTGCGGAAGTGGCCGCCGCAGGACTCGGCGCGGTGCAGGGCGTCCAGGCACATCAGCTCGGCCAGCTCGAAGTAGTCGACGAGCCGGTTGGCCTTCTCCAGCGACTGGTTGAGCTCCTGCCCGGTGCCCGGCACCTTGATCTGGCGCCAGAACTCCTCGCGCAGCTGCGGGATCCGCTCCAGGGCCCGCTTCAGCCCGGTCTCGTCGCGGGCCATCCCGCACTCGTCCCAGAGCAGTTCGCCGAGTTCGCGGTGGAAGGAGTCCGGCGTGCGGTCGCCGTCCACCGCGAGGATCAGGTTGAGCCGGTCCTCGACCTCCGCCGTGGTCTCGGCGAGCACCGGGTGGTCGGCGGGCACGGCGGGCAGCGGGTTGCGGGCCAGGTAGTCGTTGAGGGTGGGCGGCAGCACGAAGTAGCCGTCGGCGAGGCCCTGCATGAGGGCGCTGGCGCCGAGCCGGTTGGCGCCGTGGTCGGAGAAGTTGGCCTCCCCGATCGCGAACAGGCCCGGGACGGTGGTCTGCAGGTCGTAGTCGACCCAGAGCCCGCCCATCGTGTAGTGGATCGCCGGGTAGATCCGCATCGGCGTCCGGTACGGGTCCTCGGCGGTGATCCGCTCGTACATCTCGAAGAGGTTGCCGTACCTGGCCTCGACGGCGTCCCGGCCCATCCGGCGGATCGCGTCGGCGAAGTCCAGGTAGACGCCCTGGCCGCCGGGGCCGACGCCGCGGCCCTCGTCGCAGACGTTCTTGGCGGCCCGGGAGGCGATGTCGCGCGGCACCAGGTTGCCGAAGGACGGGTAGATCCGCTCCAGGTAGTAGTCCCGCTCCTCCTCGGGGATCTCGGCCGGCGCCCTGGTGTCGCCCTGGGCCTTGGGCACCCAGATCCGGCCGTCGTTGCGCAGCGACTCGCTCATCAGGGTGAGCTTGGACTGGTGGTCGCCCGAGCGCGGGATGCAGGTCGGGTGGATCTGGGTGAAGCACGGGTTGGCGAAGTGCGCGCCGCGCCGGTGCGCCCGCCAGATCGCGGTGGTGTTGGAGTTCTTGGCGTTGGTGGAGAGGTAGAAGACGTTGCCGTAGCCGCCGCTGGCGAGCACCACGGCGTCCGCGGTGTGGCTGCGGACCTCGCCGGTGACGAGGTCGCGGGCGACGATGCCGCGGGCCCGGCCGTCCACCACCAGCAGGTCCAGCATCTCGGTGCGCGGGTGCATCTCCACGTTCCCGGCGGCGATCTGCCGGGACAGCGCCTGGTAGGCGCCGAGCAGCAGCTGCTGGCCGGTCTGGCCGCGGGCGTAGAAGGTGCGGGAGACCTGTACGCCGCCGAAGGAGCGGGTGTCCAGCAGGCCGCCGTACTCGCGGGCGAAGGGCACGCCCTGGGCCACGCACTGGTCGATGATCTCCACCGACACCTGGGCGAGCCGGTGCACGTTGGACTCCCGGGCGCGGAAGTCGCCGCCCTTGACGGTGTCGTAGAACAGCCGGCGGATCGAGTCGCCGTCGTTGCGGTAGTTCTTGGCCGCGTTGATGCCGCCCTGGGCGGCGATCGAGTGGGCGCGGCGCGGGGAGTCCTGGAAGCAGAACTGGACGACGTGGTAGCCCTGTTCGGCGAGCGTCGCGCCGGCGGCGCCGCCGGCCAGGCCGGTGCCGACGACGATCACGGTGTGCTTGCGCCGGTTCGCCGGGTTGACCAGCTTGGCGTCGAACCGCCGCTGGTCCCAGCGCTGTCCGATCGGCCCGGCCGGGGCCCTGGTGTCGGCGATCGGCTCGCCGACGGTGTAGTCCTGGTAGCTCACTTCACCACTCCGGTCATCACGGCCACGGGGACGGACAGGAAGCCGGCGGTCAGCACGAGCGCCAGGCCGTTGGCGGTCAGCTTGAGCGCCCGGTCCCGGCGGGCGTTGTTGGCGCCGAGGGTCTGCGCGGCGCTCCAGAAGCCGTGCCGGACGTGCAGGCCGACGGCCAGCATCGCGAGGACGTAGAACACGTCGACGTACCAGCGGCCGAACGAGGCGACGACGTTCTGGTACGGGTGGCCCTCCTCGGCGGCCGGGTTCACGGTCAGCGTGGTCAGGTCGAGGATGTGCCAGACGATGAACAGGGCCAGGATCACCCCGCCCCAGCGCATGGTCCGGGTCGCGTAGCTCGCGCGGCGGCGCTTGTGCGCGTACTTGTTCGGCCGGGCGGCGAGGTCGCGGCGGCTGAGCTGGTAGGCCGAGACGCCGTGCAGCACGACGGAGGCCAGCAGGGCGACCCGGGCGATCCACAGGAACCACTCGTGCCCCAGGAACGGCTGGCCGATGGTGCGCAGCCAGGCCGCGTAGCCGTTGATGTCGTCCGGGCCGAAGAAGATCTTGAGGTTGCCCAGCATGTGCGCGACCAGGTACAGCAGCATGACCAGTCCGGTGACGGCCATGACCGCCTTCTTGCCGACGGTCGACCGCCACAGCGTCGCCAGGGTGGACGGATGCCGGCCCGTCCGAGTCGCGGTTGTCATGGCTGCAACGGTAGGGACGGACGCCAGGGTGCGTCCAAGACATGATGCGGCTCACCACGATAGGCACCGGCTATCGATGCGGCCTATCCTGGCCGGGTGCAGCTCCAGCAACTCCGCTACTTCCTGGCCGTGGCCGAGACCCGCCACTTCACCCGGGCGGCCGAGGCCGCGCACGTGGCACAGCCGTCCCTCTCGCAACAGATCCGCTCGCTGGAACGGGAGTTGGGCGCCGAGCTGTTCCACCGCACCCGGGGCAACATCGCGCTGACCGACGCCGGGGACGCCCTGCTGCCGCTGGCCCGGCGCATCCTCGCGGACACCGAGACCGCCCGGCTGGCCGTCCAGGAGACGGTGCAGCTGCGCCGCGGCCGGGTCCGGCTGGGCGCGCCGCCGAGTCTGTGCACCAGCCTGGTGCCGGACGTGCTGCGGGTCTTCCGGGACCGCTACCCGGGTGTGGCCCTGGTGGTCCGCGAGGGCGGCTCGCGCGACCTGGTCCGCTCGCTGGCGGCGGGCGAGCTGGACCTCGCGCTGATCATCACCCCGCCCAGCGGGGAGCAGGCGCCCGCCCTGGCCGTCACCGAGCTGCTGCACGAGGAGCTGGTGCTGGTCTCCGCCGAGCGACGGGCCCGGCGCAAGGCGCGGGTGGCCGAGCTGCGGGGCCGGCCGCTGGTGATGTTCCGCGAGGGCTACGACGTCCGGGAGGCGACCCTGGCGGCCTGCCGGGCGGCCGGGTTCGAGCCGGAGTTCGCGGTCGAGGGCGGGGAGATGGACGCGGTGCTGGGCTTCGTCCGGGCCGGGATCGGGCCCGCCGTCGTCCCCGGCATGGTGGCGGCCCGCTCGGGCCTCGCGGTGACCCCGTTCGCCGGGCCGGGCCTGGGCCGCACCATCGCCGTCGCGCACGGCCACGAGGTGCCGCCCACCCGCGCCGCGGAGGCGCTGCGCAGCACCCTGCTGGCGCACCTGCACGACGCCGCCAGGGCGGGCGAACTTCCGCCGGGCACCCGGCTGTTGTTGCCGTGAGCCGTCGGCTCCGGCGTGTCAGGCGGAGGGCGGCACGTCAGACGGAGGGCGGTGTGTCAGACGGAGGGCGGCGCGTCGCCGGAGCGCAGCGTCAGCAGAGTGATCTCGCTCGGTGCGAAGACCCGGAACGGCGGCCCCCAGAAGCCGGTGCCCCGGCTGGTGTAGAGCTGGGTCCGCTCCCCGTGCCGGCTCAGGCCGTGCACCACCGGCTGGTCGATCCGGACGAGGAAGTTGAACGGCCAGATCTGGCCGCCGTGGGTGTGCCCGGAGACCTGCAGGTCGATGCCGGCGGCGGCGGCCTGCGGGACGTACTTGGGCTGGTGGGCGACGAGCAGGACCGGTCGGGCCGGGTCCGCCCCCGCCAGCGCGCCGAGCAGGTCGGTGCGGTGTCCGGCCAGGCCGGAGGACTCCGCGGTCACGTCGTCCACGCCGGCGAGCACCAGGGCGTCCCCACCGCGCTCCACCACGACGTGGCGGTTGTGCAGCGGCTCCCAGCCGAGGTCCGCCATGCGGTCCAGCCAGCCCTGGGCCTCGCTGCCGTACTCGTGGTTCCCGGTGACGTAGACCTTGGCCAGCCGGGCCCGGATCGTGCCGAGCGGCGCGGACTGCTCCCGGCGCTGGGTGGGCGTGCCGTCGGCGATGTCGCCGGCGTGGACCACGACGTCCGCGTCGAGCGCGTTGACGGCCTCGGCGACCCGCGCCGACCAGCCCGCCCGGTCGATCGGCCCGTAGTGGGTGTCGGCCAGCACCACGACGCGGGTCCCGTCCAGGCCCGCGCCGAGCCGGGGGAGGCGGACGTCAAGCCGCTTCACCCGGGGCACCCGCATCGCCTCGTGGTGCCCCCAGCCCAGCAGCGCGGCCGAGATCACGGCGACGGCCACGGCCACCGTCCTGGCCCGGCCGGCGCCGCCGACGTCGAGCCCGGCCAGCACGAGGTCCACCGCGCCGCCCAGCACCGACCAGGTGAACAGGACCCAGATCATCCCGAGGCTGGTGTCCGCGATCCGCGCGGCCCGGTCGGCGCGCCGCCGACCGTGGCCCGCGACCATCAGGAAGGGGAAGGAGACCAGCCAGGCGGCGAACACGGCCGTGCCGGCCAGGAAGACCGGGAACGGCCAGTCGGCGCCGGAGGCGAACAGCGTCCACCACGGCGGGAGGCACAGGACCACGAGGACGGACACCAGGACGGCCAGCCGCCGGAGCAGCGACCTCCGGGGCCTCGCGCTCCCGCTCCGGGCCGCCCCACCCGGGGAAGGCGCGGCCGGGGCCTCGGGCCGGGTGGCGGCCGCGACGGTGTCCGATCCTCCGCGGTTCGACCGGAGGTCCGACTCCGACCCGATGGATTCGCTGTCCGTCACTGCGCTTCCCCTCTCACGTCCCTGTCCCCATCATCCGGCACGCGGTGACCGGGGTGATCGGCCGGGTCCACCGGCCCCACGCGTTCGGCGAAACCGGCCGGACCGCCGGCGAGTCGGTGCTCGCCGTCGACCGGCGGGGCGTCTCCCCGCAGGAGCCGGCGGCGGCCCGGGCCGCTCGACGGTCCGGGCCGCCGCGCCCGCCGACCTCAGGCGAGCCGGTCGGGGATCGGTGCCAGGGTGTAGTTGGCCCAGATGAAGGCGTCCATCTGATGCTGGTCGCCGGACAGGTTGTGCACCCGGTCCACCTTGCCGTCGGCGTTGAAGTGCCAGACCAGCGCCCACATGGTGTCGACCTGGCCCACGCCCTGGGTGGAGAAGCCGCGGTGGATGTCGACCACGTACTCGTCGTTGGCTTCCAGGAACAGCGGCTCGGCCTGGAACCCGGCCTTGCCCAACTGGTTGAAGAACGCCACGACCTCCTCGATGCCGCGCTTGGTACCGGACAGCGCGTGGTGGCCGGGGATCGTCCACTCGATGTCGTCGGTGAGGACTTCCCGCATGCCGTCGAGGTCGTAGGCGGCGTAGGCGGCGAAGAACGTGCTGATGGCCGCGATCTTCGGGTTGGTGCTGGACACGATGGCGCTTCCTTGAGGTAGTGCGGAGTGTTCCATGACGTGATCGAGGCTGCCGGTCCCCGAGCGGGCGGACCCCGGCGAGCCTCCGGGCTTCATGCCGTCGAGCCTGGTGCCTCGGCCGCCGCCTTGAGGGCCGTGGGCCGGCCCGTCAGTGCTTCCTCCGGTGCTTCCTCCGGCGCTTCTGTCGGACCGGCGGGGCCGAGGACGGGGTCGGTGTGGAGAACCTCGAGCGCGGGCCCGCGATGGAACAACCCGTCGAACATGGCAATCCCCCCGTAGAAGGCCAGGTCGGCAACGCATCCGCCCACTAAAGCAACAAGTGGTTGCGTTATGCTCGGAGAGTCTTGCAGACCGGCAGAATCAAGCGCAACCGACTACGGCGACGGGGGGAGACGAAGGGGAGTGACATGGCCACGTGGGGCAACGTGAGGCCCGGCGGTCGTACGGCCCGGACCCAGGCCTCGGTGTTCGCGGCCACGCTGGAGGAGCTGGCCGAGCAGGGCTTCGACCGGCTCAGCACCGAGGCCGTGGCCGACCGCGCCGGGGTGCACAAGACGACCGTCTACCGGCGCTGGAAGACCAAGGGCAACCTGGTGGCGGCGGCCCTGGAGGACGTCCTGGACCCGACGTTCCGGCTGCTGCCGGACACCGACGACCTCGACGGGTCGATGCGCGCCATCGCCCGGGACTTCGTGGCCGCGATGGCCGGACGCGCCGGGATCGCGACGGTACGGGCACTCGTCTCCGGCGGCCACGCCTCGGCGGAGATCAGGGAGCTCATCGACCGCTTCTTCGCCGCCCGGATCGCCCGGATCGACCCCGTCGTGCAGGCCGCCGTCGGCCGCGGCGACCTCCCGCCGGGAACCGACACCGCGCTGCTCGCCAAGCACGTCGCGGGCCCGCTGTACTACCGCGCCCTCGTCATGGCCGACACCCTCACCGAGGCCGACGCGGACCTGGCCGCCGCCAGCGCCCTGGCCGGGGCGCGGCTCGGCCTGTTCGCCCCGGTGCCCGAGCCTGCCTGACGCGACGGGCCGGAAGTCCCGCGCGCCTCAGCCCTTCCTCCGCAGCACCAGGTACTGGTCCGGCTTGAGCAGGTCCGCGCTGTAGTGAAGTGTGCCGTCCGACTGAATCGTGATCAGGCGGTAGATCGACCGGTCGGCCATGCAGTCCGCACCGGGCGAGGAGGCGGTCGCCCGGGACGCGTAGGAGACCCGGCTCTCGTCGGCATCGGTGAGCGTCCAGGCGCCTTCGCACCAGGTGCCGGTCTTCGGCGTCTCGGCGCGGATCCTGCTCTTCTCCTCACTCGGCGCCGACTGGACGATGGTGAGGGTGACGGCGGTGACGTCCCCGTTGGCGGCCTTGCGCTCGCCGACCCACGTCCCGAGGTACTTCGCGGGGATGATGCCCGGCCCCGGGTCCGTGGGGCCCGTGCCGGGTGAGGGGCTGTCGTCGGCCGGGTCGGAACGGTCGTCGGTCGGCTCGGGGCTCCTCGAGGCCGGGGCGGTCTGCCCGGGGGTCTTCGCGGCGTCCGGTCGGCCGGTCTCCTGCAGCTGCTTCATCAGCAGGTATCCGCCGCCCAGCAGCACTGCGACGACCAGCACGGCCGTCAACACGCCGTAACTGCGCCGACCGCGCGGCGGAGGCGGGTACGGCGCGTAGCCCGGCACCGTGGCCGGTGCGGACGGCGGCGGGACCGGGACGGGCACCGGGGACGGCGGGTACGGCCCGACCGGACCGGCCGGCCTGACGGGTCCTGCGGTCGGCGGGCCGAAACCCGGCGGGGGCGGCGGTCCGTACCCGGGCGCGCCGGGTGCAGTGGGCATGCCGGGCGCACCGCCGCCGGGTACGGCCTTCGCCGCCTCGGCGGTTCGCGCCGCCTCCACTGCTCGCGCCGCCTCCACTGCTCGCACCGCGTCGGCCGCCCGCGCCGCCTCGGCGACCGTCCGGCCTCCGGCGGGGGCCCCGCTTCCGGCCGCCGACCCCGGAGCCGTCGCGGCAGCCCCGTCCCGCGGGGCCGGCGCCTCCCCGGCCTCCTGTTCCCCCTCCAGGTCCAGCAGCCGCACGGCACTGCGCCCGACCGCCGCCGCCAACGCCGCCGGCAGCCAGTCCCCGTGCCCCAGCCCGGCGGCGGCCGCGCCGTCGACGTCCAGCCGTTCCCGTAGCCGTTCGGGGGCCGGGCGGACGGACGGGTCCTTGGCCAGGCAGTCACGGACGAGGGCGTGCAGCGGGCCGGTCAGCCCGGAGAGGTCGGGCTCCTCGTGCAGCACCCGGTAGACCAGGACGGGCGCGCTCACCCCGGAGCCGAACGGCATCGTGCCGGTCGCCGCGTACGCGAGCACCGCGCCGAGCGAGAAGACGTCGCTGGCCGGCCCGGCGGGCAGCCCGCTCGCCTGCTCCGGCGACATGAAGCCCGGGGAGCCGAAGACCTGGCCGGACTGGGTGAGCACGGTGGTGGCGTCCAGCGCGCGGGCGATGCCGAAGTCGATCAGCCGCGGCCCGTCCAGGGTCAGCAGTACGTTCGACGGCTTGACGTCCCGGTGCACCAGCCCGAGGCGGTGCACATGGGTGAGCGCCTCGGCGAGGCCGACGCCGAGGGTGCGGACGGCCGGCTCGGGCAGTGGTCCGAACTCCCGTACGGCGGCGGTGAGCGGGGGCCCGGCGACGTAGCCGGTGGCCACCCAGAGCTGCCCGCCCTCGGTGTCCGCGTCCAGGACCGGTGGCGTCCAGGTGCCGCCGACCCGTCGGGCGGCCGCCACCTCCTGACGGAACCGGGCCCGGAACTCGGCGTCCTCGGCCAGGTCGCGACGGACCATCTTGACGGCGACGGTCCGCCCGCCCGTGGTCCGGCCGAGGTAGACCCGGCCCATCCCGCCCGCTCCGAGCTGCCGCAGCAACCGGTACTCGCCCACCTGCCGCGGATCGTCCGCTGCCAGCGGCTGCATGCCCACGCTCCCCTCGACGCCCGGCGCGGCCGTCCCACCTCGCGCGTCCGGAGCAAGACGCTATCGGTCCGGGACCACTCGTGGGAGGGGATCGTGATCACGAAATGATCGTCAGATGAGCACAGTGCACCCGCATCCGTCGACCCCCTGTGTCGACCCGCAGTTGCCGACGCGCCTGTGTCGGCCCGCATCCGGTGCCCCCGGTCCGGAGCCCCCGGCCCGGCCCGGTGTCCCGGCGCGGCCCGCGGGAACCGCGGCCACGGAACGCCGAAGGCCCGGGGCGCCGGCGCCCCGGGCCTCGTTCAGCCGTGTGATCAGGCCGGCAGCACGGCCTCCAGCGCGGCGATCAGCTCCTCCGCCTCCGGCTCGACGCGCGGCCGGATCCGGGCGGCCACGGTGCCGTCCGGCGAGATCAGGAACTTCTCGAAGTTCCAGGAGACGTCCCCGGCCTGGCCCTCGGCGTCGGCGACCTGCGTCAGCTGCCGGTACAGCGGGTGGCGGTCGTCGCCGTTGACGTCGATCTTCTCGAACAGCGGGAAGGTCACGCCGTAGGTGGTGGAGCAGAAGGTCTGGATCTCATCGGCGCTGCCCGGCTCCTGCCCGGCGAACTGGTTGCAGGGGAAGCCCAGCACGGTGAACCCGCGCCCGGCGTAGCGCTCCTGCAGCCGCTCCAGCCCGGCGTACTGCGGGGTCAGGCCGCACTTGGAGGCGACGTTGACGATCAGCAGCGCCTTGCCCTTGTGGTCGGCCAGCGAGGTGGGCTCGCCGGTGAGGGAGCGCAGGGGGATGTCGTACAGGCTCACGGTGGTGGTCCTTTCGGCAGGTCGGCAGCGGGTTTCGCCCCGGGCACACGGTAGCGGCCCCGGACGGGTCAACCGTGCCGGCGCCGCCGGTGTTCCGGACGCGAAGGGGGTGTACGGAGCGGCTCGTACGCCCCCTTCGCGTCTGGTCAGAGCGCGAGCGGCCGGATCGCCGTCGGCGCGTGCTCGGGGAGGGTGGCGAGCTCCTCGAACTCGTTGACCTTGTCGATGTCGCTGCCGCTCATCGCGATGTTGGTGACCCGCTCCAGGATCGCCTCGACCACGACCGGGACGCGGAACTCGGCGGCCAGCTTCTTGGCCTCCTCGAAGGCCGGCAGCAGGCCCTCCGGCTCGGTGACCCGGATCGCCTTGCAGCCCAGGCCCTCGGCGACCTTGACGTGGTCGACGCCGTAGACGCCCAGCTCCGGCGCGTTGATGTTCTCGAACTCCAGCTTGACCTGGAAGTCGATGTCGAAGTTGCGCTGCGCCTGGCGGATCAGGCCCAGGTACGAGTTGTTGACCAGCACGTGGACGTACGGGATCCGGTGCTGCGCGCCGACCGCCAGCTCCTCGATCATGAACTGGAAGTCGTAGTCGCCGGAGAGCGCGACGATCTGGCCCTCGGGGTCGGCGGTGGCGACGCCGAGCGCGGCCGGGATGGTCCAGCCGAGCGGGCCGGCCTGGCCGCAGTTGATCCAGTGCCGGGGCTTGTAGACGTGCAGCATCTGCGCGCCGGCGATCTGGGAGAGGCCGATGGTGGTGACGTAGCGGGTCTCCGGCCCGAAGGCCCGGTTCATCTCCTCGTAGACGCGCTGCGGCTTGAGCGGCACGTCGTCGAAGTGGGTGCGGCGCTGCAGCGTGGCCTTGCGCTCCTGGGTGGAGGCGGCCCACGCGCTGCGGTCCTTGAGCTGCCCGGCGGCCTTGAGCTCCCCGGCCACCTGGACGAAGAGCTCCAGCGCGGCCTTGGCGTCGGAGGCGATGCCGAGGTCCGGGGCGAAGATCTTGCCGATCTGGGTGGGCTCGATGTCGACGTGGACGAACGTGCGGCCCGCGGTGTAGACGTCCAGGCCGCCGGTGTGGCGGTTGGCCCAGCGGTTGCCGATGCCGAGGACGAAGTCGGAGGCGAGGAAGGTCTCGTTGCCGTAGCGGTGCGAGGTCTGCAGGCCGACCATGCCGGCGTTCAGCTCGTGGTCGTCCGGGACGATTCCCCAGCCCATCAGGGTCGGGATCACCGGGACGCCGGTGAGTTCGGCGAACTCCAGCAGCAGCGCGGAGGCGTCGGCGTTGATGACGCCGCCGCCGGCGACGATCAGCGGGCGCTCCGACTCCTGGAGCAGCGCGATGGCCTTCTCGATCTGGATCCGGTTGGCGGCCGGCTTGTAGACCGGGAGCGGCTGGTAGGCCTCGGGGTCGAAGTCGATCTCGGTCAGCTGGACGTCGATCGGCAGGTCGATCAGGACCGGGCCGGGGCGGCCGGAGCGCATCAGGTGGAAGGCCTGCTGGAACACGCCGGGGACCTGCGCGGCCTCCAGGACGGTGGTCGAGGCCTTGGTGACCGGCTTGGCGATCGAGGCGATGTCGACGGCCTGGAAGTCCTCCTTGTGCAGCCGGGCGACGGGCGCCTGGCCGGTGATGCACAGGATCGGGATGGAGTCGGCGATCGCCGAGTACAGGCCGGTGATCATGTCGGTGCCGGCCGGGCCGGAGGTGCCGATGCAGACCCCGATGTTGCCGGCCTTGGCACGGGTGTAGCCCTCGGCCATGTGGGAGGCGCCCTCGACGTGGCGGGCCAGCGTGTGCCGGATCCCGCCGGAGGCCTTGAGGGCGGCGTAGAACGGGTTGATGGCTGCGCCCGGCACGCCGAACGCGACCTCAACGCCTTCGAGCTTGAGGATCTCCACGGCCGCGCGGGCGGCTGTCATACGAGGCATCGGGTCTCTCCTGCGTCGGCCCGCAGTGGCTCGGAGGGCTCATCTCCTGAATTCCACCATACGGAAGAACGGTTTCTGTATGTGGAAACAAGGTAGGACGGGGCTCGTCGGGGCGTCAAGGGGGACTTCAACAGAATGTGGAAGCCCTGGACTGCGGGGTCGGAGGTGGCGGATTCGCACGCCAGGGCGTCATCCGTGCTGGTGTGCGCGGGGAAGCGGACGTTCCGCGCCGGAAAGCGCACCCGGTGTGCAGTGCCCGTGAAGGGACGGTGTCCGAGGTCGGCCCGCCCGGCCGCCCTGGGTACCGTCGGTGGCACGCCGGGCCCGTGACGTCCAACTGGGGCCGTGGCAGGGGGGTTTGGGAACGCCGGGGGGCGGGGGAGCTCCGTCGGCGGCCCCGTCCAGGACCAGCGCGCCCGGTCCGCCGCACCCGAGCGAGGGACGCACCCCCTGACCGCGCCGACCCCGCCACCCGCCGCCGTCCCGCCACCCGCCGCGTCCCGCCACCCGCCGCCGTCCCTCTCCCGATCCGGCGCACATCCCCTGCCGTACGGCAGCTCCCGGGACGGCAGACCGTGCGTGGGCGCCCGGGTGGTGGGTGAGTGGCACGTTGACCCCGTACGGCAACCCCCTCGTACGGCAACCCCCTCGTACGGCAACCCCCGCACCGCAACGGCGTGCCCGCAGCGGCGGGCGCGCGGAAGGAACGTCCCCATGCGCTGCTGCACCCCTGCCCGACCCCCGGCGGTGACCGGGTGAACCGTCCGCCGCACCGGAGCGAGAGCCCGCCGGGCCGCCCCCGGAAGAACGCGCCGCCGGGCCGGGCCCGGTCCCCGATCGCCGCACTGCGCGCCGTGCCCTGGCGCCGGGACCTGCCCGCCTCCCTGGTGGTCTTCCTGGTCGCCCTCCCGCTCTGCGTCGGGGTGGCCGTCGCCTCCGGCGTGCCGGCCGAACTCGGCCTGGTCACCGGCATCGTCGGCGGCCTGGTGGTCGGCGCCCTGCCCGGCAGCAGCCTGCAGGTCAGCGGGCCCGCGGCCGGACTGACCGTGCTGGTCGCCGACGCCGTCCGGGAGTTCGGCGCCGGTGCCCTGGGCCTGCTGGTGCTCGCCACCGGCCTGCTCCAGCTGGCGATGGGCGCCCTGCGGCTCGGCCGCTGGTTCCGCGCGATGTCCGCCTCGGTGGTGCACGGCATGCTGGCCGGCATCGGGCTGACCCTCGTCCTCGGCCAGCTCTACGCGCTCGCCGACCGCCGCGCCCCCGCCACCGGGCCGGAGAAGATCGCCGGGCTGCCCGCCCTGCTGAAGGACGTCGTCACCGCTGCGGCCGACCCCAGCGCCGTCGCCCTCGGCCTCGGCACCCTGCTGGTCCTGGTCGGCTGGAAGTACCTGCCGGAACGCGCCGCCCGGGCCCTCCCCGCGCCGCTGGCCGCCGTCGGCCTGGCCGCCGCCGTCACCGCCGCGGCCGACCTGCCCGTCGCCCGGATCCGGGTGGCCGGCCTGCTCGACGTCGTCCGGTTCCCCGACCGCGACTCCCTGGGCGCCCTCGCCGGCACCGCCGGGATCGGCACCGTCGTCGCCTTCACCCTGATCGCCTCCGCCGAGACGCTGTTCAGCGCCGCCGCCGTCGACCGGATGCACCACGGCCCGCGCACCGACTACGACCGCGAGCTCACCGCCCAGGGCGTCGGCAACACCGTCTGCGGACTGCTCGGCGCGCTGCCGATGACCGCGGTGATCGTCCGCAGCGCCACCAACGTCCAGGCCGGCGCCAGGACCAAGGCCTCCCGCTTCCTGCACGGGTTCTGGCTGCTGCTGTTCACCGCGCTGCTGCCCGGGATGCTCGGACTCGTCCCGCTCACCGCGCTGGCCGCCGTGCTGGTCCACGCCGGCGCCAAGCTCGTCCCGCTGCGCCGGATCGTCGCGCTCTGCCGCGGCCACCGGGGCGAGGCGCTGGTGCTGGTGGTGACGGCGGTCGCGATCATCGCCACCGACCTGTTCGAAGGGGTGCTGATCGGCGTCGGCCTGGCGGTGGTCAAGTCCGCCTGGCAGACCTCGCACCTGCAGATCGCGGTGGAGGAGCTGGTGCTGCCGACCGGCCGGGCGCTGCACCGGGTCCGGCTGAGCGGCAACGCCACCTTCCTGCGGCTGCCCAGGCTGCTGGACACCCTGGAACGGCTGCCGGACGACCGGCCGGTCGAGCTGGACTGGTCCGGGCTGCGCCACCTGGACCACGCGTGCACGGTTGCCCTCGCCTCCTGGGCCGACCAGCACCGGGCCCGCTCCACCGCGCCGCTGGCCGTCGAACCGCCGCTGCCTTCGGTGGTCTGACGGGGCGTCCGTCTAGCCTGGTGGCCGACCCGGGTCGGGTCGAGCCGGTTCGGCCCGGGCCGGCCACCGGTGCCGTGGACGCGAGGAGCGTGGAACTGTGATCGCAGCCTTTTCGGTGACCCCGCTGGGGATCGGCGAGGACGTGGGGGAGGCGGTGGCCGCCGCCGTCCGGGTGGTCCGTGCGAGCGGGCTGCCCAACCGCACGGACGCGATGTTCACCAGCATCGAGGGGGAGTGGGACGAGGTGATGCCGGTGATCCGGGCGGCGATCGAGGCGGTGAAGGCCCACAGCAACCGGGTGAGCACGGTCATCAAGATCGACGACCGGGCCGGGGTCACCGACGGCCTCACCGCCAAGGTCGCCTCGGTCGAGCGGCACCTCGCGGAGGGCTGAGCCCGGCCGGCCGAGCTCGGAACGTCGAGTTCGGCCCGCTGCTCGGAACGCTGCTCGGAACGTCGAGTTCGGCCCGCTGCTCGGAACGCTGCTCGGCCCGTCGAGTTCGGCCCTTCGAGGCCGGCCCGTCGAGCTCAGCCCGCCGAGGTCGGCTGTGCGGCTGGTTCGGCCGGGCCGGCCACCGCCCGCCGGGTGAGCAGCCGGTCCAGGGCGTACGGGCCGGAGCCGAGCACCGCGATGGTCAGGAACGCCCAGCAGAACATGACCGAGGCCTCGCCCCCGTTCTGCAGCGGCAGCAGCGCGTGCTCCTGGTGGACGGTGAAGTAGGCGTAGGCCATCGAGCCGGAGCAGAGCAGGGCGGCCGTCCTGGTGCCGGCGCCGAGTAGCACCAGGACGCCGCCCACCAGCTGGATCAGCGCGGCCCACCAGCCGGGCCACTGGCCGAGCGGGACGGTGCCGCCGCCTTTGGCACCGCCGAGGACGCCGAAGAGCGAGGCGGCGCCGTGGCAGGCGAAGAGCAGGCCGACGACGATCCGGAAGGCCGTCAGCACCAGCGGCCGGGCCGCCTCGGCGGCCTCGCGGGGGGTGTTGGGGACGTGTGCGGACATGCGGAACGCCTCCTGTGGGGGAAGGAGGGATGGGGCGGTAAGGGTAGCCTTGGTCTAGTCCACTTGGCAATGCTCCGTCAGATGCCGGAGCGGGATTGCGGTCGTCGTTTCTTGACTGATCGTTCTGGAATCGACTAGCGTCTTCGACATGGCGCGAACGAAGGAATTCGACCCGGATGCGGCGCTGCAGGCGGCCCTGGAGCTGTTCTGGCGGCGCGGCTACGAGGCTACCTCGATGGCCGACCTGGTCGAGGGGCTCGGCATCGCCCGGGCCAGCATCTACGCCACCTTCGGGAGCAAGCACGAGCTGTACCTGCGGGCCCTGGAGCGGTACGCCGAGCAGACCGACCCGGTGCTGCTGGCGGAACTGTCCCAGCCCGGCCCGGTGCTGCCGGCCGTGCGGGCGATGGTCCGCCGGTACGCCACGGAATCGGCCGGGGCCGGACGGGAACGCGGCTGCTTCGTCACGAACACCGCCGTCGAGCTCGCCCCGCACGATCCCTCGGCGGCCCGCCGGGTGGGCGCCAGCCTGGCCCACCTGGAGACGGTCCTGACCGCCGCCCTGGTGCGGGCCGAGGCGCAGGGCGAACTGCCCGCCGGGCGCGAGCCGCGGGCGCTCGCCCGGCTGCTGATGGTGCTGATGCAGGGCATGCGGGTGATGGGCAAGACCGCCGACGGCGCGGCCCGGGTGGGGGACGCCGCCGAGCAGGCGCTGACGCTGCTGGACCGGGACTGACGGGGGCGTCCGACCGGCCCGGTCGGGCGGACTCCGCTGTCCCGATTCTGAACCGAACGGTCTTTATAGGAGGGGGCTCATGGGTGTCACAGGGGGGCGCATGCGCGGCGGTACGGCAGGCCCGTCCGGCTTCGCGCTGCTCGGTGCCGTACAGGCGGTGCTGGTCCTCACGATCACGGTCCTCACCGTGCCGCTGCCGCTGGTGGCCCGCGAGTTCGGGCTCGGGCCGTCCGGCGTGCTGCTGCTCAGCGCCGCGTACGGACTCACCTTCAGCTCGCTGCTGCTGATCGGCGGTCGGCTGACCGACCGTCACGGCGGCCGCCGGATGCTCCGCTGCGGCCTGGTGCTGCTCGCCGCCGCCTCCGTCGCCTGCGCCCTCACGCCCGGCTACCCCGTCCTGCTGGCGAGCCGCCTCGTCCAGGGCGCCGGCGCGGCCCTCACCGCGCCCGCGGCGGTCGCGGTGGTCCGGGCGCTGCACCCCGAACCCGCCGCCTACCGGCGGGCGATGGCCACCTGGGGCGGCCTGTCGGTGCTCGGCGCGACGGTCGGCAGCGTGGTGTCGGGCGTGGTCGCCGCCGCGGTCTCCTGGCGCTGGCTGTTCGCGGTGCCCGTGCTGGCCGCACTCGCCGGACTCGCCCGCTCCGGCAGGCTGCCCGCCGCCGCCCCCGCCGGGCGCCGCCCGGCCCTGGACCTGCGCGGCGCGCTCCTCGCCACCGCCGGCGTCTGCGCGGTGAGCTACGCCCTGGTGGCGTCCACCGACCGCGGCTGGACCAGCCCCCAGGTGTACGGGCCGCTGCCCGCCGGGCTCGCCCTGCTGCTCGTCCTCGTCGCCGCCGAGCGCCGCACCACCGACCCCCTGTTGCCGCCCGGCTTCCTGGCCGACCGGCGACGCGGCACCGCCCTCGCCACCGTCATGGCGGCCGCCGCCGGCACCGCGCTGACCTTCGTCCTGCTCTCGCTCTACCTCCAGCAGCTGCGCGGCTGGAGCGCCGCGGCCACGTCCGCCGCCTTCCTGCCGTACGCGGCCGCTCTGCTGCTGTCCGGGCGCCTGGCGGGCCCGCTGATCCTGCGCCACGGGCCGGTGCCGGTCACCGCCGGCGGGCTCGCGGTGGCGGGCGCCGGACTCGCCCTGCTCGCCGGGCTCACCCCCGACAGCGGGTACACCACCGGGCTGCTGCCCGGACTGCTCCTGCTGCCCGCCGGAGCCGCCGCCGCCTTCGCCGGAGCGGCCGTCCTCGCCACCGGCGGGGTCGCGCCCGAGCGCACCGGCCTGGCCGCCGGCGTGTTCAACACGGCCATGGAGCTCGGCCCCACCGCCGGACCGGCCGCCCTGATGTCGCTCGCCGCCACCCGCCCGAGCGTGGTCGGCGGCTACGCCGCGGCCTTCGCGGCGGCCGCCCTCGGCCTGGCGCTCACCGCCGTCGCGGTCGCCACCCTGCCCCGGTCCGCCACCCCGGCGGCACCCATGACCACCACACCGGAACACACCAACCCGATCGAGGAGTTCACCTCATGAGCACGCGTTTCGCCGACAAGTCCGTCCTGGTCACCGGCGGCGGCAGCGGCATCGGACGGGCCATCGCGCTCGCCTTCGCCCGGGAGGGCGCCCGGGTCGCGGTCGCCGGCCGGACGGCAGCCCCGCTCGCCGAGACCGTCGAGCTGATCGAGCAGGGCGGCGGGAAGGCGGTCGCGCTGACCGGCGACGTGACGAACGGCGAGGACGCCGCCCGACTGGTCCGGGAGACCGTCGAGCAGTTCGGCGGGCTGGACGTCGCCGTCAACAACGCCGGGGTGATCGGCGCGCTCGGCCCGGTCGCCGACATCGACGAGGCCGAGTGGCAGCGGCTGATCGGTATCAACGTCACCGGCACCCTGCTCGCCATGAAGCACCAGATCGGCCACCTGCGGGCACACGGCGGCGGCGCGATCGTCAACGTCTCGTCCAACCTGGGCGCCCACCGGCGGGTCGCGGGGGTCGGCGCCTACGCCGCCAGCAAGGCCGCCGTCACCGCGCTGACCCGCGCCGCCGCGCTCGACCACATCGCCGACGGCGTGCGGATCAACACGGTGAGCCCCGGCGCGGTGGACACCCCCATGTCGGGCCGGCCCGGCGAGAGCGCCGCCGAGAAGGCCGAGCGGATGAGGAACGACATCCCGGTCGGCCGGGCCGGCGCCGTGGAGGAGATCGCCGCCGCGGTGCTGTACCTGGCCTCGGAGGAGGCGGGCTACACCGTCGGCAGCGACCTCGTCCTGGACGGCGGCTCCAGCGCCTGACCCGGGCTCCACCGCCTGACCCGGGCTCCACCGCCTGACCCGGGCTCCGGCTACTCGCCCGACCAGTCCCCGGGCACGGCCTCGTACAGCGCCTCCAGCGCTTCCGGGGTGCGTGCCCGGGCCGTCATCCAGGCGTCCTCGACCACCGAGACCAGCACGTCCGGCCCCTGGTACCAGCGGCAGCCCCGGCCGAGCGCGGGCAACTCCCGCAAGCCGTCCCGAAGTTCGTCCCCCAAGTCGCTGACATCGGTCAGCTCGTCGTCCTCCAGCAGCTTCTCCGCCATCGCCATCACCGCGGCCGCCGTTGAGAAGCGCTCCTCCCAGGGCTCCCAGTGCTCCCGCGACTTGTCCGCCAGGTCCAGCCGCATCACCGTCGGCGGGTCCTCGTGCCCCACGTCGCCGAGCAGCACGCCCCAGTGCGCGCAGCCCTGGTTCTCCGCCCGGTACACCAACGCGCCGTCCAGCACGTACAGCTCGTCCGGCGTCAGCAACACGTCGTGGTTGCTGGTGAGATCAGCCCGCCGCCCGAACAACCGGTACGCCTCGCGCAGCGCGGCCGGCAGCCGCAGGGCCAGCCGCTGTTCGGCCGCGTCCAGCTCGTCGTCCGGGAAGCCGTCGTCCGGCCCCAGCGGCTCGCCCCAGTACGCGGCGAAGCCCCTGACGAGTGCCCAGGAGCCCGCGCGGCCGCGCACACTTTCGGCCATTGCGGCTCGTATGTCGAATTCCGTTTCGTCCACCCGCGCACCGTACGACACGCCTGCGACAACGCCGTGGAACGCTCCACGGCCCGTCCGGGCACGACCGGCCGAATCTGACGCGAACGCGTAATCCCGGGGACACCGGTTGATCACTGCGGGGTTCCCGCCGCGTCGTGTGGGCAGGACACGGTTTCGGCCGGAACCGACTTCACGAAAGGCGGACGCGCACCGCATGCCGACCGCATCGCACACCGTGCCCCGGGCGGGCCGACGGAGCCGCTGGGGCGAACACGGGCTCGCCTGGGCCTTCCTGTTGCCCTCCCTGGTGGTCTTCGTCCTCTTCATCGGCTACCCGCTGGGGCGGACGATCTACCTGAGCGGACACGCCAACGACCTCTTCGGCGCGCCCTCCCGCTACGTCGGGACGAAGCACTACACCGACCTGCTGACCTCGGCGGACTTCCGCCGAACCCTCGTCACCACCGGGCTGTTCACGCTGCTCACCGTGGTGCCCGGAGTGCTCGGCGCGCTCGCGCTGGTACTGCTGCTGGAGAACCGGATCCGCGGCGTACGGCTGCTGCGCTCCGCCTTCGCGCTGCCCTTCGCCTTCTCGGTGGCCAGCGCGTCGGTGGTCTTCGCGGTGTTCTTCAACCCCGCCAGCGGAGTGCTGAACGGCCTGCTCTCGCACGTCGGCCTCGGCCCGATCGGCTGGCTGACCGACTCCCGGTACGCGCTGGTCTCGGTGGCCGTCACCACGGTGTGGATGAACCTCGGCTACAACGTGCTGGTGCTCTCCGCCGGCATCGGCTCGATCCCGCAGGAGGTCGTGGAGGCGGCCCGCATCGACGGCGCGTCGGGCCTGCGACTGGCCCGCTCGATCACCGTCCCGCTGCTCGGCCCGAACCTGTTCTTCCTGACCGTGGTCTCCACCGTCCACGCGCTGCAGAGCTTCGGCCAGATCCACATCCTCACCAAGGGCGGGCCGGACGGCTCCACCCGGACCCTCGTCTACTCCGTCTACGAGAAGGCCTTCGCCTACGGCTCCAGCGACTTCGGCACCGCGAGCGCCCAGGCCGTGGTGCTGCTCGTGGTCGTCCTCGCCTGCACGGCCGTCCAGTTCGGCGTCCTGGAGCGGAAGGTGCACTACGCATGACCACCATCGCCACCACCGAGGACGTCGAACGGCCCCGCCCGCGCACCCGCGCCCTCGCCGGGCGCTCCCCGCGCGACCTGCTCGGCCGCGCCGTCGTCTACCTGCTGCTCGCCGTCGCCGTCGTCACCGTGGCCTTCCCGGTGTACTACGCGATCGCCGGCGCGTTCATGGGGCCGTCCGAACTCTCGAGCTACCCGCCCGCGTTGGTGCCGCACTCGGTCACCGGGCGGAACTTCTCCGGCGCCGTGGACGCGATCCCGCTGGCCCGCCAGTACGCCAACTCGGCGATCGTGGCCACCGTCATCACCCTCGCCCAGCTGTTCACCTCGATCCTGGCCGCCTACGCCTTCGTCTTCCTGCCGCTGAAGGCGCGGGCCGCGGTGTTCGGGGTGTTCCTGGCGACGCTGATGGTCCCGTGGGAGGCCATCATCATCCCCAACTACCTGACGCTGTCCGGCTGGGGGCTCGGCAACACCTACTTCGGCCTGGTGCTGCCCTTCCTGGCCTCCGGCTTCGGCACCTTCATGCTGCGCCAGGCCTTCCGCCAACTGCCCGGCGAACTGCGCGACGCCGCCCGGATCGACGGGGCCGGCCACTGGCGCTTCCTGTGGCGGATCGTCGTCCCGCTCAACAAGCCGGCGCTCGCGGCGCTGTCGATCTACGTCTTCCTGTCCGCCTGGAACCAGTACTTCTGGCCGCTGATCATCACCCGCACGGCGAACATGCAGACCCTGCAGATCGGCCTGACCTCGCTGCGCGACTCCGAGATGGCCGACCCCGGGCTGATCCTGGCCGGCGTCGTGCTCTCGCTGCTGCCCACCCTCGCCCTGGTGGTCTTCGGCCAGCGCTTCATCGTCCGCGGCCTCACCGCGGGCGCGGTGCGCTGACCGCCCGTACCGTCCACGTCCGTCCCCTCGACCAGAGAGAGAACCCCCGTGAAGAAGAGTGCACGCGCGCTCGCGGCCCTGCTGGTGGCCGGCCTGTCCCTGACCGCCTGCAGCTCCTCCGGTGACTCCGGCTCCGGCTCCGGCGGCTCCAACGACGCCGCCGCGCCCGGCGCCCAGGCGCTCGACCAGGCCTCCGGCGTCACCGGTGTCGAGTTCTGGCACTCGATGACCGGCAAGAACGCCGAGGTGCTCACCGGGCTGGTCAACCAGTTCAACGCCGCGCACCAGGGCAAGATCGAGATCAAGGCGCAGTTCCAGGGCAAGTACGACGAACTGGTCACCAAGTACAAGGCCGCGGTGCAGCAGAAGGGCACGCCCGCCCTGGTGCAGGTCTACGACATCGGTACCCGGTTCATGATCGACTCCAAGCAGACCGTCCCCGCCCAGGCCTTCGCCGACAAGGACGGCTACGCGCTGGACGACCTGGACGCCAACATCCGCAACTACTACTCGGTCGGCGGCAAGCTGCAGTCGATGCCGTTCAACTCCTCGATGCCGCTGCTCTACCTGAACACCGACGCCTTCAAGGAGGCCGGCCTCGACCCCGCCCAGCCGCCCAAGGACCTCAACGAGCTGGGCGAGCTGGCGAAGAAGCTGACCAAGAAGGACGCCGACGGCAAGACCGTCCGGTACGGCTTCGGCGCGGCCATCTACGGCTGGTTCGTCGAGCAGCTGCTCGCCGAGTCCGGCGCCATGTACTGCGACAACGACAACGGCCGCAGCAACAAGGCCGGCAAGGTCGTGTTCGACTCCGCCGAGGGCGCCCGGATCGTCCAGTGGTGGGCGGACCTGGTCAAGGGCGGCTACGCGGCCAACACCGGCCGCACCACCGACGACGCCCAGGCCGCCTTCAAGGCCGGCACGGTCGCGATGCACCTGGAGTCCACCGGCGTGCTGCGCGGCTACACCGAGGCGGCGAAGTTCGGGGTCGGCACCGCGGCCTTCCCGAAGGTCACCGCCGCCGACCAGGGCGGCCCGGTGATCGGCGGCGCCTCGCTGTGGATCAGCGGCCCCGGCCACTCGGACGCCGAGAAGCGCGCCGCCTGGGAGTTCGAGAAGTTCGTCACGGCCCCCGAGCAGCAGGCCGTCTGGCACACCGGCACCGGCTACTTCCCGGTCAACAAGAAGTCCCTGGACGACCCCAAGGACAAGGAGTGGGTGGCCAAGTACCCCCAGTTCCAGACCGCGATCGACCAGCTGAAGAGCACCAAGCCCACCCCGGCCACCGCCGGCTGCCTGCTCGGCGTGATGCCGCAGGCCCGCAAGGGCGTGGAGACCGCGATCGAGCAGACCGTCTCGGGCAGCAAGTCGGCCCAGCAGGCGCTGGCCGACGCGGCCAAGGAGCTGCAGCCGGCCATCGAGAGCTACAACAGCTCGGTCGGCTGAGCCGCCGCCACCGCCGCACCGGCACGGCCAGGACGACGGCCCGCCCCGCGCAGCACGCGCCGGGCGGGCCGTCGCCCGTCGGGCGTGCGTGATGCCCCTGTCGGGGCCGTGAGCGCCCCGTCAGGCCGTGAGCGCCTCGCCGTGCTCGCCGTCCGCAGGCAGGGCACAGGCGGAGGCGAGCTCGTCGAGCGACAGGTCGAGCGCGAAGGCCAGCGCCGCGATGGTGAAGAAGGACGGTGTGGGCGCCCGTCCGGTCTCGATCTTGCGCAGCGTCTCGGCCGAGACGCCGGCCACCGCCGCCACCTCCACCATGCTGCGCTCGCCACGCGCCTCGCGCAGCAGCGCGCCGAAGCGCTCCCCACGCTCGCGCTCCCACGGGGTCAGCGGAGTCCTCACCATGGCGTCGAGTCTAGAGCCCGTCTTCAAGCCCCCGCCTGCGGGCCGACGCCGGGGCACGCACCTCGCTGCGTTGTCGTCGGTCGCCGATGGCCCCCAGCCTTCGGCCGGGAGGTGCCCCCACCGCATGGACTCTCCCCCAGCCTTCGGCCGGGAGGTGCCCCCATCCTCCGCCTTGCGATGCACGCACCCCAACGCCGCCCCGCCCGCCCTCCGGGCGGACGACGGGGGCCTGAAGACGGGCCCGAGGCCCTCAGCCCGTCGTCCTACTGCTCGGGCCAGGTGGGGAGGCTCGCCGGGCCGCCCGGACGCGTGGGGTTCAGGGCCAGGCAGAGGATGACGATGCTGCTCCGGCGCTCCTCGCTGTACGAGCCGAAGACCTCGTCCGGCTCCGTGTCGCAGGCGTGCTTGGCGTCACCGTCGTGGACGACCTTGGTGACCTTGTAGTCCGCGGTGGGCTTGGAGCAGTCCACGAGCTCCATCTTCGGCTTGCCGCCGCCGCCGAGGTCGTGCACGCAGTTGCCGACCTGCGCGGCCTCCGGCTCGGACTTGCTCATGTAGTTCGACACGATCAGGCCGCCGGCGATCAGAGCGACCAGGAGGAGCGGTCCTCCGACGCGGCGGGCGAGCCGGCGGCCCCGGGAGGGCTGCTCCGGGGCGGGGGTTCCGGCGCCCCAGGGCTGCTGGGCGGCCGGCTCGGCGGGCTGCGGGGTCTCGTCGACGGGGGTGGTCGGCGGGGTCGTCACGTGGGTTCCTCATGGTCAGATCATCGGATTGCGCCGCCGAACACTAGCGGATCGCGGACCACCCCGGACACCACGTCTTCGCAGGCAGGCCGCCTGCGGCCGCCTTCCCGCCCTCGTCGCCAACCCCCTCGCGGAGCTGCCGGGTGATGCTCGTGCACCATCGACCGTGATACAAATACCGGTATAAGAATTGGATCCAGGGGAGTGGTTCACCATGGTCGAAATCAAGTCGGACGCCGCCCTCGACGCGATGCGCGAGGCCGGGCGGGTGGTGGCGGACGCGCTCGCCGCCGTACGGGAGGCGGCGGCGCCCGGCATCAGCCTGACGGAGCTGGACGAGGCGGCGCGCGCCGTGCTCGACGCCGCCGGGGCGAGCTCGCCGTTCCTCGGCTACCGCCCGTCCTTCGCGCCCGTCCCGTTCCCCGCCGTGATCTGCGCCTCCGTCAACGACGCCGTCGTGCACGGCATCCCGGACGGCTACAAGCTGCGCGACGGCGACCTGGTGAGCATCGACTGCGGTGCCGTCCTGGACGGTTGGGCCGGTGACGCCGCCGTGAGCTTCACCGTGGGCACCGCCCGCCCCGAGGACACCGCACTGATCGAGGCCACCCAGCGCGCCCTGGACGCCGGCATCACCGCCGCCGTGGTCGGCAACCGGACCGGTGACATCTCCCACGCCATCGGCCGCGTCGTCCGCGCCGGGCGGTACGGCACGCCGGAGGGCTTCGGCGGGCACGGCATCGGCCGCCGGATGCACGAGGACCCGCACGTGTCCAACACCGGCCGCCCGGGCCGGGGTTACCCGCTGCGCCGGGGCCTGGTGCTGGCCATCGAGCCGATGCTGATCGCCGGCGGCCGGGACGACTACACCACCGACCCGGACGGCTGGACCCTGCGCACCGGGGACGGCTCCCGCGCCGCCCACATCGAGCACACCGTCGCCATCACCGAGGACGGCCCGCGCATCCTCACGCTCCGCTGAGCGCTCGCGGGCCCGTGCCGTGCCCTCGCCGTGCCCTCGCCGGCCCCTCGCCGGATCCCACCCGGTCGAACGCGCCGTTAGGCTCGACGCCATGACCAAAGGCGTGATGTTCGATTTCTCCGGCACCCTCTTCCGAGTCGTCTCCACCACCGAGTGGCTGACGGCCTTCACCGCCGCCACCGGCCTGGGCCTGCCCGCCGACGAGCAGGCCGAACTGGTCTCCCGACTGGAGGAGTTCGGCGCGCTGCCCGGCGGCGTCCCGCCGCGCCGGATTCCGCCGGAGGTCCAAGAGGCCTGGGACACCCGGGACCTGACCCCCGAGCTGCACCGCGCCGCCTACACGGCGCTGACCCATGCCGCCGAGCCGCCCGCCGGCCTCGACGTGGACGCCCTGTACGAGTCCCACATGGCGCCCGCGAACTGGCGCCCCTACCCGGACGCCGAGCCCGTGCTGCGCGAGCTGCGCCGCCGGGGCGTCCCGGTGGCCGTGGTGAGCAACATCGGCTGGGACCTGCGTCCGGTCTTCCGTGCCCACGGGCTGGACGAGCTGGTCGACATCTACGTCCTGTCCTACGAGGTCGGCGCCCAGAAGCCCGACCCGGTGATCTTCGAGACCGCCTGCGCCCGGCTCGGGCTGGCCCCGGCCGACGTGCTGATGGTCGGCGACGACCGGGTCTGCGACGGCGGCGCGACCGCGCTCGGCTGCGGCTTCCACGCCGTCGAGCACCTGCCCGTCGACCGGCGCCCGGACGCCCTCGCTCCGCTGGTGACGGCACTGCCGGAGTGACGCGCCCGGGGTGACGGAGGACACGAGGTGGCGCCCCGCCGCCCGGAGTAGCGTGCGGGGCATGAACGATCAGGACTTCACCACCCGCATCACCGTCCGCGGGTACGAGACCGACAGCCAGGGCCACCTCAACCAGGCGGTCTACCTCCAGTACGCCGAGCACGCCCGCTGGGAGTACCTGCAGGCGGCCGGGATCCGCCAGGCCGACCTGGTCGCCAAGGGCGTGGGCCCGGTCGTCCTGGAGACCACGATCAAGTACCTGCGCGAGCTGCGCGCGGGCGACTCGGTGGACGTCAGCTGTTCGTTCACCTGGCGGGACGGCAAGACCTTCCAGGTGGTGCAGCGGCTGGTCCGCGCGGACGGCGTGCTGGCCGCCGAGATCACCGGCGTCGGCGGCATCCTCGACCTGGCCGAGCGCAGGCTGGTCGCCGACCCGCGGGAGCCGCTGCGCGCCCTCGCCTCCGACCCGGCGCTGCTCGGTCTCTGACCCGCGGTCCGATCGGCCCTGCCGGTCTCTGACCCGCGGTCCGATCGGCCCTGCCGGTCTCTGACCCGGGGTCCGATCCGCGCGACCGCACCGTCCGTCCCGCCACCGCCGGAGGCCGCACCCGGATGCGGCCTCCACCCGGCGGTCGGGGGTTTGCCCCACCCCCGACCGGCCCGCTGCCCGGATGGGGCCAAGAGCCCTGCCACAGCAGACTCTTGGGCATGCCGAAGAACACGATCACCGTCACCGCCGCCGCGACCGCGGCCGCCGCCCTCGCCGTCACCGCGCTGACCGCCCTGCCCGCCGCCGCCGACACCGAGCAGTCCGGTGGGGCCCGCCTCGCCTGGTCCGCCTGCCAGGGCCAGGTGGACCCGCGCCAGCAGTGCGCCACCGTCACCGTCCCGCTGGACTACCGCGACCCGCACGGCGAGCAGATCACCCTCGCGGTCTCCCGTATCCCCGCCGCCAGGCCGGACCGGCGCCACGGCGTCCTGCTGACCATCCCCGGCGGGCCGGGCGGCTCCGGCCTGAACGTCCCGAGCAACGCCGCCAAGCGCCTGCCGCAGTCCGTCCTGGACCGCTTCGACCTGGTCGGCTTCGACCCGCGCGGCGTCGGCCGCTCCACCCCGGTCAGCTGCGGCCTGGACCGCTCCGACCTGTCGATGGTCAAGCTGCACTCCTGGCCCGCCGCCGACGGCACGATCGACGGGAACGTCGCCTATGCGCGCCGCGTCGCCGAGACCTGCGCCCGCAACGGCGGCCCGGTGCTGCGCAGCATCTCCACCCCGAACGAGGCCCGCGACATCGACGCCATCCGCCGGGCGCTCGGCGAGCGCCGGATCTCCGCCTGGGGCACCTCCTACGGCACCTACGCGGGTGCGGTGTACGCCACGATGTTCCCCCAGCGGACCGACCGGATCGTGCTGGACAGCAACGACGACCCGGACCCGACCCGGGTCGAGCGCGGCTGGCTGGCCGCCTACGGGCAGGGCGCCGAGGACCGCTTCCCGGACTTCGCCGCGTGGGCCGCCTCGCCCGGCAACCCGGACCGGGTCGCGGACACCCCCGAGGAGGTCCGCCCGCTCTTCCTCGACCTCGCCGCCCGCCTGGACCGCGCGCCGCTGCCCTGGCCCGGCGCCGACCCGGCGGAGCTGAACGGGAACGTGCTGCGCGAGGCGATGCTGCAGAGCCTGTACGCGGACGCCAGGTTCCCCGACCTGGCCCGGCTGATGCTGGCCGGCCTCGGCCGCCGGCCGCTGCCCGCGCCGGTGGCGCCGCCGGAACAGGCGGTGCAGAACTCGATCGCCGTCGCGGTCGGCACCCTGTGCAACGACGTCGACTGGCCCACCGACCCGGCCGCGTACGCCAAGGACGTCGCCGCGGAGCGCGCCGCCCGTCCGCTCACCGCGGGCATGCCGGTGAACGTGACGCCCTGCGCCTTCCGGCCGTTCACGCCCGCCGAGCCGCCGGTGAAGGTGACCGACCGGGGCCCGGCGAACGTCCTGCTGGCCCAGAACCTGCGCGACCCCGCCACCCCGTACCGGGGTGCACTCAAGCTGCGTGCCGCGCTGGGGGAGCGGGCCCGGATGGTCACGGTGGACTCGGGCGGTCACGACGTGTACGTGGCCAACGGGAACGCCTGCGGCGACGCGGTGGTGACGGACTACCTGGTGACCGGCCGGCGTCCGGCCGAGGACGTCTTCTGCCCGGCGGGCTGAGCGGCGCGGGGCCGGAAAGCTGAGTGCAGGCTGGGGAGTTGCCGAACGGACGCTGAACGGGAGTTAGGGCACGCAGGGTCAACAGGCTGTGGACGAACGGCCCTTGTTCCTGCGTGCACGTCCGTTCGGCCCTCGCGAATGAGTCGAATCTGTCGCGATTTTGTGACAATCCTTCGCCTGCACCCCGCCCGCAAGGTGTGCCCACGGCCTTAATGTTCGAACTATGTCACCGAAGAGCCGCCGCCGCATACCCGCCCCGGACCCGGGCGACACCTGGGTGCCGCGCCAGAGGCGCCGTGAGACCCCGCTCGGAATCCTGGGCCACGCGGCCAAGTTCCTCGGCGCCAGCGTGCTCGGCGGCGTGCTGTTGGCCGGTCTGATCCTCCCGGCGGCCGGCGCGGTGGGGCTCGGGGCGAAGAACGGGGCCGAGGGCTTCGAGAGCATCCCCGACGACTTCAAGACCCCGCCGCTCACCCAGGCCACCCAGATCTTCGACGCCGACGGCGGGCTGATCGCCAAGGTCTACGAGCGCGACCGCACCGTCCTCACCGCCGACCAGATGTCCCCGCTGATCCGTCAGGCGCAGGTCGACATCGAGGACGCCCGCTTCTACGAGCACGGCGCGGTGGACCTCAAGGGCATCCTGCGGGCCGTCACCAAGAACGCCGAGAGCGGCGCCACCGTCCAGGGCGCCTCCACCTTGACCCAGCAGTACGTGAAGAACGTCAACGTGGAGAAGGCCGGGGACGATCCGGAGGCGGTGCGCGAGGCGCAGCGCAAGACGCTCGGCCGCAAGATCCAGGAACTCCGGTACGCCATCAAGCTGGAGGAGGACCTGAGCAAGGAGCAGATCCTCACCAACTACCTGAACATCACCTTCTACGGCCACCAGGCGTACGGCATCGAGGCCGCCTCGCAGCGCTACTTCAGCAAGGCCGCCAAGGACCTGACCCTCCCCGAGGCGGCGATGCTCGCCGGGCTGGTGCAGAACCCGTCGCAGTACGACCCGAAGCTGCACCCGGTGGCCGCCCAGAAGCGACGCGACACTGTCCTGGACAAGATGGTGGAGAACAAGCACATCACCGCGGACCAGGCCAAGGAGGCGAAGGCCGTCCCGCTGGGCCTCGCCTACAAGGACCCGCAGAACGGTTGCATCACCGCCAAGGCGGGCATGGGCTTCTTCTGCGACTACGTGCGCCACGTGGTCAAGCAGGACCCGGCGTTCGGCAAGAGCGCGGCCGAGCGCAAGACGCTGTGGGACACCGGCGGCCTGAACATCTACACCACGCTGGACCCGGAGAAGCAGGCCGCCGCCCAGAACGCCGTCTCCACCAAGGTGTACGTCACCGACCCGGTCTCGGCCGCGATGACGATGGTCGAGCCCGGCAGCGGCAAGATCCTGGCGATGGCGCAGACCCGCCCGTACGGCCTGGCCAAGGAGAAGAACGAGACCGTCGTCAACTACAACGTGGACGCGGCGATGGGCGGGGGCATCGGCTTCCAGCCCGGCTCCAACTTCAAGCCGATCGTGGCCGCCGCGGCCCTGGAGGCCGGTCTGTCGTCGACCCAGCGGTACGACGCGCCGAACCGGATGGACTGGCCGACGATGAAGACCTGCGACGGCACCTGGAAGAACCTCAGCAAGGGCAAGAAGGAGGGGACGATCCCCAACGAGTCCGAGTCCGAGAAGGGCCCGTACGAGCTGAAGCAGGCCATGGCGCTCTCGGTCAACACCTACTTCGTGCAGATGGAGCAGGAGATCGGCCTCTGCGCGGTCAAGCAGATGGCCAACAAGCTGGGCGTGGCCGGCAAGGCGGACGGCTCGCCGCTGCAGGAGGTGCCCGCGCTCGGCCTCGGCACCCAGGAGGTCAGCCCGCTGACCATGGCCAACGTGTACGCGACCTTCGCCGCCCGGGGCAGCTACTGCGCGCCGATGGCGATCAACCGGATCACCACGGTGGACGGCAAGGACGTGCCGGTGCCGCAGGCCCGGTGCAGCCAGGCGATGTCCGAGGACACCGCGGACGTGATCAACAGCGTGCTGCTCGGGGTGACCGAGAAGGGTGGCACGGCGCGGGACCTCGGACTGGACGACCGCCGCCAGATCGCCGGCAAGACCGGTACCACGGACGAGAAGAAGTCCGCCTGGTTCACCGGCTACACGGGCAACCTGGCCGGCTCGGTCTGGCTGGGCAGCCCGGGCACCAAGGTGCCGATGCGCAACATCCGGATCGGCGGCAAGTACCAGGCCGAGGTGTTCGGCGCGACCGGCCCGGGGCCGATCTGGCAGAAGGCGATGAGCGACGCGGTCCGGACCATGCCGGAGAAGGACTTCACCACCGTCTACATCCCGGACCCGCCCAGGCGCGACCCCGGCTGCACCACCTCCAGCAGCTCGCCGAGTTCGGTGACCTGCACCGGCGCCCCCGCCACCGGCGGCTCCGGCAACAACGGCAACGGCAACGGCAACAACGGGAACCAGGGCAAGCCGCGCGGCACCGACCAGACCGGCCGCTCCGCGCCGTCCACCCCGGCCGACCCCGAGGACCAGTAGCCGAAGCCCGGCCCCGCCGCGGCCCCGCATGAGTACCCGTACTCATGCGGGGCCGCGCCGCGTCGGCGGACGATGGACGCCATGCCGCACAGCTTCCTCGGCGTCCCCGCCGTCCTCTGCCCCTCGATCGGCTACCTGGCCGGCTACCTGGTGATCGGGCTCGCCGCCGCGCACGAACTGCGTGCGGGCAGGAGCGCCGCCAACGCGGCGCGGCAGTGGACGGCGGTGGTCTGGACGATGCCGGGATTCCTGTCCGCGATGACCGTCAACCCGTTCCCGGACGGCACCGCGGCCCGTTTCCTCTCCGCCACCGCCCTCGGCGCGGCCGGCAACGCCGTGCTGCTGGCCCTCACCGCCCACGCCCTCGGGCTGGGGTGAGCCCCGCGCCCTGAGCCCCGCGCCCTGAGCCTCGTGCCCCGAGCCCTGAGCCCTAGCGAGCCTCGACCGGCTCGCCGCTGTCCTGGTCGAGGTTGAACACCCGCCGGTAGGAGTCGGTCACCACGGTGATCTGCTCCCGCCCGGTCCAGCTCGCGTCCACCAGCCGGACGTCGTCCGGGCTCCCGCCGATGTCGGCCAGCGACCAGCGCCGCGCCTCCCAGCCGTCGCCGGACTCCAGGAGGACCTGCCAGTGCTCGCCGGGCGCCGATCCGGTGGCGTACGAGCGGTGCACCACCACCAGCGACCGCTCCGCCCCCGCCGGCGCGGTCTCCCGGCTGCGGGTCTCGGCCGCCGACACCTTGTGCGCGGCCAGCACGCCGAGCAGGAACACCACCCCTGCGGTCACCGTGACCGTGCGGGTGGCCGTCCGCAGGGCGGCGGCGCGCAGGTCGCCCAGCCAGGCGGCCGCGATCAGTGCGGCCAGTGCCGCGCCGAGCAGCAGCTCGGGCCGGTTGAGCAGGTCGGCGACCAGCATCCGGCCGCCCGAGCGGCTCTCCCACTGCCCTTCGGTGTACAGCAGTACGGCGGCCAGCCCGAAGGCCGCCAGCAGCCGGACCAGGACGCGCCTGGTCCGGGACGTCCGCTTGTCCATCGTCCCCCCGTTCACGGTGTCACAGCTCGGCGAGCAGTGTGCGGCCCTCCGGCCAGTCGCCCAGTCCGGAGTCGGAGTTGAGGTGCCCGAACGCGCCCGGCTCGACGTACCGGGCGCCCCAGGCCGCGGCGAAGGCGCGGGCGCGCCCGGGGGAGACCCACGGGTCGTCGGTCGAGGAGACCACCACGGTCAGGAACGGGAACGGCGCCAGCGCCACCGGGCGGAAGCCCGTCAGCGCCGGCACCTCCGCGGTGTCGACGTCGGCCGGGGCGACCAGCAGCGCGCCGCGGACGGCGGCGGTGCGGTCGGCGCCGGCCGTGGCCACCCAGTGGGCCGCGGTGACGCAGCCCAGGCTGTGGGCGACCAGTACCACCGGGCCGTCGGCGGCGGCCGCCGTCACCGCCGCGTCCACCCGGGCCACCCAGTCCGTCCGCTCGGGGAGTTCCCAGTCCGCCTGTTCGACCCGGCGGAAGGACTCCGGTTCGGCGGCCTCCCAGCGGGTCTGCCAGTGCTCGGGGCCGGAACTCTGGTAGCCGGGCAGGACGAGGTAGGTGGTGCGGTCCGTGCGGTCCGGCATGGGGCTCCTCCGGAGAAGGCCGATCGTGGGCAGCAGGAGTCTAGGACGCGGTCCGCGGAGGGCCACAGCCGGGCGGTGACCGGCGCGCACTCCTCCCAACCGGCGCACGCACTTCCGGATGCGCCGTCGCGCGCCCGGTGCGCCCTGTTGCCAACGGTGCGACGGGTGCGGCAGTTTTAACCGGGCCCGGGCAGGCCGCCACTGCCCGTCGCCCGCACAGGACTTGACGCCCGATCACATGGAGGATGTCGACGATGGCACCGAAGATCCTGCTCGTCACCGGGGACGCCGCCGAATCGCTGGAGGTGTTCTACCCGTACCAGCGGCTGCGCGAGGAGGGCTACCAGGTCGACATCGCGGCGCCGACCAAGAAGCGCCTGCAGTTCGTGGTGCACGACTTCGTCGAGGGCTACGACACCTACACCGAGAAGCCCGGCTACACCTGGCCCGCCGACATCGCGCTCGCCGACGTCGACCCGGCCGACTACGCGGCCCTGGTCATCCCCGGCGGCCGCGCCCCCGAGTACCTGCGCAACAACCCCGACGTGCAGCGGATCGCGCAGCACTTCTTCACCGGCGACAAGCCGGTCGCGCAGATCTGCCACGGCCCGCTGATCACCGCCGCCGCCGGGGTCCTGGACGGCCGCCGCACCTCCGCCTACCCGGCACTGGCCCCGGACATCAGGGCCGCGGGTGCCGAGTTCGTCGAGAGCGAGGCCGTGGTGGACGGCGTGGTCGTCTCGGCCCGTGCCTGGCCCGACCACCCGGCGTGGCTGCGGGCGTTCATCGAGGTCCTGCGCAAGCACGCCCCGGTGGCCTGACGCGCCGCCTCGCCGCCGTCACGACACCTGGAACGGACCCGGAGCCGGACCCCGAGACGTCTCGGCCGCCCGGACACTCACGCGCCGGCTGTACCGCTGGAGCGCGTAGACGCCGTCGTGCGGCTCGCCGTGGTAGCTGTCGAGC
>NZ_JBEORY010000080.1:0-37585 GCF_040302665.1 Kitasatospora sp. NPDC097691 | reverse complement strand
CTCAGCCAGTCGCCGTAGGAGACCTTGCGGAGCGGGTAGCCGTAGCCGGCGACCCAGTCGAAGACCGTGCCGAGCCCGACGGGCTCGGGGTGGGCCAGGTCGTACGAGCCGGGCTCGGCTCCCGTGCGGGAGGCGAGCGCCAGCAGCGCCCCGGCGACCCGGTCCACCGGCACGAGCTGCACCGGGAGGTCGAGGTCGGGGTAACACCCCAGCTGAACACTGCCCTTGATGATCGCCCAGATCAAGTCCTTGGGGTTGCCGATTCCGGTTTCGCTGTGCCCGCCGATGTAGTCGGGGCGGTGCACGTCGACCGGGACGCCCCGCTCGCGGGCGGCGACCGCCAGGTGCTCGGCGGCCCACTTGCTCTGGTTGTAGCCGCCGGTGACGGGCGCCGCGGCGGTGCCCGGCTCGGGCACGGAGGCCGTGGAGACGTGGTGCACCGGGATGCCGCCGCCGAGCGCGGCCAGGCGGAGCACCTCCTGGGTGCCGTCCACGTTGGCGGCCCGCAGCGTGGCGTACGGCAGGGTGAAGCTCACCCAGGCGCCGCTGTGGTGCACGGCGTCCACGGTCCGGGCGAGTTCGTCGAACCGCTCGGCGGTGAGGCCGAGCAGCGGCTGCGCCAGGTCCCCGGGCTCCACGACGACCCGGCCCGGGGCGGGCGCGGGCAGTCCGTGGCCGGCGAGGGCCTTCAGCAGCCGCCGCATGCCGTCGTCGGGGTCGTCGGCCCGCATCAGGCAGTGCACGGTGGCCTGTGTGCCGCGCAGCAGCCCGTCCAGCAGGTGGGCGCCCAGGAAGCCGGTGGCGCCGGTGAGCAGGACGGCCGCGGGCTCCCCGGTGCGGGGCCGTTGCGCACCCGGTGCCACCCTGATCTCCGGGTCCAGCACGGGCGGTTCGCCCGGCCCCGCCTGCGGGTCGCCGGCCCCGCCCGCGGTGTCCGGCGCCGTGCGGGCGGCGTCCACCCGCTGGGCCAGCTCGGGCACCGTGGTCGCCTCGAACAGGGCGATCAGCGGCAGGTCCACCGCGCAGGCGCGGCGCAGTTCGAACTGCACCCGGGGCACCAGCAGGCTGTGCCCGCCGAGCTGGAAGAAGTCGTCCTCGGCGGTGACGTCCCGCTGCCCCAGGACCTTCCCCCAGATCCCGGCGACCAGTTCCTCGGTGGCCGTGGCGAACACCGCCGCCGGCCGCTCGACCGGCTCCTCGGCGGGCGCCGGCAGGGCCTTGCGGTCGTGCTTGCCGTTGGCGTTCAGCGGCATCCGGTCGAGCAGCGTGATGGTGGACGGCACCATGTAGTACGGCAGTTGGGTGCGCAGGTGGTCCTGGAGGTCCACCGGCTCGGGGGTGCGGCCCGCGCGGGGCTCCACGTACCCGGCGAGCCGCCGGTCGCCCTTGGCGTCCACGTGGACGACGACCGCCGCGGCCTGCACCTCGGGGTGCTGGCCGAGGACCGACTCGACCTCCTCCAGCTCGATCCGGAAGCCGCGGATCTTCACCTGGCGGTCCACCCGGCCCAGGACCTCCACGTCGCCGGTGGGCAGCAGCCGGGCGAGGTCGCCGGTGTTGTAGAGGCGGTCGCCGGGCCGCTCGCCGAACGGGTGCGGCAGGAACCGCTCGGCGGTCAGCGCGGGGCGGCCCACGTAGCCGCGGGCCAGCGCCAGGCCGCCGATGTACAGCGTCCCGTTGACCCCGACCGGCACCGGCTGGAGCCGGTCGTCGAGGACGTAGAACTGGGTGTTGGGCAGCGGCCGGCCGATCGGGACCGGCTCCTCCTCGGAGCGCTCCGGCATCGGGGTCTCGAACAGGCCGCTGTCCACGGTGGATTCGGTGATGCCGTACGAGTTGACCAGCCGGGTGCCGGGCGGGCACAGCTTCTTGAGGTTCCAGTAGTCGCGCATGAACCAGATGTCCGCGCCGACCGCCAGCACCTTGAAGTTGTCCAGCAGCCGGCCCTGTTCGGCGACGTGGGCGCTGAGCAGCCGGATCACCACGGGGACGAGGTCGGCGAAGTCGACGCGCTCGCGCTGGAGCAGGTCGTACAGCTTGGCCGGGTCCAGCAGCGTCTCGCGGTGGCAGAGCACCAGGGTGCCGCCGGAGCACAGGGCGCGGACCATGTCGCCGGTGAACACGTCGAAGGCGATGTTGGCAGCCTGGAGGTGGCGGCGCACCACGGTGCCCAGCTCGTAGACCCGCTCCCAGGAGCGGTAGGCGCTCATCAGCGCGCCGTGGGTGAGCATCGCGCCCTTGGCCCGGCCGGTGGAGCCGGAGGTGTACACCAGGAAGGCCAGGTTGCCGGAGACCGGCTGCGGGGCGTCCGCGGGCTCGGCCTCGGCACTGCCCCCGGCGGCCCCGTCGGCCGCCTCGGCGAGCCAGTCGTCGAACCAGCCGACGGTCATCCCGTCGGTGAGGCCGGGCACCGTGCCGGCGATGTCGTGCCGGGTGAGCAGCAGCCGGACCGAGGCGTCCGTCAGGATGAAGCGCAGGCGGTCCACCGGGTTGGCCGGGTCGAGCGGCACGTACGCGCCACCGGCCTTCAGGACGCCGAGCACCGCGGCCACCGAGTCGGCGCAGCGCGGCGCGCACAGGCCGACCCGGACCTCCGGCCCGACGCCGAGGGCGCGCAGCCGGGCGGCCACGACCGTGGCCCGGCGGTCGAGTTCGCGGTAGCTGACCCGGTCCTCGCCGTCCACCACGGCGACGGCGTCGGGGGTGGCGCGGACGTGCTCCTCGAACAGCCGGTGGACGCACTCGTCGGGGCCGACCTCGACGGAGATCCGGTTGTCCCGGGTCAGCACCTCGGTCCGCTCGTCCTGAGACAGCAGCGGCAGCTCGGACAGGCGCATTCCCGGATCGGCCACCGCCGCCCGGAGCAGCCGCTCGAAGTGGCCGGCCATCCGCGCGATCGTCGCGTCGGCGTACAGGTCGGTGTTGTACTCCCAGTCGCAGCGCAGCCGTTCGCCCTCGTCGACGACGTCGAGGCTGAGGTCGTACATGGCGGTGCGCCGGCCCTCCCCGGTGAACGGGGAGATGCGCAGGTCGGCCAGGTCGAGTGCGGCGCGCGGCACGTTGTGCAGCGAGAGCATGGTCTGGAACAGCGGGGCGCGGCTGAGGTCGCGGTCCGGCTGGATCTCCTCGACGACCTGCTCGAACGGCACGTCGTGGTGGGCGAAGTCGGCCAGGCAGGCCTGCTTGGTGCGGGCCAGCAGCTCGCCGAAGGCCGGGTCGCCGGACAGGTCGCCGCGCAGCGCCAGGGTGTTCACCAGGAACCCGATGAGCGGCTCGGTCTCGGGCCGATTGCGGCCCGCCACCGAGGTGCCGACCACGATGTCGTCCTGCCCGGAGTAGCGGTGGAGCAGGGCCGTGTAGCCGGCCAGCAGGGTCATGAACAGGGTGGCGCCGGCCTCGGCGGCGACGGCGCGCAGGCCGGCGGTCGCCTCGGCGGACAGGTGGAAGGAGCGGGTGCGGCCGGCGTAGGTCTGCACCGGCGGGCGGGCCCGGTCGGTCGGCACCGCGAGGCTGGGCAGTTCGCCGCGGAAGCGGTCGCGCCAGTGGGCCAGGCCCTCGGCCCGGCTCTCGGCGCTGCGGCCGCGCTGCCAGTGGGCGTAGTCGGCGTACTGGACGTCCAGCGGCGGCAGCGGGTCCGTGCCGCCGTCCCGCAGGGCCGCGTAGACGGTGGCGAACTCCCGGGTGAGCACGCCCATCGACCAGTCGTCCGTGATGATGTGGTGCAGGTTGATCAGGGCGACGGTCTCGTGGTCGGTGAGCCGGACCAGGGTCACCCGGAACAGCGGGCCGCGGCTCAGGTCGAACGGGGCGGCCGCGTGCGCGGCGGCGAGCCGGCGCACCTCGTCCTCGGCGTCGGCGGTGCCGCGCAGGTCGACGGTCCCGGGCCGCCAGTCGACGGCCTCGGCCGGGGCGACGAGCTGCACCGGTTCGCCGTCGACCGAGCCGAAGGTGGTGCGCAGGGTCTCGTGGCGGCGCACCAGGGCCCGGAAGGCGGCGGTCGCCACGTCGAGGTCCACCGGGCCCTGCAGGCGCAGCGCGTACGGCATGTTGTACGCGGTGTCGCCCGGGTTGAGCTGGGCGAGGAACCACAGCCGCTGCTGGGCGTAGGAGAGCGGTGCCCCGCCGTCCGACGGGCGGCGGGTGATCCCGGTGGGGGCGGCCGCGGCGCGTTCGCGCAGGCGGCTCATCAGGAGGGCGTACTTGGCGGGCGACTGCTCCTTGAGCCGCTGCAGCTTCTCCGAGGTGTCGGTCATGCCGCGCCCTTCCCGGCCGTCTCGGCGAGCCGGACGAGGGCCGCGGCCGCGGTGTCGGCCGCCTCGGCGGGCGCCGGGGTGCCGGTCCAGGTGAGGTGGAGCCGGCCGTCGCGCAGGTGGCCGACGACGTACGGCGTCCGCACGCGCGGGCCGAACGGGGCGACCAGGTCGTGGTCGGCGGAGCCGGCGTGCCGCAGCGGGCCGTCGGCGGCGGGCAGCGGGTCGAGGTCGCCGAGGTGGGCGATGCCGACCGGGACGGCTCCGGCGGGGGCGGCGACCGGGGTGGCGAGGGCGGTGCGGACGCGCTCCAGGGTCTGCTCGGGCCCGGTGCCGGGCTCGGCGGCCGGAGCGGTCACCGCGAACAGGCCGGCCGGGTGCGGGAGTCCGCCCGTCTGGTCGTCGACGGCCAGCAGCAGGCCGGTCGCCCCGCAGGCCTCGCTGAGCCCGTGGGTCACGGCGGCCGCCACCAGGGCGGCGAGCGGGGTCCCGGTGGCGGTGAGCGCGGCGGTGGCCGCGGCGTCGAGCACGGTGCGGCGGACCGGGTCCGGTGCGCCGTCGGCCGGCGTCGCGGGCGGGGTCCAGAGGTCCCCGGTGACCGGGGCCGGGGCGGCGGGCTCCGGCACGGCCCGCGGGGCGGGCGCGGCGGGCAGTGCGGCCGGCTCGCCGGCCGCGATCCGGCCGAGTGCGGCGCCGAGGTCGTCGAGCATCCGGCGCCAGCCGTCGACGTCCGCGGCCAGCTCGTGGGCGATCAGCAGCAACTGCGGGGCGCGGTCGCGCTGTTCGGCCAGGGCGGCGGTGAACAGCGGTCCCTGCTCCGGGTTCAGCCGGGCGCGCAGCCGCTGGGCCGCCACCCGCAGGGCGGCCGGGACGCGGGCGGGGTCCTTGCCGGTGAGGTCGAGGACGGCCACCGGCACGCCGCCGGTCAGCCCGGCGACCTCGCGCCGCCACTCGCCGTCCTGCTGCCGGAAGCGGCCGCGCAGGGCGTCGTGCCGCTGGACGAGGGCGAGCACGGCCTTGCGGACGGCGTCCGCGGTGGTGCCCTCCGGCAGGTCGAGCAGCAGGGCGCGGGCCCGGCCGGCGAGGCCGTCGCCGGCCTGCTCCAGCAGCAGCCGCTGGGCGGGGGTGGGCCGGTCGCCGGCCGGCCGGGCGTCCTCGGCGTCCGGGGCGAGCCGCTTGCCGGTCTCGGGGGCCGGGTCGGGCAGGGCCCGCCGGTCGACGGCGCCGTCGGCCTGCCGCGGGATCTCGGCCAGCTCCACCCAGTGTTCGGGCAGCAGGATCTCGGGCAGTCGCGCGCCCACGGCGGCCCGGGCGGCGTCCGGGGTCAGTCCGGTGCGGGGCACGTAGTACGCGGCCATCCGCCGGCCGAGCCGGCTGCGGTCGCCCGGGTCGGTGTAGCCGATGGTGGCGAGCATGGAGCGGACGCGGCCGGTGTTGACCGGGGTGCGCAGCTCGGCGTCGGCCTCGTCCCGGACGAGGTGGCCCAGCCGGACCTCCCAGCGGGTCGGCGACTCGTAGTTGTGGTAGCCGCGCTCCAGCCGGTGCACGTACACGCCGACGTCGTTGATCATGCAGTTGGAGCTGCAGAAGCCGGTGTCCTTCGGCGCCGCCCAGAGCGTCTCGGCGCTCGCCAGGAAGGCCCGGATGTCGTCCTTGGTGACGTCGGAGTAGCGGTAGTAGTCGACCACCTCGACGCGGTCCAGCACCCCGTCGGAGAGGTCGGAGCCGACCTGGTGGTAGACCTTGCGGCCGACCTCCAGCTGCTGCTCGATGCGGGCCGGGTCGAACTCGCCGTTGCGGTAGAACCACAGCAGGCGCTCGTCGATGATCTGGCCCCGGGACAGTCCGGTGACGATGCTCGGGATGCCGCGCTCGTGGGCCAGCTGGTGGCTGAGGTCGAGCAGCGAGCGGAAGCAGCCGTTGCAGACGCTCTTGTGCTGTTCCAGGCTGCGCAGGAAGATCCGGTTCTGGTCGGCCCGGGTCATCGTGAGGTGCTCGATGCCCAGCGCCTTGGTGATCGTCTCGACGTTCTCCAGCGCCGTCCGGGAGATGAAGCCGTTGTCGAAGGTGAAGGTCATCACCCGCAGGCCCATCCGGACGAGCCGGTGCAGCACGTAGGTGCTGTCCTTGCCGCCGCTGAACAGCAGCAGGGCGTCGTACTCGGAGCCGGCCGCCTCCGCGCGCTCGCGCAGGATCCGGGTGAACTCGTCGATCTCGCCGAAGTAGGAGAGGATCTCGGGCCCGTGGTCGGCGTACATCAGGCACAGGTCGCAGACGCCGTCCCCGTCCAGCCGGGTGCCGGGGTAGGCGGCGTCCATGCCGCAGCGCACGCAGTGCTCGGCCGGGACGGAGTCGACGGACACGCCCTGGAACACCACGGCGCAGTCGGCGATCCGGTCGTCAGCGAGCAGGGCGTCCTCGATCTGCCGCTCCAGGACGCGGATGCCGGCGCGGTCCAGGGAGTCCGCCGGCTCGGGGGCGGCCGTCGTGTCGGGGGTGGTGGTCACGTCAGTTACCGCCGTTCTGGGCCAGCAGCCGCTCGGCCTCGGCCTCGTCGAGGTCGTCGAGGTCCGCGAGCAGGTCGTCGAGGTCGGAGCCGGACGCGAGGAGGGTCTGCTCGATCTCGGCCGCCAGGCCCTCGATGGTCGGGGCGGCCAGGAACTTCTGGAGGTGGACGTCCACGCCGAACTCGGCGCTGATCGCGGCGATCAGCCGCATGACGAGCAGCGAGTGGCCGCCGATGCGGAAGAAGTCGTGCCGCACGCCCGGCCGGTCCACCGGCAGCAGCTTCGCCCAGATCCCGGCGAGGGTCTCCTCGGTGGCGGTGCGCGGCGCCACGTAGTCCTGCTCCACCTGCTGCTGCGGCGGCAGCGGCACGGGCAGCGCCCGGCGGTCCACCTTGCCGCTGATGGTGCGCGGCAGCTGCTCCAGCGGGACGAACACCCGGGGCAGGTGAGAGTCGGGCACCCGGGGCGCCAGGTGGTCGCGCAGGACGGCCGCCTCGACGGGCTGGACCGGCTCCACGAAGGCGCACAGGTAGGCGGGGTTGCCCTCGTCGTCGGGGACGACGGTGACGGCGGCGTCCTTCACCGCGTGGTGGGCGCGCAGCAGGTGCTCGATCTCGCCGAGCTCGACGCGCACGCCGCCCAGCTTGATCTGCTGGTCGCGCCGGCCGACGTACTCCAGGCTCCCGTCCGGCAGGGCGCGGGCGAAGTCGCCGGTCCGGTAGACGAAGTCCTCCGGGTCGTCGCCGAGCGGGTTGGGCACGAAGACGGCGCGGGTGGCGTCCGGCTGGTGGAAGTAGCCCAGCGACATGTACGGCGTGCGGATGTGGATCTCGCCGACGGCGCCCTCGGCGCACGGCTTGTTCCGGCCGTCGAGCAGCACCACCCGGGCGCCGGGCATGGCCTTGCCGATCGGGATGCTCGACCGTTCGGTGTCCGCCGGGGTGACGAAGTGGAACGTCTTGGTCATGGTGGTCTCGCTGGGCCCGTACAGGTTGAGCAGGCTGATCCGCTCGCCGAACCGGGCGAACCACTGGGCGGCGTCGCTCGGTGCCACCGGCTCGCCGGCCAGCGCCACGCAGCGCAGCGCGGACAGTTCGGGGCCGCCGTTGGCGAGCGACGGCAGCATGCCGCGCCAGACGGTGGGGACGGTGTGGACCAGCTCGATCCGCTCCTCGTCGATCCAGCGGGCCAGCGCCGGCCCGTCCAGGGCGAGGCCGGCCGGCGGGACGCACACGGTGCCGCCGGTGGTCAGCGGCACGAACAGGTCGCGCAGGATCGCGTCGAAGGCGGGCGAGGCCAGCTGGCTGACCCGGGTGCCCGGCTCCACGCCCAGCAGCTCGGTCTCCCAGCGGACGAAGTGGTCGATGCCCTGCATCCGGCCGACGATCGCCTTGGGCTGCCCGGTCGAGCCGGAGGTGAAGAAGATGTACGCCGCGTCGTCCGGGTCCGGCACGTGGAGCCGCTCCGGGGCCGCGCCGGTGGGCTCGGCGGCGAGGTCCAGCGGGACGCGCCGGGCCAGCGGCAGGGACGGCTCCAGGATCTCGTCCGCGCGGTCGGCGGCCGAGGCGCCGACGATCACCCACTCGGGGGCGGTGGCGGTCAGCATGGTGCGCAGCCGCAGCGGCGGTGCCGCCAGATCCACGGGCACGAAGACGCCGCCCGCCTTCAGCACCGCCAGGATCGCGACGACCAGCTCGCGCCGGTCCTCGGCGAGGATCGGCACCACGCAGCCGGCACCCGCGCCGGACTCGCGGATGGCGACGGCGAGTTCGTCCGAGCGGGATGCCAGCTCGGCGTAGCTGAGCCGGCCTTGCGGGCACTCGACCGCGGTGTGGTCGGCGAAGCGCTGGGCGGCCTGCTGTACGAGACCGTGGACTGCGTGGAAGGCCATCGAGCTTCCTCCAGGAACGGGGGGCCTGTGGCCACCCCAGTGATCAGGCGTCAGGAAGGGAAAAGGTGTCGAGCAGCACGCCGAAGGTGAGGACGACCAGCAGCAGGTCGTCGCCGAGGTGCGGATGGACCTCGTAACCCGGCTGCCGGTACTGCTCCTTGAGGTGCTCGACCACGTCGGGGTCGAAGTAGCCCTGCCGCTTGATCCGGTCGTAGGAGAGCAGGTCCTCGACCCACTCGATCCGCTCGCGCAGCAGGGCGGGGCTGCCCTGGGCCCGGAACCCGAACTTCTCCCGGTGGATGATCTCCTCGGGCACCAGTCCCCGGGCGGCCTCCTTGAGCACGTACTTCTCGGTGCTCGCGGTCACCTTCAGGCGGGGCGGGACGGTCGTGGCGAACCGCACCAGGTCGGGGTCGAGGAACGGGTACCGGGCCTCCACCGAGTTGGCCAGCGCCATCCGGTCCCCGTGGTCGGAGAGCAGGTGGTCGGAGAGCCGGAGCTTGAAGTCGAGGTAGGAGCGCTGGTGCACCGGGTGGCGCCCGCGCAGCATCCCGGGGTCGACGACGGGCCCGGCCAGGCAGTCGAACTCGGCGTGGGCGTCCCGCAGGGCGGGGGCGTACAGGTCGAGCTTGGACTCCCGCCAGGCGTGGTAGTCCCGCTCGTAGAACACGTGCGGGTCGCCCCAGATGGTGCGGCGCAGCTCCTCCTCGAAGGGGTCGCCGCCGGCCGTCCGCCGGCCGCCCAGGTCGAAGCGGTAGCCGAGGTAGCCGGCGAACAGCTCGTCGGCGCCCTCACCGGTGAGGATCACCCGGGTGCCGGTCTCCCGGACGGCGGCCGACAGCGCCATGGAGCAGGTGTTGTACGTCTCCTTCACCGGGCACTCGGCGTGCCCGATCATCCGGCGCAGTCCGGCCGCGATGTCGCCCGGGTGGAACTCGGTCTCGGTGTGCTCGGAGCCGAGGTGGCGGGCCATCAGCCGCTGGTGGCGGGACTCGTCGATGCCGCGGTCGGGGAAGGTGATGGAGAACGACCGGGGCACCGTCCCGCTGGTGTTGCGGTGCACGAGCGCGCCGATCAGGGAGGAGTCGAGGCCGCCGCTGAGGTAGTAGCCGACCGGGACGTCGGCCTGGAGCCGGCGGCGCACCGACTGCTCCAGCAGCTCGCGGACGGTGTCCACGTAGTACCGGTCGGGGTGCTCGGCCGGCTCCCCGGGCACGTCCACCGGGTAGTCCAGGTCCCAGTACTTCTCGACCCGGACGGCACCGTCCTCGACCAGCAGGAAGTGGCCGTTCTCCAGGCTGCTGACCCCCTCGAACAGGGTGCGCGACCCGACGGTGCCGGGGAAGGTGAGCACCTGGTCGAGGCCGGTCAGGTCGGCCCGGCGGGGCACCGACGGGTGCGCCAGGACGGCCTTGATCTCCGACCCGAAGACGAGCCGGCCGCCGGCCACCGCGTAGTACATCGGCAGGATGCCCATGTGGTCGCGGGCCAGGAAGAGCCGGCCGCGCCGGGTGTCGTGGACGGCGAAGGCGAACTGGCCGTTGAGCCGCTCCAGCAGCCCGGTGCCGTACTCCTCGTAGAGGTGGACGATCACCTCGACGTCGGTGCGGGTGCGGAACCGGTGCCCCTTGGCCTCCAGTTCGGCGCGCAGCTCCCGGTGGTTGAAGATCTCGCCGTTGCAGACCATGGCGACCGAGCCGTCCTCGTTGAGGATCGGCTGGTCGCCGTCCTCCAGGCCGACGATGCTCAGCCGGCGGAAGCCCAGGGCCACTCCCCCGCGCACCAGCCGGCCCCCGGAGTCGGGGCCGCGGTGCAGCAGGGTGGCGGTCATCCGGTCGAGCACCTCCTCGCCCTCGGCGAGGCCGGTGCCGGCCAGGTCCGCGTATCCGGTGACGCCGCACATGTCAGAACCCCCCGAGGTCGTCGTTGAAGCCCGCGGCGGCGTCCGCGCCGGACCGGTCCGCTCCGGGCGCGCCCAGGTCGAGCGCGGAGACCGGGCGGTCCGGGTCGGCGCACGCGTCGGCGAGCAGCGCCAGGTACTGCCGGGCCGTCCGCTCGATCGTGGAGCGGTCGAACAGCCTTGTGCTGTACTCCAGTTGGCCGCGCATCTCGTCCTCGAACTCGAACAGGTCGAAGCGCAGGTCGAAGATCGAGGTGGTGCGGACGTCGTCCAGCCGGGTCATCACCACGCCCGGCAGTTCGGCCCGGCGACGGCGCGGCGGGATGTTCTGCAGGATGAACATCACCTGGAACAGCGGATTGCGGCCCACCTCGCGCTCGGGCTGGACCGCCTCGACCAGCGAGCGGAACGGCAGGTCGCGGTGGACGAAGCCCTGCAGGGCGGTCGTCCGGGTGCGGCCCAGCAGCTCGCGGAAGGTCGGGTCGCCCGCGAGGTCGCCGCGCATGACCAGGGTGTCCGCGAAGTAGCCGACCAGCGGCCCCCACTGGGGCTTGTCGCGGTTGCCGACGGGCGTGCCCACCAGCAGGTCCTCCTGGCCGGTGAGCCGGTGCAGCAGGGCCGTGAAGCCGGCCAGGGTGACCATGAAGGTGCTGGCCCGGGAGGACCGGGCGAGCTCGCCGAGGGCCGTGCGCAGCTCGGCGGGCACCTGGAAGACGTACCGGTCGCCGCTGAAGTCGGCACGGCCGGCCCGGGGCCGGTCGGTGGGCAGGTCCAGGGTGACCGGGGCGCCGGCCAGCTGCCGGGTCCAGTAGTCCACCAGCTTGCCGCCGCGCGGTCCGGCCAGCCGGTCGCGCTGCTCCCGGGCGTAGTCGGTGAACTGGACGGCCGGTTCGGGCAGCGGCACCTCGGCGCCGGTGACCTCGCCCGCGTACAGGTCCGCGACCTCCTGGATCAGGACCTGCACGGACCAGCCGTCGGAGACGATGTGGTGGATGACCAGCGCCATCACGTGCCGCTCGGCCCCGGTACGGACCAGCTCCACCCGGAACAGCGGCGGTCGGCCCAGGTCGAAGGGGCGGTGGGCCGCCTCGGCGACGGTCCGCTCGGCGGCGGCGGGGCGCTGCGCCTCGGGCAGGTCGGTCAGGTCGGTGACGGTGAGCGGCACCGGGACGTCCTCGGCCTCGGCCACCCGCTGGTACGGGACGCCGTCGACGGCGACGACGGCCGCCCGCAGCATCTGCTGCCGGCGGACGACGGCGGCCAGCGCCCGGCGCAGCGCCTCGGTGTCCAGCGGGCCGTCCAACTGCCAGAGCACGGTGGAGTTGTAGGCGGCGTTGCCCGGGTCGAGACGGTCGAGCAGCCACAGCTGCTCCTGGGTGACGGACAGCGGGGCGAGGCCCTCCGGGGGGAGCGCGGCGGAGCCGGCGGTGGTGCCCGGGGCGGTGTCCGCAGAGGCCTCCGCGGTGGCTTCCGCAGTGGCGCCCGCGGCCGGCTGCGCGGGTGTGGAGCTATTCGGCACGGTGCACCCCTGTGGTCGCCATGAGTGTGTCCAGCGGGATCGCCGGGTCCTGCGCGACCTCGGCGAGGACCCGGGTGAGCTCCGCGAGCAGCGCCACCGCGTCCCGGTCGGAGCAGTGGGCCCGGCGGTGGCTGAGCAGGGCGCGCAGGTCGCCGTCCTCCTCGTAGAAGACCAGGTCGAGGTCGTAGAGGGTGCCGGGGTCGTGGTTGAGCAGCCGGGCGGTCAGCCCGGGGAAGGCCGGCGGCACCTCGGGGGTGCTCTGGTGCGAGAACAGCACGTTCACCGGGGAGCGGAAGCCTCCGCCGCGGCGCGGACGCAGCCCCTCGACGACCCGCTCGAACGGCAACTCCCGGTGCGCGTAGGCCCCCAGGGCCGCACGCCGGACGTCCCGGAGCAGGTCCCGGAAGCTCGCGCCGGGGTCCACCTCGGTACGGATGACCAGGAGGTTGACGAAGAACCCGACCGCGGACTCGAACTCCGGGCGGCTGCGGACGGCCGCGCGGGTGCCGACCGCGATGTCGGTGGCCCCGCTGCGACGGTGCAGCACCACGGCGAAGGCGGCCAGCAGCAGCATGAACGGGGTGACCCGCTCGTCCCGGTACACGGTCCGCAGGGAGTCGTGGACGGCGCCGGGCACGGTGGCCCACTGGGTCGCGACGGGGGCGCCGTCGGCCGGGGCGGTGCCGTCGGCACCCTCGGCCGGGGCGGCACCCTCGGCCGGGGCGGCACCGGCGGTCCCGGCCGGCGCGTCGGCCGCGCGGGCCGGCGGCACCGGGGCGAGACCGGTCAGCCGCTCCGTCCAGTACGCCAGCTGGCGCTGGTGGCCGGCGCCCTCGCTCCATTCGCGCTGCCAGCGCACGAAGTCCGGGAACTGGGCCCCGGGAAGCTCCAACTCAGCTTCGGCACCGGCGAGTTCGGCGCCGTACAGGGCGGCGAGCTCCGGCAGCAGGACGTTCCACCAGGACCACGCGTCCGAGACCAGGTGGTGCAGCGCGAGCCGCAGCACGTACTCGTCGGGGCCGAGCACGACCACGAGGGCGCGCAGCACGGGCCCCCGGGCCAGGTCGAAGGGGGTGGCCTGGTCGGCCGCCAGCACCGCGGTCAGCTCGGCCTCGCGGGCGGCCGAGGGCAGGTGGGTGAGGTCCAGCACGGGCAGTTCGATGCCGCACTCGCCGGAGACCTGCTGCACCGGACTGCCGTCGACCAGCGGGAACGTGGTGCGCAGCGCCGCGTGCCGACCCCGCAGCAGTTCCAGCGCGCGCCGCAGCGCGGCGGTGTCGAGCGGGCCGGTCAGCCGGAAGGTCATCGGGTCGACGTAGACCGGCGAGCCCGACATGCGCTCCAGGAACCACATGCCCAACTGCCCTGGCGTGAGCGGATACCGGTCGACCGCCGGGGCGGCCGGGGCGGGGGCGGCCATCACGCCGTCCCCCCTGCGCGGCCCGCCCGCGCGTTGCGCCGGGCCTCGCTCACGATGGCCTTGAAGAACTGCGGGTAGCTGGGCGAGGTGTGGGTCCCGTGCGCCAGCACGACGTCGTGGCGCTCGCGCAGCTGGTTGATCGGCACCACCATGGCGGCGTGGTGCTCGATGTGCAGGTTGTTGCCGTTGGTGTACCAGGTACTGAACCAACTCCCGGTGATGGAACGGGTGTTGCGCAGCACGTCGGTGGAGGAGTTGTCGCACATGATGTGCTCGGGCAGCTCGACCAGGAAGTGCAGCGGCACCGCGACCAGCAGCGGCAGCAGCCAGATCCACAGCACCGGCTCGCCGTACCCGAGCGCGACCAGCGCCGCCGCGCCCACGATCGGCAGGGCGAACATCCGGTACTCGGCGACCACTTCGCGCTCGCGCTGCTCGGAGATCTGGCCCATGTCGTAGGACCAGCGGCCGGCCCAGCAGCGGACGGTGTCGGCCACCGCGGCGCCCAGTCGGCCGAAGGCCAGCGCCTCGCGCACCAGGGCCGACCAGGTGACCGGCTGCCGCGAGTCGAAACCGAAGAACTCCGAGTCCTGGTCCGTTCCGAGGTAGCGGTGGTGCTGGAGGTGGCGCACCCGGTAGTGGCTGTACGACACCAGCATGGGAACGCCCAGCGGGACGCCGACCAGCCGGTGCCAGCGGGAGCGGCGGAACGCCGAGTGGTGCAGGCACTGGTGCTGGAGCTCCAGCCAGTGCGAGTACATGGCGCCGATCAGCACGACACCGAGCACGCGGGGCAGCCAGCCGTCCGGGACCAGGGCGAGCACCGCGCCTGCGGCCCAAATGCCGTATGCGACAAGGAGTTTGACAATGAAGACGCGTTCGTCGGCGGCGGTGACCTTGGCTCGCCGGAACAGGTCCTTCGGCGACGCGGGGGTCACGTCGGGCGTCGTCATGAACGGGAAACCTTCCTTGCGTCAGCCTCCTGAGGGAACGCCACAGCACCCTGGCGGCACGGTGACCGGACAGGAACAGGCGTCGACCCGACGAGGCGCGGAGATCGAAGAGCGCAGCCCCTCGGCCCGGGCAGGGCGGGGCGAACGCGCACACAGGGACACGCCGGCGGCAGCGTCGGGAGACCGCGGGCGCAAACCGGGCCGGTGAACGACCGGCCGGCAGGTGGTGATCAGCAAGAAAGCACAGCGACAAGGACTCCCGGACGCGCCGGGAGGCTTGTCACTGCGGGAAGTTGGCGACGAAACAGGCCGCCTGGGCAGCCGCGGTCGGCTGCTCGAAGAGCTCGTTGAGGAGCAGGCCCTCAAGCTCCAGGGCCGCGTCCTGCTCGATGCCGTGGGTGGCCAGCAGGCGCCCGATGGCCTGAAGCGCAAGCAGAGAGTAACCACCGAGTTCGAAGAAATCGGAGGTCTCTGGGTCGATCGAGTCGGGCGTCACTTCGAGCACGTCCGACCAGATGTCAATGACGGCGAGGGTCGCCGCCGACAATGCGGGCGCCCCTCCGGTGGAGACGCCAATGGTGCTGCTGTCGTCCTGAATCACTACGGTTCCCCCCAAGGAGCCATTGAGGTCCAGCATCAACTTGCTTCGTGGATCGGCGGGTTAGCGGAGTCCGAAGACTCCGGTCCGGCGCCGAGTCGAGCTCTTGGTACGTCGAGCAGTTGTTGGCATCCAAGCATGTCCATGATTGCCTCCGCAAGAGATCAACTTCCGGCGGCCGTCAGGCCCCTGGCGTGCACCGATACCCGAAGCGGAACCCCCCGTTCGGCGGGGGTGCCCGCCTGATCCCCTGTGGTACCGTACGCCGCAGCGACGGGTCCACCCGGCTTTCCTGCCGGGCAATTTCTCCACCTTCTCGGGCGTGTCCCGCAGCGGCTCCCAATGGCGACCGCACGGCTATCGCGGACCGCCCCGTCACTTCCGGACCGGGGACCGCCACCGGCTTTCTCCCCCGGCTAATCCATTCCGTCGGACACCGCGATTCCCGCGCCCATGCCGGGATCCGCCGGGATCCGCAGGGGGGCAGAACCGTGATACCAGTCGACGACCGAACGGCCGCCGGAACGACAACCGGAGCGCCCGGACGGACACTTGGAGTACTCGGCGGCATGGGGCCGGCGGCCACCGCGGAGTTCCTCCGACTGCTCTCGCTCGCCGTGCCCGCGCAGTCGGACCAGGAGCACCCCCGCATCGTCATGCTGTCCGAACCCGGCATTCCGGAGCGCACCGGGGCGATCCTGGCCGGTTCGGACGAACCGCTGCTGCCGATCCGCGCCGCCCTGGAGCAACTCGTCTCCTGGGGCGCCGATCTGCTCGTCGTGCCGTGCAACACCGCGCACGCCTTCATCGACCGACTGCAGGACCTGCTGCCGGTGCCCGTCGTGAACATCGCCGACGCCACGCTCCGGGCCGCCATGCGGACCAGTCCGGAGGGCGGCTGGCTGGCGGCGACCACCGGCACCGTGCACAGCGGCATCTACCAGCGGCGGGCGGCCGAACTCGGCTACCGGCTGCTGATCCCCGACGAGCCACTGCGGTCCGAGATCCACCGGGCCGGGGTCCTGGTGAAGGCCAACCGGCTGGCCGAGGGCGGCACCGTGTTCGCCTCCGCGGTGCGGGGGCTGTGGCAGCAGCACGACCTCCCCGTGCTCACCGCCTGCACCGAACTCCCGCTCGCCTACGAGGCCGCCGGCCTGCCCGAGGAACGGTCGGTCTCCAGCCTGGCCGCCGCCGTCGCGGCCTGCGTGACCGAACTCCGCACCCCGCAGGCCGTCACGAGCACTGCGGGGTGGCGGAGTTGATCGGCCGACGGCGGCCGGTACGACCACGGCCCGTACGGCTACTGCTGCCCGGCGAGCACCAGCTCGGCCACCTCGTCCGCACGGGCGAAGCGCACGTCACCCCGGGAGAGCACGAACCGGATGAACTGCTCCAGGGCGGCCAGCCGCGAGGGGCGTCCGGTGAGGAACGGGTGCACGGTCAGCATGCACAGCGAGCCGTACCCGCGCATCGCCTCCAGCTCGGCGGTCCACAGGTCCACCACCTTCGACGGCGCCTCGATCAGCTGGCCGATGTTCGGCTCGGGCAGGAAGGCGTACTGCTCCCAGTCGTCGAGCAGCCACTGCACCGGCAGCTCGGCGATCGTGTGCTCCCCGCTGCGCAGCGCGTACGCCCGGTCGTCGTCCATCAGCGAGGAGTCGTAGCGCAGCCCGTACTCACCGAGCAGGTCGAGCGTGTACCGGGTCATCTCCCAGTTCGGCGCGCGGTACCCGGTCGGCTGCACGCCGAATCGGGAAAACGTCTTCAGACTGCGCTCGATCTCCTCCCGCTGCTCGCTTTCGGAAAGGTGCACCGGGTGCCGGTGGGTAAATCCGTGCAGCGCAATCTCGTGCCCCTTTTCGGCCACCGAATCCATCACCGAAGGCCACCGCTCGGCAGAAACTCCGGGCACGAAGAAGGTGGCCGGAAGGTCGTAGCGGTCCAGCAGGTCGAGGATCCGCGGCACCCCGACCCGGGGGCCGTACGCCTGGTGGGACATGGTGGTCAGATGGTCGATGTAGTGCTCCCCGCGGGCCAGTACGGGCGACTCGGCGTCCACGTCGACACCCAGGACCACCACGGCGGACGAGCCCTTCAGCCAGTCCCCGGCCGGCACCCGCTCGGGCCAGCGGACGGTGGGAATCTCGATCTGATCCTTCTGCGTCATCACTGAATTACCTTTTCGAGAAGTTATCGGAGAAGCCGCAGGTGCGGCCTCCGGCGACACTCTAGCAATTCCGTCGGGAAAAGAAAGAGGGAATCCAAGTGGATAGTCGAACGAATGACATTCCGGCGGACGCCGAGATGTTCCGGGTCGTGGTGAACCACGAGGAGCAGTATTCGGTGTGGCCGCTCGACCGGGAGATACCGGCCGGCTGGCGGGACGCGGGGATGCAGGGCGACAAGGAGGCCTGCCTCGCCCACGTCGAGGAGGTCTGGACCGACATGCGCCCGCTGAGCCTGCGCGACCGGCTCGCCGGCGGCGCCGCGGAAGCGGAGGCCTCGGCGTGACACCGGCCCTGACCATCGACGGCGCGGCGGTGCCCGGCGCCTCCGTCCTGCCCGTGGAGGACCCGGCCACCGGGGAGCCCTTCGCGCACGCGCCCGCCTGCTCCCCCGAGCAGCTCGACGCCGCCGTCGCCGCCGCCGCGGCGGCCGCGGCCGGCTGGGCGGCGGTGCCGGTCGCCGAGCGCCGCGCCGCCCTGCGCGCCTGCGGCGACGTCCTCGGGGCGCACCTGGAGGAGGTCGCCGGGCTGCTCAGCCGGGAGCAGGGCAAGCCCCTGGCCGCCGCCCGCGCCGAAGTGCGGCTGTCCGCCGACTGGTTCGGGCACACCGCCGAACTGAAGCTGGACGCCGAGGAGTTGCCGACCGAGGACGGCGCCCGGATCACGCTGGAGCGGGTCCCGCACGGCGTGGTCGCGGCCATCGCCCCGTCCAACTTCCCGATCATCCTGTCGGCCTGCAAGTTCGCCCCGGCCCTGCTGGCCGGCAACACGGTGGTGCTCAAGCCCTCCCCGGAGACCCCGCTGTCGACGCTCCGGATGGGCGAACTGCTCCGCGACTGCCTGCCGCCCGGTGTGCTCAACGTCGTCTCCGGCGACCACTCGCTGGGCCGGTCGCTCACCGAGCACCCCGCGGTGGACATGATCTCCTTCACCGGGTCGGTGGAGACCGGCCGGGCGATCGCGCGCCAGGCGGCGGACCGGCTGCTGCCCGTGGTCCTCGAACTCGGCGGCAACGACGCGGCGATCGTGCTCCCGGGCGCCGACCTCACCGCCGTGGCCCCCGCGCTGTTCCACGCCGCCCTCGTCAACAGCGGCCAGTTCTGCGCCGCCGTCAAGCGGGTCTACGCACCGCGCGAACTGGCCGACGACCTCGCCTCGGCGCTGGCCGCCCTGGCCGGGTCCGCGGTCGTCGGCCCCGGCAGCGAGCCGGAGTCCGCGTTCGGCCCGCTGGTCAGCCGGACCCAGCGCGACCGGGTCCACGCGCTGGTCGAGGACGCCGTCGCACGCGGCGCCCGGATCGCGGCCGGCGGTGCCCCGCTGCCCGGCCCGGGCCACTTCTACCCCCCGACCGTGGTGACCGGACTGCCGGAGGGCTGCGAGCTGGAGCTGGAGGAGCAGTTCGGCCCGGTCATCCCGGTGATCGCGTACGACGACCCGGCCGACGCCGTCCGCCGGGCCAACGCCACCCGCTACGGCCTCGGCGCCTCGCTCTGGGGTCCGCAGGAGGCGGCCGAGGAGCTCGCCCCGCTCCTCGACAGCGGCACCGTGTGGATCAACACCCACGGGGACCTGCGTCCCGACGTGCCGTTCGGCGGCGTCCGCTCCTCCGGGCTGGGCGTCGAGTACGGCTACTGGGGACTGCTCGAATACACGCGGATCAAGGTCCGCAACAGTGCACGGCGCTGACCGGCCGGCCATGGGTGACAGGAGAGTGATGAAAGCCAGGATCCGCCGCGCGGCGGGAGTACTGGGCGCCGTGTGCACCGCCGGCGTGACGATGTTCGTGTTCGGTGTCGGCTTCGGCCCCGTACCGGCGCTCGGCCGGGCCCTGATGCCCGGCGGGGGCGTCTGGCCGTCGGCCGAGGACGCCCGGCTGCCCACGAGCGAGCAGATCCGGATACCCGGGCTCGCCCACCCCGTGGACGTCTCGTTCACCGCGGACGGCGTGGCCTCGGTCCACGCCTCCTCGGACGACGACCTGTTCACCGCCCAGGGCTACCTCGCCGCCCGGTTCCGCCTGTTCCAGATGGACGCCCAGCGGCGCCTGGGCGAGGGCCGGCTCGCCGAACTGAACGGCCCCTCCGGAATCGACTCGGACGTCTTCGAGCTGACCCTCGGCATCCACCGCACCGCGGAGGCCACCTGGGCGGCGACCCCGCACGACAGCAAGGCCGCCAAGGCGCTCACCGCCTACGCCGCCGGGGTCAACGCGCGGCTGGACGAGCTGGACCGGAACGGCCAGTGGCCCACCGTCTACGGGCTGACCGGTGTCCGGCCGGAACGCTGGACCCCGGTGGACAGCCTGGTCGTCCAGGGCGTGCTCACCCAGACGCTGAGCTTCGACACCCGGCCGCTGACCTACGCGCTGCTGAGCAACTCGCTCGGAGCGGAGCGGGCGTCGGAGTGGTTCCCGGTCGTGCCCGCCAACGAGCAGCACCCGTACGCCCCGGGCCCGTACCAGAACCTGGGCCTCGCGCCCCTGCACAGCCCGAACGCCAACGCGGCCTCGGCCGCCGGACACACCGGCGTCACCGGCGACGGCACCGCGGGGACTCCTGCCCCCGCCCCGGCCGACCCGGGCCCCGCCGCCCAGCCGACGGCGACGGCCACGGCCACTGCCACTGCCACTGCCACTGCCACTGCCACTGCGGCCGTCGACACCAGCGGGTCCGCCTCCGGTGCCGCCACCACCGGAGCCGGCACCGCCGAAGCCGCCACCGCCGTCCTGCGCGGCATGGCCAAGCTCCCGGAGACCACCCGCCACCTCTACCCCAACAGCAACGCCTGGCTGGCGAACGGCCCGGCGACCGGCGGCGGGGCGATCCTCGCCGGCGACCCCCACCTCAAGCTGTCGCTCCCCTCGTACTGGTACGAGGTCTCGCTCAAGTCCCCCGGCTACGACGTCACCGGCGCCAGCCTGCCTGGCATGCCGGCCGTGCTCATCGGACGCAACGCCGACATCTCCTGGTCGCTGACGGCGGTCCAGAACCAGTCCACCTTCTTCTACCGGGAGAAGACCGACCCGCAGCACCCGGACGCCTACTTCTGGAAGGGCGCCTGGTACCCCGTGGAGAAGGTGAAGTACACGGTGCCGGTCCGCGGCGGAGCCCCCGTCCCGGTCGAGGTCGGGCTGACCGTGCACGGCCCGCTGCTGACCGAGAAGGGCGAGACCACGTCGGTCGAGTGGATGGGCAACCGCCCGTCGCAGAACCTCGCCGCGCTGCTCGACCTCAACACCGCCACCGACTGGAACGGTTTCCGCACCGCGCTGCACAGTTGGCAGGCCCCGGCCCAGAACTTCGCCTACGCCGACAAGAAGGGCGACATCGGGGTGATCGCCCCGGGCTCGTACCCGCAGATCGCCTCGGGCGACGCCCGCGGACCGCTGCCGGGCACCGGCGAGTCGGACGTCGTCGGCGCCATCCCCTTCGACGCGGTGCCCCAGGTCTACAACCCGCCGTCCGGACTCCTGGTCACCGCCAACCAGCGGCCGGTCGGCCCGGACTACCCGTACTACATCGGCCCCGCCGCGAACTTCGACACCGGCTACCGCACCAACCGCATCTTCGCCGAACTGTCCAAGCCCGGCCGGCAGCTCACCGCGGACTCGTTCGCGGCCCTGCAGAACGACGTCACCGACGAGCTCGCCCAGCGCATGGTGCCCAAGCTGCTCCAGGCCCTGGAGGGCGCGCAGCTGACACCGCAGCAGGAGGCGGCCCGCAAGCTGCTGTCCGAGTGGAACTGCTCCATGGACGCCGACTCCCCGGCCGCCGCGATCTGGTTCGCCTTCTACGGCGGGTACGTCGAGCAGGTCTTCAAGCCCTGGTGGGACTCGGCCAAGGTGCCGGTGGACGTGGACCCGGCCGGTCTCGACCTGCTGCGGACCCCGGTCGGGCTGATGCAGGACCTGGAGAAGTGGACCTTCACCGACCCGGAGAACCCCGCCTTCACCGCCCCGGGCGGCCCCCGGCGCACCGCACCCGACGCGATGCGCGCCTCCTTCACCGAAGCGGTCGACTACCTGAACGGCCGGCTCGGCGGACAGCCCGACGAGTGGAAGTGGGGGCGCATCCACGAACGGGTGGTGCCCTCGCTGACCGGAGCCCCCGCGCTGGGCGACGGGCCGCACCCGGCGGGCGGCAGCCCGTGGACCGTCAACGTGGCGGAGAACGGCCTGAGTTCGAACTACGGCCCCAGCCTGCGGATGGTCGTCGGCTGGAGCCCCACCGGCACCGCGGACGCCCGCGCCGTCTACCCCGGCGGCCAGAGCGACAACCCGGCCTCCCCCTGGTACAAGAACCTGGCCCCGGACTGGTGGAGCGGCTCGCTCCGTCCCCTGCGCACCGCCGACGAACAGGGCGCGGGCGACATCCGCTGGACCTTGCGAGGCGAAGGATGACCGACATGACGAAGCCGACCGGCACCACCACGACGCCCCCGGACCCGGACCCGGCCACGGAACCGGCCGCGGAACCGGCGGCGGAACAGACCCCGGAACCGACCCCGGAACCGACCGCGACCGCCCCCACGCCGGCCTCGGCCGGGACCACCGCCCCCGGGCCGCGCCGCGCGACGGCCGCGATCGTCACGCTCGTCGGCGGGACGGCGGCAACCGCCCTCGGCACCCTGGCCGGGCTCTGGTTCGTCCCCTTCCTGGTCGGCGCCGCCGCCGGTGCCACCAGCCGGTTCGCCCGCACGCCCCGCCCCTCCCGCGGCTACCTCACCGCTCCACTGGCGGCCGTCCTCGGCTGGGCGATCCCACTGGGCGTGCAGGCCCTGGGCGGGGCGCCGGTGGGCGAGGTCGCACGGACCACCGCCGCACTGGCCGGCCTCCCCCCGCTCGCCACCGCCATCGTGGCCGTCGCCCTCCTGATCGCGGCGGTCCAGGCACTGCTCGGGGCCTGGGTCGGCCGGACCCTGGCACCCCGGGGACGCACCGCCGCGCACCGCCCGGCACCCGCGGAAGCCGCCTGACCGCAGGCCCGTCCGCAACCCCGGCTGGGGACCGACGCGACCGCGCCGGTCCCCAGCCGCCCCTCCCCGCTCCCGCTCCCCTCCCCCACTCCCCCTCCCCGCCCCCAGAAGGGAACCACCACATGGCGCTGTCCCTCATCGGCAGCAAGATGGCCACGCTCTCGGGCCTCCGCAGCATCATGGAGGACATCGCCGTCAGCACGGCCTCGGGCCCGGCCGACTGGCTGAACCTCGGCATCGGCAACCCGGCCTCGATCCCGGACGCGATCGCCGAGTGGCGGAGCCTGACCGAGGAGGCGCTGGCCGAGGACTTCGCCTCGGCCAGCTGCCAGTACGGCCCGTCCCGGGGTTCGACCGCCCTGGTGGAGGCGATCACCGACTACTTCAACACCCGGTACGGCTGGTCCCTCACCCCGCGCAACGTCGCCGTCGGCCCCGGCAGCCAGATGCTCTGCTTCACCGCCGCCGCCCTGTTCGCGGGCCCCGGCGACCCCGCGACCCCGGACGCCGGCGGCACGAAGGTGGTCCTGCCCATGGCCCCGGACTACACCGGCTACCAGGGCCTGTGCCTGCACCCGGGCGGCGTGGTGGGCGTCCCCGCCGTCCCCGTCCCGGAGGGCACCCACCGCTTCCGCTACGCCTTCGACTTCGCCGCCCTGGAGGAACAGCGGGACACCGGGATGCTGCTGCTGTCCAGCCCCGGCAACCCGACCGGCCGCGCGGTCGACGCCGCCGAACTCGACGCCCTCGTCGACCTCGCACGCCGACGGGACGTCCCGCTCCTGCTCGACCACGCCTACGGAGAGCCGTTCCCGCGGATCGCGCCGACCCTGACGCCCCCGCCGATGAACGACCACGTGATCAACTGCTTCACCCTCTCCAAGGCCGGCCTGCCGGGCGAGCGCATCGCCTTCGCCATCGGCGCGGAGCGCTGGATCACCCCGATGGTCTCGTTCCTGGCCAACTCGGCCCTGCACGCACCCCAGTTGCAGCAGTCGGTGGTGGCCCGCGCACTGGGCTCCGGCCGCCTGGACCGCCTGATCTCCGACACCGTCTCCCCCTTCTACCAGGAGCGCCGCCGCCTCGCCGAGAAGCTCTTCGAGGAGGTCATGCCGGAATCCGTGCCCTGGCGCCTGCACTCCGGCGACGGCGGGATGTTCTGCTGGTTCTGGATCGACGACGACCGCTTCGACGACCTCGCCCTCTACGAACACCTCAAGCAGGACAAGGTCTTCATCGTCCCCGGCCGCCACTTCTTCCCCGACGGCCCCACCGACCCCCACCGCACCCGCTGCTTCCGCGTCAGCCTCAGCCCCACCCTGGAAACCCTCACCGAAGGCATCACCCGCATAGCCGACGCCACCCGCACCCTCTGCCCCTGACACCCCCACCCACCACCCGGCTGCCCCGGCCGACCCGGCCGACCCGGCCCCTGCGCGAACGCACCGCCCTCGCACCACTCACCGGCGGCCGCCGACGAACCCCCGTGCCCGAACTTGTCGCGGCCGTCGGCCCGGTGGAATCCTGTTGGCCATGCCGCACGATCACGCCCGCGACGATCCGCCCGATCGCAGGCCCGCGCCGGACATTGACCATGCGTCAATCATGGCGGAGCTCCGCCGGGTCAGGCGGGCGGGCGTGGTGCGGCTGCGTGAGCTGGAGCTGCCGACCCTGGCGCGGATCGCCGCCCGGGTCGATCTCCCCGGCGGGCGGTCCTCGCAGGCCGCCGCCATCGAGGAGGTGCTGCGCCTCTCCCTGTCCCGGATCGACGCCGGGACACTCCAGGACGCCGCCGGGTTCAGCCTCGGCCTGGCCCAGGGCACCCGGGACTGGGCCGCGGCCGATCGACGCCGGCGCGCCGCCGACGTGTACAGGGTGAGTGTCGAGCGCTTCCGCAAGCACCACGAGGTGGTGCTGCTCGGCCAGTTGTCGCAGCAGCTGGCCGAACTCGCCGCCCTCCCGCCCCGGGCCGGTTCCTCGAACGCTCCCCGGACGGGCAGCGGGAACGGCACCGGGACCGGGTTCGCCACCCCACCCCCGTACTCCCTCCCTGCGACCCACCGGACCGTCCGGGCGGCGGCGGGCGGCCGGACGGTGTCACTCACCCTGCACGTCCACCCGGTCGACCTCCTGCGGGACGTCGACGTGGTGGTCTCGCCGGCGAACACCTTCCTCGCCCTGCCGGCCACCTACAAGTCCTCGGTGGCGGCGGCCCTGCGCCGGGCGGGCGCGAGGCGCGGGCCGGGTGGCGAGGTGGTGGAGGACCTCGTTCAGGACGAACTGTGCGCATGGGCCGTACGGCACGGCGTCGCCGGCCGGGCCGTCGCCCCGGGCACGGTGGCGGCCACCGGCGCCGGCCGACTTGCCGAGCATGGCGTGCGGCGGATCTACCACGCCGTCACCGCCGTTCCCCGCTCGGACAGCAACGACTACGACGTCCTGCCGGCCGACATCACCCGGGCCGCCGATCGGGTGTTCGCCACGATGGCCGCCGAACGCACCGCCTTCGACCCGCCGTTGCGTTCGGTGGCCTTCCCGCTGCTCGGCTCGGGACGCGGCGGCCTGCGGTACGAGGCGAGCCTGGGCGCGCTCTGGGCCGCCGTGGAGGCCGAGGCCGCCCGCGGCACCAGCTGGGAGGTCCACCTGGTGGTGCGCCGGCCGGCGGCCGGCGACGTCGTCGAGCGACTGCTCGGCGCCGCTTGAGAGGACACGGATGAACCCCTATCTCGTACTCGCCGCAGCAGCCGCGGACTGGGACCGCTTGGCAGCGCGCCTCTCCTCTGCGGAAGCCGCCCGGCTGGCCGGGCTGCTGGAGCGTCTGCGCGAGCCCGGCGCCGACGGCCCCGCCCACCAGGAAGCCGCCGAACAGGCGGCGCGGCTCCTGCTGCCGCTGCTGCCGGAGTCCGGCGGCGCCGGAGCGCCGCGGTTCACGGCCGGCCTGGTGGACGTCGCCCATCTGGGCTTCCAGGCGTCCGACCTCGCCGTCCTCGTGCTCGACGGCTCCCGCATGGTGGGCCCGGTGCTGGGTGAGGTCCGCCGGCGGCTGCTCGCCGCTCCGGCACTGTCCGCCGCCCGGGTCCGGGAGCTGGGCGGAAGTCCGGACGCGCCGGACCTGCTCCGGTTGACCGGAGCGGGCGGGGAGGTCCGGCTGCCGGCCTTCCAGTTCGCCGAGGCCGCCACTCCCCGGCTCGTCGTCCTGGACGTCAACGCCCTGCTCGGAGCCGACCGGGACCCGTGGGGCGTGACCGACTGGTGGCTGTCCGGCGACGCCCTGCTCGGCGCCGTCCCGTCCGCACTGCTCGGCACCGGCCACGACGACCGACTCGTCGAGGCCGCCCGCTACCTGACCGAGGGAGAATAGTCCGTGGTCAACGTCCGCCCGCCCGAGCGGCTGCCCGGGAGCCCGACCAAGGTGACCCTGGCCGCCGGGACGGAGCTGGTCCGGGTGCACTCGGCCCGCCGCTCCGCCACCGCGTTCAACAGCAATCCGGCCGACTGCTTCTACGGCGGCGGCCGGTTCGACGGGACCGAGCTCGACGACTACGGCTTCCTGTACGCGGGGCTGACCGTGGAGGCAGCCGTCTGCGAGACCCTGCTGCGCTCGATCCCCTTCGATCCCGCGGCCGGGCCGCGGCTGCTGCAACGGGCCGCCGTCCAGGGCCGACGGCTGTCGTTCCTCCGCCTGGCGACCGACGTCACCGTGCTCTCCCTGGTGTCCGGGCGCGACCTGGCGAGCGTGGCCCAGGACGCCTGGCTGGTCCAGGCGGAGGCGGCCGAGTACCCGTTCACCCGGGCCTGGGGGCACTGGATCCGCGCGCACACCGATCCCTGGGCGCAGGGCTTCGTCTGGCCGTCCAAGCGCGAACCGGCGGACCGGGCGATGGTGCTGTTCCTCGACCGGTGCCCGGCGTTCGCGGTCGAGCCCTGCGACGTCCCGCCGGTCGACCTGGACACGGCGGAGGGCCTGCGCAGACTCAACGCCGTCCTCGCCCCGTACCACGCCCGGGTCGCACCGTGACGGCGCCGGAGGCTCGCCGGGCCGACCTCCGGACCGAACCACCCGGCCGCGCCGCGACCACGCTCCGAGCGCGCCGGTCCCACGTCCCCGCCGCGCCGTAGCGCGCCCGGCAGCAGGAGTCACCGCCGTGGAAGAGAACACCGAGCCCACCGACGCCGAACTGCGCGGCGAGCTGCAGGAGTTGCTCGCACAGGCGTCCGGCGCACCGGACGACGCAGGCACCTCGGCCGTGTGGGCCACGGCCGGGGAGTGGAGCTACCGACTCCACCTCCGCCAGGGGCGCCCGGAGGACCTCCGGCTGGCCGCCGAGGCGATGGAGCGGGCCTTCGCCCGGCCCGGCGGCGAGAACCACTGGGACGCCTGGCGGGTGGTGTACGGACACATCCGCGCACTGCAGTACGATGTCGCACCGTCGCCCGAACTGCTCTCGCACACCTACGAATTGGTCGATTCAGGACTCCGCGGGCTGGCCGGCGACGACGACGCGTACCCGGAGGTCCAGGCGCTGGGCCGACAGCTGATCGCCCGGGTCGCCAAGGCCCGGATCACGGACGACACCCCGCTCGCCGAACGTCTCTTCCTGCTCGGCGACGCGCTGCGCCGTCACCGCGACGCGCTCGCCGATACGCCGCCGGACGACCCGGAGGTCGTCGAGTTCCAGGCCGAGCTCGGCCACCTCCACTACGAACGGGCTCGGCTCGCGGGGAGCACCGAGGACGCCGACGCCTCGGCCGCCGCGTACCGGTCGGCGCTGGCTGCGGCGGGGGCGGACGACGACGTGCCGCTGTTCCGGTACGGGCTGGCCACCTCACTCCTGTGGGCCGGCCGGTCCCGGCAGAACCGGCATGAACTGGAGGAGGCCCGACGGGAGTTCCGAGAGGCCCTGGCCGCCGCCCGGCAGCGCTCGACCGAGCCTCCCTGGTGGGCCCCGGAGGCCGAGACCAGGGCGATCTTCATTCGCTCGCTGCTCTGGTGGCAGTGGGAGGACCGCTCCCACCCGGCAGCCGCCGAAGCCGAGTTGGCGCCGGTGCTGGCCCGGCCCGGCGCCGTGCAGACCCTGCCGCCGCCCTTCCTCGACGCCTTCGGGCGCCTGCTCTACGACCGGGCTGCCGAGCGCGACGACGCCGCAGGCCGCGACCGCGCCATCGCCCTGATCCAGGAGGCCGTCCGCCGCTGGCAGCCGGAGCAGGACGGCCCGGTGTGGGGCCCGGCGCTGCTGCTGGCCATGCTCCAGCACGCCCGCTACCGCGACGACCAGGACCGGCGGCGGGTGCCGGACGTGGTCCGTGGCGCGACCGAGGCACTGGCCGCCGACACCACCCCCCAGATCAGGCGCACGGCGCAGCTGATGCTCGGCTGGGCGCGCCACGAGGAGTCGGGCCGCGTCCTGGACCCACAGGCCACGGTCGACGATCCGGTCTACGCCGACGCCGTGACGGCCTACCAGGAACTCCAACGGGACTTCGCCGAGGGCCGGGCCTTCCTCAACCTCAACGACGACGACTTCAGCCACCTCGCCAACGACCTGGCCCTCGACCGGCACGTGACCGACGGCTTCCAGCAGCTCTACCGGCTCTGGGAAGGCCTGCCCCCGGGGAGCGCGGAGCGCGCCGTCTTCGCTGCCAGGCTGCTGGGCCTGCTCCCCCTGGTCGATCCCCACAACACCCTGGTCGGCGAGGCAGAGCAGGCGGCGCTGTACCAGGATGCCGCTGCCTTCGAGGGGTCGGATGACACGAAGGCCGCCCTCCGGGGCATGCTCGGCGCCGTCCGGATGCGGGAGAGCTCGGCCACCGGCGACGCCGCCTCCGCCGAGGAGGCACTGGCGCACCTGGATTCGGCGGCGGGGCTCCTGGGCGAACAGCAGGACGGGCGGAAGCTCAGGGCCGGGATCGCCCTGGCCCGCGCCGCCGCCTCCGCCCAGCTCGGCCAACTGCAGGCCCGCGGCGACGAGATGGAGTCCGCGCTGGAGGCATTGGAGCAGCTGCGGAACAGTCCGGAGTTCTCCCCCTACATGCGGCGGATGCTCGACGGCCAGCGGGCCGGCTGGGAGGCGCAGCGCGCCGCCGCGAGCGGCGACCTGGCCGCGGCGGACCGGGCCATCGCCGAGCTCGCCGCCGTGCACCGCTCGCTCGATCCGCAGGATCCGAGCCGCGCCGAGGTCTGGTTGCAGCTGGAGCACTCGCACAATCTGCGCGACGCGCTCGCCCGCCGGGTCGGGGCCCGGCAGCTGGGCCCGCCTGCGGGCCGCCCGACCGTGGCCGAGCTGCGCCGACAGGCCGCCCGGCTGCCCCGCGACCACCAGGCCTGGGTGCTCGGCGACAGCGGCATCGCCCGCTGCCTGACGGCCGGTGACCGCGGCGACCTGCGGCTGCTGGCCGAGGGCCTGGAGCTGATCGAGGAGGCGCTCGGCCAGGTCGACGAGGGCTCGGACGACTGGGTGCGCTACGCGATGGCCCTCGGCAACGGCCGCGTCGGGCAGGCCGCCGCGAGCGGCGGCCGGCGCGGCTACGAGGCGGGGGTGGCGTGGCTGGAGCGGGCCGTCGCCCGGCTCGACGGCCCGGCGCACCGGCTCTGGGCGTCGGCCTGCCTCACCCTCGGCAGGGCCTACCGGATGCGCGGCGACGTCGCCCGCGACGACCGCCGGCGCGGTCGGCATGCCGGGCTGGACGCCCTGCGCGGCTTCGCTTGGGCGGCACTGCTGCAGTCGGGCACCGAGCACGCCGCCACCGCCGCCGCCCGGGCCACCGAGGCCGCGCTGGAGGCGGCGGCCTGGTGCCTGGAGGACGACGTTCCGGAGCAGGCCCTGCAGGCACTGGACTCCTGCCGCGGCCTGGTGCTGCACTCTGCCACGGTCTCCCGCTCGGTCCCGGAGCGGCTGGCCGCGGTCGGGCGGCCGGACCTCGCCGACGAGTGGGAGCGCACCGGCGCCGCCGAACCGGCCCCCGGGGAGAGCGCCGTGGTCCGGCCCGCGCGGACGGTGCCGAGCCGGCTGCGCGGGCAGGTGCTGGCGGTGCTCACCGGGGCGGCCCGGGCGGACGGCTCCGCCGAGGGGCTGCTCGAACCGCCGGATCCCGCGGAGATCGGGGAGGCCCTGCGCCGGCTGGGCGTCGACGCCCTGGCGTACCTGGTGCCGGCGTCGCCGGATGGCGGCGGGGCGGCGGTGGTGGTGACCGACGACGGGCGGGTGCGCTCGCTGCCGCTGCCGCGGCTTCGCGAGGACGCCGGGCCGGTGCGGGAGTACCGCCCCGACGTCGGCGCGGCCCGCGACCTGGGACCGGCCACCGGGCCCGGCGAGGCGCCGCCGCCGCTGCGCCGGCAGCTGGACCGGCTCTGTTCCTGGGCCTGGTACGCGGCGGTGCGCCCGCTGCTCACCGCGCTCGCGCCGTTCGTCGGGGAGGGCCGGGCGCCGCGCCTCATGCTGGTACCGATGGGGGCGCTCGGCACGGTGCCGTGGCACGCCGCGTACGAACCGGGCAGTGCGGGGCGACGGCGCTACGCGGTCGAGGAGGCGGAGATCTCGTACGCGGCCTCGGCCCGACTGCTCTGCGACGTGTCACGGCGGCCCCACCTGCCGTACTCGGAGGCGGCGCTGATCGTCGGCAATCCCACCGGCGACCTGCACTACGCGGGTGAGGAGGCCGACGCGCTCCACCGGAGCTTCTACCCGAGGGGCGGGTACCTCGGGCGGCGATCGACGGGTGCACCCGACGGCAGCGGGACGCCGCAGGAGGTGCTGGAGTGGCTGCGCGACGGGCGCAGCGCGGGTGCCGTCCTGCACCTGGCGTGTCACGGCACGGTGGCGGCGCACGACCGGCACAGCTCGTTCCTGTCGCTGAGCGGCGGCGAGCTGGCGGCCGAGGTCCTCACCGAGACGATGGCGGCCGACGGCGCGGCGCGGCCGGGGCTGGTGGTGCTGGCGGCCTGCCGCAGCCATGTGTCGGGGCGGGGCCACAACGAGGCGTACAGCCTGGCGACGGCGTTCCTGGTGGCGGGCGCGCGGTCGGTGGTGGGCTCGTTGTGGACGGTGCCGGACGACGCCACGTCGGTGCTGATGTTCATGACGCACCACTTCCTGCGGCGCGAGCGGCGGACGCCCGGTCAGGCGCTGCGCTCGGCCCAGTTGTGGATGCTGGACCCGGGCCGGATCCTGCCGCCCGGAATGCCGCCGGCGCTCTCCGCGCGGGCGCTCGCGGTCGAGCCGGACGACCTGTCCACCTGGGCCGGGTTCGCCCACCTCGGCCGGTAGGCGCGCGCCGGTCGGCCGGACCGATCCGACCCGGCCGACCGGCCCCGGGGCCCACTGCCTGGGGGGCGGCCCTCACCGAGGCCCCACCCGCCGCCACCCGCCGCCACAACCGCGACCGGGCGGCCCGGCCGTTCCGGCCTGCGGGACCGACCACCCGACGCCCGCCAGGGCTCTGCGCGCGGGCGCCGGCCCTCAGCGGCGCTGCCCGGGAACCACCGTCCGCAGGGCAACCGTGCGCGTGGCCCACTGCCCGGCCGAGCGGCCCTCGCCGAGGTCTCGGCCGCTGCTGCCACGGGAGGTGAACCGCAACACCCCGTCCGCGTCCGGGCCGCCTCCGCGGCCGGCCCGCCGGGCCGGGTCCCAGGCGTCGAGGTGGAACGGGACGGTGTTCAACTCCTCCTCCGCCACGACGAGTTTGAGCCAGTCGCGGGCGTGGCTGCCGGGCCGCACCGCGCGGCCGGCCGGCAGCGACAGCTGGACCGGTCGGCCGTCCAGGGCGTGGCCGGTGCGGCCCGGCCCGACGAAGTCACCCGGGTACAGCGCGGAGTGGCTGCGGTAGCTGTCCGTCAGGTCGAGCAGCACGCACCAGAGGCGGCGGTTCGAGCGGTTGTGGATCCGGATCGTCACCCGGGGCTCCAGCCAGCCGCCCGCGTCGGACTCGTAGGCGCGGACGATCTCGCCGTTGCCGTCGGGCAGAACCGGTCCGGTCGTCCGGTCGCCCCACGGGAGGACCTCGATCCGCACCGCGGTGGCGAGTTCCGAGCCGGCGTTGGAGAGCCGCTGCAACCGGTGCCAGCGGGTGAGGTGTTCGAGGCAGTCGACGACGGTGCGGGCGTCGGCGGGGCCGCTGAGCGGCAGCGGTGCCACGGCGGCGGTGCCGTCTCGCTGGACGATCGCGGCCTGCCCGCCCGCCGGGTCGACCCGGAGGAGCAGGTCGCCGGCCGCAGCCGGGTCGCCGGTGGCGCGGAGCAGCGGCGAGGGTCCGCCGCCGGGGCCGGCCGTGGCGATCGCCTCGCGCAGCAGCCGCCCCGCCTCCGGGTCGGCCTGCTCGATCAGCACCGTCGCCGGGGGCAGGGCCAGCGCGGACGGCGCCACCGGGTAGACCAGGGCGCGGTCGGGCTCCCAACCCGCGGGTTCGACCAGGGTGTGCCGGGCGCGGACGGTCCGGGCGCGCAGCACGGCTCCGTCGGCGGTCCCTCCGGGGGTCCGTGCGGTGACGGTGAACTCGGTGGCGTCGGCGCCCGCGCCGTCGCGCAGTCCGTGGACCTGGCCGCAGTCGACCTCCCAGCCGTCGGCGCCGTGGGTCAGCAGGAGCGTGCTGCGCCACCGGGCGGCCCCGCCGAGGAAGGGCCGGTCGGCGAGGCCGCCGGGCTCCTGCGGGAAGAGGACGGGGTGCTGGCTCTCGCCCCAGGCCTGGACCCGGCAGCGGACGGCCGCCATCAGTTCGCGGTAGGTCGTACCCGGCGCGGCCTCGTCCAGGGCGCCCAGCAGGGCGTGGGTGAACACCCCGTGGCGGCGGCCGTCGAACCAGTCCTCGTGCGAGACCTGGTCCAGCCGGCTCGCGGCCAGCAGGACGTGCCCGGCCCGCTCGGGGTCCGCGCCCACGGCGTCCCGCGGCTCCGCAGCGCGCGACCCGTCGGCGGTCGCCGGCCACCGGTCCACGGCCCGTGCGTGCCACGAGGGGTCCGGGGGCAGGTAGCGGGCGACCGGCCGGCCGGGCCTCCGGGTCGCCCCGCCCGAGAAGCAGCAGTCGAGCACCGCGACCACGTGCGCGCCGGTACCGGCCACCGCGCCCAGCAGGACGGCGAGTTCCTTGTCCGGCAGCGTTCCGTCGGAGCAGACCAGCGCCTGGCACCGGCCGGTGGCCTCGATCCGCGCCTCCTCCTCCGTGCGCACGTCGAACTCGGTGCCGTGACCGGCGTACCAGAACAGGACGGTGTCGTCCGGGCCGGCCTGCCCGAGGCGCTCGCGGATGCCGGCCCGGACCGCGGCCACCGTGGCCTCCCGGTCCAGCAGCCGGTGCGCGACCAGCCTGTCCCCGACCCGTCGGCGCAGCCACTCCTGCGCCGCCGTCGCGTCGTTGACGCAGCCGGAGAGCGAGGCGTGCCCGTAGGCGGAGTAGTCGTCGATCCCGACCAGAAGTGCGTGGACGTTCCCCATGGCGACCAAGTGTGGCAGCCGCATCGGGCCCGACCGGCCGTCCGGTCGCGGAGCGGTCGAGTTCCGGGCGCCTTCCGGTCGCGGGCCGGATCCTACCGTCCTACCGCTTCGCATTCTTGACGTCCCGTCACTATCCTGCTCAGGCGCATGCCGACCATTTCCGGCCGCGCAGCCCACGTCAAGCCATTCGGGTTCGGGGGAGTCATGGGATTCATCGAGGGGCCTCGGCGCGTCGTGCGCCCGGGGCCCGCCGCCGCGCCGCCCGGACGGGCGTCCGCCGCCCCGGCGCGCACCACGCGGTCCGGCGCGACCGCGGACCAACTGCGGCCGCGCCACGCGGACTTGCTCAAAGCGGTGCGGCGCCTGGACGCCGGACTGGACCCGGCCGCCTGCGCCGAGCTGTCCGACTGGCTGCAGGAGCACTACCGGACGGCCTACGGCGACGTGCCGTTGGGCTTCCTGGCCACCTGCTACCTCGGCCCCCCGTACGTCGACCACCAACTGGACCTGTTCCGCGCGATCGTGCAGCACTTCGCGCCCGGCGACCGGCTCCCCGAGCCGTTCGGGGCGGCTCGCATGATCGTGCGCACCGGGGCCTACGCCTACGTCGAGGTGTACAGCGGCGGCCTCGTGCTGCCGGTCCTCCAGGACGGTTCGGTGGTCCGGCCGTGACTCACCCCCCGCACCCGCACTGCACTGATCGGAGCGAAGCATGACCGAGGTGGACCACTATCTGCGCGGCCAGGTCCAGCAGGTCAACAACATGGTCGTCAGGCTGGGCGAACAGGTCGGCGCGGTGGCCGGCCAGGTGACGGCCGTGAACGCCGCCCAGCAGCAGACCCGCAGCGAACTGCAGGCCCTGCGGGACGAGTTCCTCGCCTTCGTCCGGCAGTCCGAACTGACCGCCGCCATCCAGCGGGCGGAGACCCGGATCGGTGTCATCCAGGACAAGCTCGACCACGAGTTCGGCCACCACAAGACCGTCCGCCGCACCGCCGTCGGCATGCTCCAGGCGTTCGACGTGGGCCTCGTTTCCGAGGACACGGTGCGCACGGTGAGCGAGCAGCTGATGATCCAGACGCCGCGCTACTGGCTGGCGCCGGCCCTGGTCGCACTCGCGGCGTGGTCCGCCGACGACCGGACGCTGTGCGAGCGGGCGATCGACGAGGCGTTCCGGCGCTCGCCCGAACGGACGTCGCTGCTCTTCGCGCTCGTGCTGCGCCGCCAGCGGCGCCAGGCGGTCGCCGTGCGCTGGCTGCGCCACTACCTGATCGCGCAGGACCCGGCCCGGCTGGGCCGGGAGTTCGCCGTCATCCTGGAGTCGCTGTCGCAGGGCGCGTTCGGCGCGGCCGGCCGCGAGCTGCTGCAGGAGACCCTGTCCGGCTGGCGGACGACGCTGCTCGGGGACGACGAGGCCCGGGCCGCCCAGGTCCGCCGCTGGCTGGCCGAGATCGAGTCGCTGCGGACCCCGACCGCCCAGCCGGAGTTCCCCCGGCTCGCGGCGCTCTCGCCGCAGTGGCCGCAGCTCGACGCGGCACTCTCCGGCGCCCGCGCCCACCAGCGGGTGCTGGACAAGTACACGGCCATGATGGCCCGGGAGAGTACGCCGTCGGAGCGGCTGGAGGACGCCATCGACGACATCCTCGACCGTCTGGTGTCCGAGTACGACAACGAGGAGCTGCCGCTCCGGCGCGACCTGGCGTTCAACCAGGCGGTCGTCGACCACGACGGGGACGTGGACGGTGCGCGGCACGCCGTCGAGGTCGACGCGGCCTCGCTGGACGAGACGCTCGACTACCTGACGGTCCAGTCCACCGCCGCGCTCAACCCGAGCGCCATCGGCGCCTCCGCCGCCACCCAGCGGCTGGCCGTCGCCGCCTGCCACGAGTGGTTCGCCGACGCCCACGCCTCGTTCAGCCTCGCCTACCGCCGGGCCGTGCCGCCCGAGGTGCACGCGGTGTTCGGCGCGGCCCACAACGTCGGCGCGCAGACCTTCAACCTGCCGTCGTGGACCGGCTCCTTCACCGCCCCGCTGGAGGCCCTGGAGCGGTCGCTGGTCGAGCACTGGGACCGGCACGCCCAACCGTTCCTCGCCGCCCTCGCGTACCCGCTGAAGCGGCGGCTGGTCCCGCTGGTCGCCGTGACCGCCCTGATCCTGCTGGTGTTCGTCGGCATCAGCCCCGCCTTCGCCTTCATCGCCGCCGCGCTCGTGGGCGGGGTCTGGGGTCTGGTCCTCCACACCAAGAACGAGGCCGGCCGCCGGGTCGTCGACTCGGCACGGCAACTCCTGGAGCGGGCCAAACACGACTCCCTGCTGCAACTGCGCGCAGCCGCCGCCGAACTGACGGACTGGGAGACCCGCTACCGGGCCGCCGACGCGGTCGAGCAGCAGACCCGCGCGATGATCACCTCGCTCGCCGGAGCCGGCCACGGCCCCTCCCCCTTCGACGGACGCACCGTCATCACCAAGGACCACCAGACCCAGCAAGGGAGCCCCCGGTGACCGCACCGACCCCGCCGCCACCCCGCCGACCGCCGGCCGCCGGCTCCCCGTGGGCCACCAGCCCCCGGTCCTCCACCGAGCGCACCACCAACCGGCTGCGCCGACTCGTCGAAGGCCTGCCCGACTGGGAGCCCCTCCCGCCGGGCGAAATCACCGTCCGCCGCCCGGGCACGGGGCTGTGACCGGCCTCTGGAGCTCCGGCGGCACCTACCGCGCCTGGGCCGACTTCCTGGAGCGGTGGGCACGGGGCGGGCCGGAGGCCGACGCCGCACTGCCTCCACTCGTCCTCGCGGACTTCCCCGCCGACACCCGCGAGCGGATCCGGGTGCGCATCACCGAGGCACTCACCCGGCGGCTGCAGGGCTGGTCCGACGCCCTGACCGCGGCGCTCAACGCCGCACCCGACGAGTTCGGCGCAGGCCGTGCCCTGGCCCAGGCCCGGACCGGCCTGCGGGCCGTCCGGGCCCTGGCCGAACACCCCGGGCTGGACGAGGAGTTCCGCGCCAAGCTGACCGACGTCCTGGACGCGCAGATCCGCCGTTCGCAGGCCGATCTCGAACACGAGCTGGGCCGGCTCGCGGCGCTCGACGCCGATCCGGCCTGGCTGGAGGAGCGCCGCCGGACCCTGCGCGACAACCCGCTCACCGCGGTGATCGCCGAGACCGCCCCGGCTGCCCGGGACGGCTGGTCGTACGACCCCGCCGCCGCGCCCCGCCGCCGGATCGTCCGCGGCTGACCCGTACCTCCCCCGACGCCGGAAGGCTCCCATGCCCAACTACGCCGACAGCCGCCAGGACCTCGGCAGCTACCTCACCGCCCGGGTGCCGGTCATCGGCCTGCGCACCATCGAGCAGCAGCGCGCGCTGCGCCTCGTCCGCGAGGTCGCCACCCAGTCCCGCAGCGGCAACCTGCCCTTCTGGGTCTACACCCGCGCCACCGGCCTGCGCGACCTGCGGACCAACAGCCCGATGCAGGACGACCGCTCGTTCGTCGGTGCGATGGAGTTCGCCGCCGCACAGTTCACCGCCCGCCCGCAGGCCACGCTGGTGCTGGTCGACCCGGACGGCCTGGACATCGACAGCCCGACCGCTCGCCACGTCGCCGAGCTGGCCCGGCTCGCCGACTCCAACGCCGGCAGCATCGTGCTCATCACGGACAACCCGATCTGGAGCGGACTGCAGCGGCTCGGCATGAGCCTGCAGCTCGACCTGCCGACCACGGAGGAGATGTACGGGATCGTCCGGAGCTTCCTGGACGATCACCACGGCGTGGTCCCGATCAGTTGGACCGAGGACGACGTGCGGCGGGCCTCGGAGTTCCTGATCGGGGTGACCGAGGGCGAGGCGGTCAACCTGATGGCCACCATCGTCGCCAAGGGCGCGGTGGAGAAGGACGACGTGCTGGCGCTGGCCCGGGCCAAGGACCGGATCTTCAGCGACCTGGCGGGCCTGGAGCGGGTCCATCTGAAGTCCTCCGAGTACTCGGTCGGCGGCCTGTCCAGCCTGCGCGCCTGGCTGCAGCGCAAGCACCAGCTGATGCACGCGGACCTGCGCGGCACCGAACTGCGGCCGCCGCGCGGTGTGCTGCTGGTGGGCGTACCGGGGTGCGGCAAGTCCCTGTCCGCCAAGGCGATCGCCTCGGAGTGGCAACTCCCGCTCTACCGCCTCGACATGGCCAGCATCCACGGCAAGTACCTGGGCGAGTCCGAAGGCCGGATGCGGGAGGCGCTGGAGACGGCCGACCGGGTGTCGCCGTGCGTGCTCTGGATCGACGAGATCGAGAAGGGACTGGCCGGCGGCCACGACATGTCGGGCGTGCCGCAGCGGATCATCGGCCAGTTCCTGTTCTGGCTGCAGGAGTCCCAGTCGCGCGCGTTCGTGGTCGCGACCGCCAATGACGTCCGGAGCCTGCCGCCGGAGCTGTTGCGCAAGGGCCGCTTCGACGAGCTGTTCTTCGTCGACCTGCCCGACGACCAGGACCGCAAGGAGATCATCGAGCTGTACTACCGGCGCTACCTGCGGTTCGAGCCCGACCCGGACCAGGTCGAGCGGCTGGTCGACCTCTCCGAGGGCTTCGCCGGCTCCGACATCGAGGCCGCGCTGCACGACGTCGCCGCCCAGGTCCACCTCGACGGCGGGGCGGCCGAGCCCGACCTCTCCTTCGTGCTGGACACGTTCACCAACATGACGCCGTTCAGCCGGACCAACCCGGAGCAGCTGGAGGACATCCGGACCTGGGGCCGCGAGCGCGCCGTTCCGGCAGGTCGGCCGGCCATGAGCACCTCCGTACCGGGCCAGTCGGGCCCGGCACGGCGGGTGGTGTTCATGCCATCGGCCTCGGCACCGCCCTGGTGATCCTCGCCCTCACCCTCGGCAGCCTCGTCGCCGCCGCCCTGCCACTGCTCGCCGGCGTGGTCGGCCT
>NZ_JBEORY010000079.1:0-37772 GCF_040302665.1 Kitasatospora sp. NPDC097691 | reverse complement strand
ACGAGACGTCACGTAACGTCTTGACGTGATCGTCTTGTCCGGGCAGCATGTTCCCGCGAGGCGAGACGAGACGGTACGTCACGAGACGGGACGGTGCGGGCTGCCGTACGGGGGAGGGTCGTTTCCGTCACGGGGGATCGCCTCGGTAGTTCACCGGCGAGGGCTGTCCGCCGGCAACCATTCCATGGGGGAACACATGTCCATACGCAAGCGTGCCCGGTCGGTCAGTACGGTGGCCGCGATCTCCGCTGCAGTACTGGCGGTCTCAGCCGGTACGGCCAGTGCCAAGCCGGGAGTGCCGTACGTCCGCTACGGCGCGAGCGGGCTGACGGCCTACTGTGTGCAGACAGCCATCAACCACGCAAGTGTCAACCGGCGGACCAGCGCCGACATCATCCTGCCGGACGGCAAGTTCGGCCCGGCCACGCTGGGGGCGCTCCAGCAGCTGCAGCGCGACTTCAACCTGGATCCCGACGGTGTGGTCGGCCCGGACACCGGCACGGTGCTGTGGCAGCAGATCGACGAGGAGATCCGGCAGAACTACAACTGGGACACCGGCTTCGGGGCGTACGCAAGCTACTGCTACTACGTGCTGCCGACCCACAGCTGACGTCAGCGGCGTCAGCATCGAAGGCGCCGGACAACCGGTTCGGTCGTCTGCCGCAGGCCCTGTCGTGGCGCGGTGATGACTCGAGGGACCGTCCTGAACGACCGTTCCCGCTCGGGGAGGTCCGGGATCGCCCGGTGTCCGCAGACCGCCCCGCCTGATCCGTGGCCGACTCCGGGAACTGACAGGCTCGCAGATGCGCTGCCCGCCCCCTCGCAGGTGTCCGAGGCGGGGACCGGGCCGCCCCGGACGGGCAGGTGAGTGTGGCCCGCGGTTCCGGACGCCGGGGCCGCGCGGTGCCAGTGCGTCACGGTGATGGTCCGGGCTCCTGCCCGGGCCATCACCGACGCGGTTTCCCTCGGCGAGGCCGGATCCCAGCGTCGGTGACACCATGGGTGCCAGGGCCCGTGCAGGTGCTCCAGGACCACCAGCGTGGTGACCGGGCGGGCGCGGGTGCGGGTGTGCGCGGTTCTGGTCCACGACGGCCGCGTCTGCCTGATCCGCCGTCAGCCGAAGGCCGGCCTCCAGTTGCCGGTGCTGATGGTCGGGGTCGACTGCTCGGCCGGCCCCGGCCGACTTCCGGGGAGGTGCTGCGCGCTGCCGAGGCCGGCCGGCCGCAGAGTGCCTCGCATCACCGTGTCGCTGGGCGTCCTGTGTGTGGGGACTCGGTGGGTCAGGGGAACTGGATGTCGGTCCGCGTGCGCGGGAAGGCAGTACAACGATGGAAAGGGGCGGCCCGCGCTCGGACCGCCCCTTCGTCGTTCGGTCCGGCGCGTACAGCTCCGTCCGCCCGCGCCACCGCCGGCACTGGCCGCCGAGCGGGTGCCAGTGCGGGGCGGCGGGGCCCTGCCGGACGGGGTCTTCGACTCGGGCGGCACCGGCTGTCGCCCGTGGCGCTCAGTGGTCACCGCCGCCACCGCCGTTGCTGTGCTGGGGGCTGTGAGGCGTGACGTTGGTCGGAAGCGGCCGGAGCGGCCTCGTTCGGGGGCGCATGACGCCGGGCTGCGATCCCCTCCGCAGAGGTCGGCAGAAGTAGTCGGGTCCGCCAGTTCCGCCTATGTTACCGCCTGGTAATACCTGATGGGCGGGCGATACCGTACTGGACGGCACGCGAACCCTGGGGGCCGGAGAGCCGGCGGCACCCCGCCAGGCCCCGGCGCCCGTTCTCCCGCGCGCATTCCCTTTGTCGGCCCTGCCGGAATCCGAGGTCCCCCCTTGCCCCTTGCCACCCTGTCCCGCCTGCGTACCCGCACCCGAGCCTTCGCCGCCCTGCCGGCCCTGGCCGGGCTGTTAGGCGCGCTGCTCGTCCTGCCCGCCACCACCGCCCACGCGGACACGCCGGAACACCACTCCACGGCGTCGTACAACTCCCAGGGCGCCCGCTGGAGCGACGTGCGGGCCATCAGTAACGACAACGACATCGTCGCCGTCCAGGAGGCGGGCTCCAACCCGCACCAGTACGGCATGTCGCTGCTGAGCACGACCTCCCACAACGGCTACACGGTCTACCTCTTCCGGTGGGGCTCCCGTTACGTCTACTGGCTGGACACCGACCCGACCGGGCACCGGGTCACCCTGGCCACCGTCACCCACACGATGGCCCACGAGATCTTCGTCGCCCCGCCCGGCCGCGCCGGCAACCGGCCCGCGCTCGGACTGCGCTTCGACGACGACATCTACTACAACGTCCACGCCGCCGCCTCGGGCGCCAACAACGAGGCGCCGGAGCTGCTCGGCAGCATCGCCTACCAGGCGACCGCCGCCGGACACGCGTGGACGGCGATGGGCGACTTCAACCGCGACCCGAACCAGGGGATGTTCACCGTGGCCGCCGGCCTGAACAGCTTCGTCTACCACAGCGGTGTGGCGACCCAGCAGAGCGGCGGCGAACTCGACTACATGATCTCCACCCGCAGCATGGGCAACTTCCGCGGCATGCGGACCGCCGGCCGCAGTTCCGACCACTACCCGATCTACTACCGGACGCAGATCGTCGGTGCCGGGTCGGTGGTCGACCTGGTCGACGACGCCCACCCCGGCAGCTTCCTCGGCTTCGAGAGGCGCAGCAACGCCAACGGCACCCGCGTGGTCGCCGGCGCCTACGACGCAAAGGGGAGCCTGTGGACCATGCGGCACGCCGCGGGCGGCGGCCAGTGGGACTTCAACATCGTGAACAACGCGACCGGCAAGTGCGTCGACGTCGAAGGCGGCCCGAGGGCCTCCGACGGGTCGCCGCTGAGCGAGTCGGACTGCCAGGGGACGTACTCCCAGATCTTCAACCTGACCTGGTGGTACGAGGAGCCGGGCGCCTGGAAGATCCAGCACAAGAACACCGACCTGTGCGTGGACAACGCGGGCATCCTGATGCTGCACCCCTGCTCCACGCACACCCCGAGCGAGCGCTTCCTGCCGCACTTCCACTGACCCGTCAGCCCACCGCCCCGGCCCCCGACGGGCCCGGGCGGTCGGCCGTCGGCGCGAGTCGAACTCGCCAGTGGCGACGCCTCTCGGCCCGCCGCCACCCGCCTGGGCAGCCCGGCCAGGGTCACCCGAATGAGTGCCGGCGGACACATCGGGCCAGCCCGCCGACTACCATGCCTGGGTGCGACGCGGGGCCCGCTTCGCACCCCTGAGCTGCGCATTTGCCTCTTCCGAAGGGCGGCCGGGCCGCGTTGCAGCGGCCGCGTTGCAGCGGCCGCGTTGCACCCCCTGCGCCCCGGCCCGCGGCCGGCGCCTGCCATTTCCAGCGCATGCCCTGAGGCTGGTGCTGTTCCAGGCCGTCGCGCCGTTCCTCGACAACCCCGACACCGTGGTTGCCGAGGAGGCGCTGTGCGCGGCCCTGGCGTTCGCCGAACACCCCGGCCTGACCGGGCACCGTGACGGTCTGGCCGGCCACGCCCGCCGCCTCCTGCTTGTCTGCGACACACGGTGGCGCCGCCGGCAGGCCCTTGATGCCCTGACGGCGTGGGGCCACGACACCACCGGCCTTGCCCGGCCCGGCGACGACGACCGCAGCCCCTACGTCACCAGCTCTTCTTGGCCCTGCGGCGACGGGGACCCCGACAACCCGCCCTTCTGACCGTCCCGTCGGGGGAAGAGGGTTCGCCACTGGGGCTCAGGCGGAAGGCCAAGGCGTGGGGCCTACTGGTGCTGCCTGCCCCGACTGATGAGACTCCCTGGATTTCCCCACCCCGCGCTCGGGTGTTCCTCGGACCTGCTCATGCGATTCCCCACCCTGTGGCGCGCTGACCTGCGGACGGATGCCGTTCGGAAGAGGCCGTCGTATCCGCTGCAGTCACCGACACCGACACCGTCATACGGAAGGCGCGGGGGCGTGTGAGGCGAGCAGGGCTCGCAGGGGTGCGGTGTCGGGCGTGTCGGCGGTGGCGGCGTCGAGGGCGTCGTCCATGCCCTCCTCCCACGCCTCGGGCAGCGCGAGCCCGGGCCGTCCTGCCCACGCGATGTCCGCCGTGGCCTGCCCGAAGGCGACCAGACGGAGGTGGACCAGGCCCGCGAGCGCGTCGAAGACCCTGGGCCGGACGAAGTTGCGGGCCGACCGCCCGGTCAGCCGCGCCGCCTGGGGAGGCTTGGGCATCCGGTCGGCGACCTCCGGCCACAGCAGACCACGGTCGAAGGCGTCGAGTATCTCCTCCAGCCCGGGCAGTTCTCCGTCCGGCTCCGAGGAGCGCAGCGTCCTGGCCACGGCGAGGCGCAGGGGACGGGACCAGCCTTCGGCATCGGCGACCGCTCGGGCCAGTACCAGCCCGTCCCAGCTCATCCGCCGCATTGCCGAGGCCTCCGGTGGCAGGGTGCGCGCCTCCAGTACCGCGAACAGCTGGTCCGGCTCGCGCAGCAAGCTCAGCCCGTCCGGCCCGTCCGGCCCGTCCGGCCCGTCCGGCCGTTCGCCGCCGCCAGGTGGCAGCGCCTCGATCAGGGCGATCCGCTCCGCGGTCGGCGGGTGGGAGTCGTACGGGTGCGGGCGCGGTGGGCGGCCCCCAGTGGCGAGCCCGGCGAGTTGCTCCGCCGTCCGGGCGGCGAGCAGCCGGCGGAAGCCGCCGCTCACCTCGCCCACCGGCGGCAGCGCCGCCAGCGGCTCACCCAGGGCGGCGTACGTCGCCAGGTAGTGGCGGTGCGCGGCTTCGAGCACCCCGGTGGCGCGCAGCGCGGCGGCCATCGCCTCGCGGCCGGCGTGCCGGGCGGCCACCTGGTCAGCCACGAGCTCCTGCTGACGGGCGACCGACTGCGAAGCTCGTAGAAACATCCGGGCGTACGCCGCGTAGAGACGGCCCACCGGGTGGTGCAGCCAGGTGCCACCGGCCTCGAACGCCCGGACGGTGTGCACGACCGCCGCCCGGCCGCGCATCGTGAGGCCGCCGAGCCGGGTGTCCCCGTGGCCGAAGTGGCCGAACTCGTGCGCGAGGACGGCGCGCAATTGCGGGACTGTCAGCCCGGCCAACAGCGGCAGTCCCAGGGACATCCGGCGCCGTCCGGGCAACAGCCCCAGCAGGTGGCTCTGTTCGGCGACGCTCGCGTTGACCTCTCCGACCAGGAACAGCTCGTCCGGCGGACGTTCCCCCGTCGCCCGGGCGGCGGCACGGACCTCCTCCCACAGCTCCGGCTGCTCCTGCGGCTTGACCGCCACTGCCTCCGGCACCGGGCCGAGTCGTCCGGCGCGCAGCGAGGCGACCATGCCCCGGACGATCGCTACCGCCAGGAACACGGTGCCGGCCAGCACGGCTCCCTCGAACCAGGCCGCCCGCTCGGTGAGCAGCCGCGTCACCAGCAGCCAGTCGAGTACGGCCATCGCCGCCAGCAGGCCCGCACCCATCAGGTGGAAGCCAGCCAGCAGCACCACCGCCCGGAGGGCACGCAATCGGAACGTCATCGGAGAACCCCCGCACAGCTCGGCCGGCCCGCGCAGGCCGACGATGATCGCGCGGAGCCTACCGCCCAGCTCAGGGGCCCTCACCAGCAGCCCCTACCCCACTTCGTGGCGGGCCACTGCGATCCGCGCCGGCTCCCAGCCCGGGCGGGGCACGGCGTCGAGAAGGAGCCAGGGATCGGGACCTCGGCGCTCACCGAAACTCCCCACTCAGTTGAACACCGGAGCGAGTGGGGAAGCGTGAGTAGTCCTGCCGTCTTCCGAGATCCTCATCACGACCAGGCCTTTCGCTGCCGGACGGCACCGTCCGCGACCGCCCGCGCCGTCAGGGCGCTGCAGACCAGGATGGAGGTCCCAGGCGGGGAACCGGAGTAGCCGGCCCACGCCGGTGTCCGTGCCCCCGCTGCCAATCGACCGGCCGTAGCGGGACGCTGCTGTATTCGCTCGCGGGGTCCGGCGGGCCGGGTAGCATGTGGCCCCACACCCGGAGACGGGGTGTGACCACGGGGGAGGCGGCGTGACGGAGTCCGCGGGTTTCGGGTGCGGGGCGTGCTGTGCCGAGGACGCCGCGGTGGCGCGGGCGCATCACCGGAGTCACGCCGGGGTCCGGGTCGAGAAGATGATTCGGGACGACTCGCACTTCATTGTCTCCGTCCAGCGCTGCGGTCTCTGTTCGCAGGCCTTCGTGAGCGTCTTCACCGAGTACGTCGACTGGGCCGCCTCGCGGGACGCGCAGTACCGGACGGTGCTGCCGATCACGGACGCCGAGGCGGACGACCTGATGACAGGGCGGCTGAGTCCGCATCGGGCCGGCGCCCTCGGGCACGGCCGGCGCCATCTTCAGAGCGACTGGCCGAGCGAGGCCGACGAGCCGTCCGTGTACTGGGACAGCGGCGTGTTCGAGGTGCGCGAGGGGTACTGACCCGGCCGGGTCCCGTGTGCCGGACGCCCTGCCCCCGCCATGACCTCGACGCCGGCCCGCAGCCGGCAGCCGGTCGCAAGCCGGAGGGGGCGCCGGCGCCGCGGTGCAGCAAGGCCATGGTGCGTGCGAGGTCGAGCGGGTAGCCCGGACGCCATGTGCGGCTGAGGTGCCCGGTGCCCGGCGCGCGGCACCACCACCACCGAGACGATCGCCGCGTTCGTCCTGGGCGGCAGGGCGTGCGGGGCTGCGGGCGGGGTGCGGACGGTGACGGTGACGGACTGGTCGACGGAGGTGGAGTTCGTATTGCCGGGTGGGCGGCGGAAGGTGTGTCCGGATGCCGTGCTGGAGAACGGGAACGCCCGGCGCGAGTATGACGACGCGGTGCCCATCGTCACGACCACGCTGGAGTTGCCGGCCGAGCACGGGCCGCTCGGGCCGGTGTGGTGGCGCTTCGGCCGCCCCGGCCGGCACTCCCTGCCCGACGCACTGGACAACCCGAACGACCGCGCCGCCTACGACCGGCGCCAGGCCGCCCGGGAAGAAGAAGGCCCGCCAGGCCCACCGCGACCTGATGCAGCCCCTGGCCTGCGCCGACTGCGGGCCCCAGAGGAGGGGAGCACCTGGGAGTACCGCCCCAACGGCAACGAGCAGTGGACCCGCCGCCCCGGCAGCCGCTGCTGGACCTGCCACCAGGAACAGGAGCGGCTGGAACGCGAGGCCCAGGAACACCTGGAGGCAGCCCGCGAGTCGAACGCCGCGCTGCGCCTGTGTTGGACGTGCCGGGGCTCGATCGGTGGGAAGGAGGGCTCGAAGCTGGAGCTGACCGGGCAGGCTGGCTCCGGCCGGGGGTGTCCGGGTGCGAACGGGCGCTCTCGGTGCGGGATTCGGGCCTGCTGGTGCTGCCCGCGCCGACCAACCGGGAGCCGGTGGCCGCGTTGAGTCCTTGTCCCGGACGATCCGGGCCGGGAGGCCAGAGCGCTCCACGCGAAGCTCTGACCTCCGTTACGAGAGCCACACCGTCAACGCCCGCTGAGAGACGCCGTCGGATCGGCCGAGCCGTCCCGGCCGGGCCGGACTGTGTACCGGCGCGGCGCCGCCAACCCCAACGGATCGACCAACGTCCTGCGCTCCGACGTTCTCGGTGCGCTGGGCGTGCTCAAGGTCGCCACCGCCGGCCAGCTCAGCGGGTCGTGCGTTGGGGTAGCACGAGCGCGGTGCGCTACCGGTGGGCGATGATGCTGCTGGCCTCGGCCGGCGGCGACCGGGTCCCGGTGATCGCCTGGCTGGTGCAGGCGGGCGAGGACACGGTGCGGGACGTGATCCACCGGTTCGACGAGATCGGCATGGCCTGCCTGGACTCTCGGTGGGCGGGAGGCCGTCTCCGCCTGCTCAGTCCTGATGACGAGGACTTCGTCGTCCAGGCGGCCACCACTCGCCCGACCCGGCTCGGCCTGCCCTTCACCCGCTGGTCGATCCGCAAGCTGGTCGCCCTGCCTGCGCCGGGTTCACGGCCGGGTGATCCGTATCGGCCGCGGGGCCCTGCGCTGCCTGCTCGGCCGGCGTGGTGTCACCTTTCAGCGCACCAGGACCTGGAGGGAGTCCACCGACCTCTGCATCGATGCCAAGCTGGAGCGGGATCGGGCAGGTAGTGGACCGGCTCCCGGACCGCACGTTCGTTCGACGAGTTCGGGTCCCTGGGGATCCGGCCCGCCGCCGGCAGCGGGTGGGGCCGGACAGGGCCGGCCCGACCGGCTTCCGGCGACCTACCACCTCACCCAGGGTGTTCACCTACTTCCACGGCTGCTACTCGGTCGGCGACGACACCCTGTGGGACGTCAACCGGCGCCGCTGCCGGCGCCGTCCTGGTCCTGGCCGCCGCCCCCTCCGTCCGCCGCCGTGACGCCCGGGCGGGGTGCCGGCCGGCTCGGTGCAGGACGGCTCTCTGCAGTTCCGGGACCATCGCCCTGCCGGGAGTTGGGCCGACCGGGTTCCCGGGAGGCCCCACACGGGTGCCCGTAAGTCGCAGTTCGGGTGATAGCCGCTCATGGTTTCGGTGGCGAAGTGGAAGTGTCCGAAGGAACGATCCGTACGCAGTCCACGAACTTTGAGGAGTTCCCATGAAGTCGCGAGTCGTACTTGCCGTCGGGGTGGCGGCCCTGGCGGCCGGAGTACTGACGGTGCCGGCGTACGCCGTCCCGACGGTGCAGGCGGAGGACCTGGCCGCCGACACCTATCTCACGAACGGGCAGGGCGCCGGCAGCTGTCCGTCGGGCCGGCTGTGCCTCTACCGGGATGTCAACTACAACGGGGGCGGCAGCGCTCCGATCCTGGTCACCCGCTCGAACGTGTCCTACCTGGGTGACTACAACTTCAATGATGCAGCCAGCTCGTACTACAACAACACCGACCTGCCGGTGGTGCTCTACGAACACGCCAACTACGGGGGTGGACAGCTGGCGATCCGATCGTGGGGATACGGCAACCTCGACAGCTCCTGGAACGACAAGGCGTCCTCCCTGCAGTTCTTCTCGTAGAATCCCGCCGCACCGGCCCCGCGGCCGGTGGGGCCACGGGAAGAAGCCGCTCCGCGCAATCGCACGGGTGACCTGATTGCTGCCCGGCTGTGCCTCGCTGCCGGCCTTTCGTCCGGCGGTGCCCGGTCGGCCTCGGCGGCTGTGCCCGGTGGCGGCCACCGGATGCGCTGCGTCACCCGTGCGTTCAGGCGCCCGGGGGCTGCGGCGGTGTGACGATATGGTTGCGGTCATGGGGAGTCGGATACGTGGGGACCGGTCGTTGCGTGGCCTGTTCGACCGGCTGGAGGCGGACGGTCCGGAGCCGGCGCGTCGGCGCAGGGTGCTGGCCGGTGCGCTGGTCGTGGCGGCGCTGCTCGGGTCGAATGCGTGGGGACCAGCGGACGCCGGGACCGGGTCCGTGGTGTGGTTCGGCACGGCGGACCTGCTCCAGTGCGCTGCGTTGATCGCCACCGCGTTTCTCCTGGTGTGGCGTTCGCGGTGGGTCGTGTGGGCCGGGGCCGTGAGCGTGGCCCTGGTGCTGCTCGGTGTCTGGTTCGATGTGATGACGGTGGAGGGCGGTGGCGCTTCGTACGCGGCACTGGCCGTGTCCCTGCTGATCAAACTGCCCGCCGTGGTGGTGCTGGTGGCCCTGGTCGGGCGCGGCCGGCGGTGGTGACGGACCGGCCGCCGGTTGTCCGGGGCCGGCGGTGGGGCCGGGTCGGGAAGCGGGGGGACAGGGCGCGGCGTGTGGGTCCGGATCGGGGGTCGCAGGCCACCGCGCCCGCCCGTGCTGCGCCTCGCAGCCCTGTGCGATGGGCCGGTACCCGCCGTCTGGTAGGGGCCGCAGCGCGAGCGCGGGCCCGGCGGCCGTCCGGGCGGTGCCGCCGGGGCCGGGCCGGGGATGACGGCGGTGCCGGGCCCGTTGACGGGGTGGGTGTGGTGGTGGGGGTGGGTGGGTGGTTATCGGCGGCGTGTCAGCAGTGCTGCCGGTATCAGTGCCAGTGCGAGTGTGCCTGCCGCCACCGTGTAGGCGGTGCGGAAGCCGGCCGGGCCGGTGCTCGCCGTGTTCAGTACGACGGAGATCAGCGCTGTTCCGATCGAGGCCCAGAGCTGGGAGTTGATGCTCAGCATGGTGCTGGCGGCGGCGACGCGGTCCTTGGGCAGGTGCCGTGCGGCGGTGGTCATGGTCGGCATCAGTACCATCCCGGAGCCGGCCCCCATCATCATCGCCGCCGCGACCACCCGCCAGGCCGGCACCCCGGGTTCACCGACCTGCAGGGCTGTCAGAGCCATGCCGAGCGCGCCGAGCGCGACGCCGGGCGGGATCAGCCGTCCCGGCGGCACGGTGTCGATGCGCCGTGACGCGATCTGCATCGACACCCCGACCGCCAGGGCGACCGGCGCGCCGAGCAGTCCGGCCGTCATGGCGCTCTGGCCGCGCACCTGTTGCCAGTAGACGGGTGCGAGCAGCATCGAGCCGAAGTAGCCGCAGGTGAACAGCGCCAGCGTGGCGGTCGACGCCGCGAAGGTCCGTTCGCGCAGCAGCCGCAGGTCGAGCAGCGGATGGCGGATCGTCAGTGAGCGCCGTGTCCATGCGGCGATCAGGAGCGCGCCGCCCGCGGCGGGCAGCCACATGGTGCGGTCGCCGGCGAGTCCGAAGAGCAGCAGTGCCAGCCCGGGGGAGAGCATCAGCAGTCCCGGCAGGTCCAGCTTCGGTGCCGCGGGCTTCCTGTCGCCTGCCGCGTCCGGGGGCAGGAGCCGCCACGTCAGCGCCAGCGCCAGCAGCCCCACCGGCAGGTTGACCAGGAACATCCAGCGCCAGGACACGGTGTCGAGCAGCCACCCGCCGAGCACCGGCCCTGCCACCGGCCCGACCAGTACGGGCAGTCCCATCAGAGCCATCGCCCGTCCCAGCCCGGAACGGTCGGCGGCACGCATCACCATCGCCATGCCGACCGGCATCAGCAGACCGCCGCCCAGGCCCTGCAGGGCGCGGAAGGCGATCAGGCCGGTGATGTCCCAGGCGCAGGCGGCCAGCAGCGAGCCGACCGTGAAGAGGGCGAGGGCGATCAGGTACGTGCGCTTGGCGCCGATGCGCGCCATCGCCCAGGCGGCCGTGGGGATCACGGCGGCCAGCGCCAGGGTGTAGGCGGTGGTGGCCCACTGGACGGTGGCGATCGGGGCGTGGAAGACCTCGGTGAGCCGCCGCAGCGCGACGTTGACGATCGTCATGTCGAGTACCGAGAGCATGGACCCGGTGACCACCACGGCCACGGTCCGTCCTGCCGCGGACTGCTGTGGCACGGCCACGGTCGGTCCTGCCGCGGACTGCTGTGGCACGGCCGCGGTGCGTTCTGGCGCGGGTTGTTGTGCCTCGGCTGCGGTCGGTCCTGGCGCGGGTTGTTGTGCCATGGCGTTCACGCGCCGTACGGGTGCTCGGCCCGGGCGCTGCGCAGGGCCCGGGCCCACCAGTCGAGCTGGCCGAGCATGCCCTTGGCCGCGCCTTCGCAGACGGCGGTGTCCAGCGGTGTGCCGTCGGGGCCGAGGCCGGACCAGGGGCCGTGCAGGCTGACCGAGTCGCGCATGGTGACGCTGTGCAGCTCGGCGAAGACCAGCCGGAGCTGCTCGACGGCGCGCAGGCCGCCGCCGAGCCCGCCGTAGGAGACGAACCCGACCGGCTTGGCCTGCCACTCCTCGCGGTGCCAGTCGATCAGGTTCTTCAGCGCGGCCGGGAAGCTGTGGTTGTACTCGGGGGTGACGACCACGAAGGCGTCGGCCTCGGCGAGCCGCGTGCTGACCGCGCCCAGCGCGGCCGCCGCGCGAGCGGAGGGCTCGCCGCCCCAGGCGGGCATCGCGAGCGGCAGGTCGACCTCGGCGAGGTCGACGACGTCGAAGTCCATGCCGCCGCCGTGGCCTTCGGCGACCCCGAGGAACCACTGCGCGACCGCCGGGCCGAGCCGGCCCTCGCGGACGCTGCTCACGATCACGGCAACGCGCAGGCGGCCGGTGGTGGTTTCGGACATGGCAGGTCCCCTCCTCGGACGGTCGGCCGGTGGATCGGCCGTTCCTCCGGTAAAGTACAACGAGCGTTGTAAAAAGTGCAACGCTCGTTGTAAATTTGAGAGGGGGCCGGAGTGAAAAGCAGCAACGAGGCCAGGCCGGAGCAGTCCCGCCGCGAGGTCCCGCCGCGCAGACTGGCCAGGCAGACCGCCATCGCGAGCGCCTCCTGCGCCGTCTTCGGCCGCGAGGGCTACGCCCGCGCCTCGGTCGACGCGCTGGCCGCGGCGGCCGGCGTCTCCACCCGGACGCTCTACAACCACTTCCCGGGCGGCAAGGCCGAGTTGTTCCGCACGGTGGTGGCATGGACCTCGGGCGAGGTGCGGGACGCCCAGATCGCCACGATGAACGGCCTGCTGGACGCGGAGCGCCCGCCCCGGCCGGCGGACCTGGAGCGCGACCTGGTCGCCCTGGCACGCGCCTTCGTGGCGCTGATGGCCGAGCACCCGGACCACTTCGCGCTGGTGCGCCACATCCATGCCGAGGCCGACCATGTGCCGCAGGAGGTGCTGCAGACCTGGAAGGAGGCCGGCCCGGGGCCGGTAGGCCGCGCCCTGGCCGATGCGATGAGCTCTCTGGCCGCTGCCGGACTGCTCGACCTCCACGGGGACGCGGCGCTGGCGGGAGCACATTTCATGGCGCTGACGTCGCACTCGATCGTGCAGCTCACGCACTACGGGGTGCTGGCGCTGCCGGCGCAGGAGACGGAGCGCCTGATCACCGGCGGCGTGGCGGCTTTCCTGCGGGCGTACCGGGCCGCCTGACGGTTCGGGCGCCTGCGGGCCGCGGGCCGGCCGGTGGCCGCGTCGGCCGGCCCCGCCCGCCTGTTCCGCCGGGGCACGGCCGGTGTCCGGCAGGCCGGTGACAGTGCGCTCGCCGCGCACCTGCTCGGGTCGTGGGCGCACCGGGAGTCCGGCCGCGGCCGCCTGCCCCCGCGCGCTGCAGCCCATGGGTGGGGCCGAGCGGCAGGCCGCCGCCGGTGACCGGCTGCGCGCGCTTCCTGACCTTCGCCCGCTTCCTGACCTCGGCCGGCTCGGCCTGGGCCCGCGTCCTCGCCACGGGTCAGCGTGCCGCGATGGGCGCGATCGCCGCCACCCCGGACCGGGCCGACCGGGTCGGGCAGGCGGGCGCCGGACTGCCCGCCGAGGCCGACGCCGACCCGCGTTTGTGGCTGTGGCTGTGGTTGTTCCGGGTCACCCGTGTCGGACACGACGTCGTGGCCGCCGGCGTCCGCACCACCCTGCGCCGCCCGCGCCCGCCGCCCGCGCGTGCAGCGTCGTCTCCCCGCAGGGCTGCTCGCCCTGGCTGCTGCGCGGGGGCCAGGTCGGTGCGGCGGGGAGGGCGGTGGATATCCATGTGTACCCACCGGGGGTCTGCCGGTGTCACCGGTGGGGGGCGGATCCGTGCTCCGGGCCTGGGGCGGCATGGAGTCCGGCCGGCTCACTGCCCGCCCAGCCGGTCTGCTGTTCGGCCGGGCGTCAGGTCGGCACCTCTGTGTCTCCCGGGGGTTCGTTCGAGAGCGCCTCACTCGTCAGGAGAACCATGCACTCCAGCGCGGCCGCGGGGTCCGTGGTCTCCAGTACCACGTGGTCCGGTCCCCATGGATGCGTCATGACGAGAAAGCCGTGGGTCGTCGACGCGGCGATCGCCGGGAACGGTTCCGTGCGGTACTGACGGAAGTCGCCGGCGCCGACACCAACCGTCCTTCCGGTTCCCGGGCACAGGCCCGGGAACCGTCACGGCCCTTCGGCCGCTGCGGACTTCAACCTGACAGCGAGGCCGCCCAGGGATCCTCGGGCGCTGTCCGGGTGCTGTTCGCGGTGAGCATGTCGTCGATGCAGCTGCGCAGCCCGAAACCGGTGGCGTCGATCCAGGTGAGCCACGGCACCGGGTGGAGCAGGTCGTCGTATCGGCGGATGGCGGGGTCGGTGAGGAGGGTGAGCAGTTCGTCGGGGGCGGGGTCGGTGACCAGGCACAGCCAGGCCAGGCCTGCGCCGATGCGGATCTCGGGCGGTTGGTCGGGATCCGACCGGAGGTCCCGGGCCCATCCGGGGGCGGCAGGTGGTGCAGGTCGTTGGTGACCGCCTTGTGCCATCCACTCCTCTGCCCGCCGTTTCCGGCGCTTCAGCCGGTCGTGTTCCCGACAGGCCCGGCGAACCAGGGTGGTCGACCTGACCACTCGACAACGCGCGTGCCGGCAATGGCTGAGGAACTCTTCCGCGAAGCCTCTGCGCACGGATGGCGAGGGCTTGGGCACTCAGATGCTGTTGGCGATGCGCTCGTGGTCCCGTTCGCCCTCGCGGGTCTGGATGCCAGCGGCGAGGAGCTTGTGGGCGAGCTCGGTGACCTCATCGCCGAACGCCGCGAACAGGCCCTCGTTCTCAACGGCGTACGCCGCGTGCGGAATCGGCGGCGCGACCGCGTCGACCGCGGCCTTCGTGATGGAGATCACCTCCGGTCGGAGGCCGGCGATCCGTCGGGCGAGGCTGTCGACGAAGGAATCGAGTTCTGCGGCGGGCAGGGCACGGTTGATCAGGCCGTACCGTTCCGCGAGCTCCGCACCCACGAGTTCGGCGCCGAGGATGAGCTCCAGCGCGCGGGCCCTTCCTGCCAGGCGCGTCATGTTCACCGTGCCGCCGCCTCCGGGGAGGATCCCCATCAAGGACTCCGGCTGCCCCTGCCCCGACTTGCCGATTGCCGCGAATCGCATGTCCAGGTACATGAAGAACTCGTTGCCCGCGCCGCGCGCGAAGCCCGCCAGCTTGCCGATGGTGACCTGCGGCAGCGAGCGGACCTCCTCGCTCATCGCCTGAAGGATGTTCAGGCCTTCCGGGACGGTCGAGCCCGGCGCGGCCGCGATCGCAGCGCGAGTGGCTGCAGGCAGCGCGTCAGGGTCGGTGAGGTACGCCATGTCACCGTGCGCAACGAAGAACTCCGGGTCGGCGCTCTCGAAGACAATGACGCGGACGTCGCCGTCGTCCCGCACACGTGCGACGAATGCCCGGAGTGACGGCAGGAGGACCGCGTCCATCAGGTTGAGCGGCGGGTGATCGATTGTCACCGTCGCGACCCCGTCCGAGACGTCGATCGTCAGGGCGGGAAGGTCTTCGTAGCTCATGAGGTGGCTCCATATCGCGGTAAGGGACTGTCTGTGACCGGGCCGCCGGCTGGGGACAGTGTCACGGACAGTGTCACGAATCTCAGCGTCGTGACTGACACTGAGTGTCAGATTAGAAACCTGTGTTCGAGAAAGCAAGCGAGTGTGTCGGAGTACACTCGTCCCCATGAGCGCAGCGCCAGTCGGTACCCGTGAGATCAGCCGCCACGCGGTGCGAGCAGAGCTGGCCCGCGTCGCGTTCAACCGGTTCTGCCTCACCGGCTTCGACCAGGTCACCTTCGCCGACCTCTCCGAAGCCGCCGGAGTGTCGCGGAGCACCTTCCTGCGCTACTTCGGCACCAAGGAAGACGTGGTCCTGTTCGTCTTCGACCCTGTCTGTGGCGTCATCACTGACGCGCTCGATGCCGAGCGGGCCAACCAGGACGACTGGAGCAGGCTGCGCAACGCCCTGGAGTCAGCCGTGAGGTTCCTCGTGGGCGACGTTCGGGAACTCGTGACGATCCTCGGCCTCATCGAGCAGACCCCAGCCCTGTGCGCACGCGTCCGCGAGAAGCAGGCGGAATGGCGACCGGAGATCGTCGCCCGACTGCAGAAGACGACCTCCTCGACCGACGGGTCATCGGTCATCGCCAACGTTCGCGTAGCGGCGGCGCTCGAAGTCTTGTGGATCGTCCTCGGGCGATGGGGTGCGAGCGGCGGCCAAGAGGACCTCGGCAGACTCCTGGACGCTGCGTTCGCCGCCTTCTCGACCCCGGCATGCCAGCAGGCGGACGCTCCGTTGTAGAGGGCTGAGGCGGTGGCTTCCTCGGCGGTGCCGAAGCGGCCGAAAGGAGTGATCGACCCGGCGGCGGTGATCGCGTCGTCGGAGTCCAGCCCGATCGAGAGCGTCCACCCCTACACCCAGGAAGCGTGGCTGCTCGTCGCCCGCACCGTGCGCACCGCGCTCGTCGAGATCGGCTCCGGGCCCGCGACGATCGACGCCCAGCCGGTCGACGACCCGTACTACTTCCTCTTCCCCCAGGCCCACCAGGTGCCGACCTGGAACCCGGACCGTGACGGTGTGTACGTCGAGGTGGCCCGGTGACCGCCTTCCTCACCAGCCTTTCCCTCGACGGTCGGCCACGGTTCTGCAGCTGCGCCGTCCGGCGTCGTAGGCCGGAACCGCCCTGGTAACCCCTCTCCGTACCGCCCGGCACACGAAGGAGACGCACCGCCGTGGACACCACGACCATCACCGCCGCCGAGGCCGCCGTCCCGGCCGCGCCGCCCACTCTGGTGCTGCCGGTCCCGGCGCAGCCGACCGCCGGCAGTCCGAACCCGGTGCCGTTGCACTGGTTCCAGAAGGAGGCTGTCTCCGCCGCGGTGTAGGCCGTGAAGGCGGGCGGCCGCGCCACGGTCGTCGCCGCGACCGGCTCGGGCAAGACGCTGATCGCGGCCGGGTGCGCGCGTCGCCTGGCCGCGCGGGGTGTGGTGCTGGTGCTGGTGCCGACGATCGAGCTGTTGGAGCAGACCGCCGATGCGTGGTCGCTGCGGGGCGGGCGCCGGGGACTTGCGGTGGCGGCCTGTTCGCGGGAGGAGGCGCTGGAGAGCGCGGAGGCCGGCGTCCGGGTGCGCCGTGTCATCACGTTCCACTCCCGGGTGGCCGGGGCGCGGGAGTTCGCCGACACCCTGCCGCAGGCCTGCGCGCTGCTGGCGCAGGAGGACCGGCCCGAGCGGATCTGGGCGAAGGCGGTGGCCGGCACCGACCGCCTGCGGGACCGGCGGGCCGCGTTCTCGGAGTTCAAGGCCCACACCCGGCAGTGCCCCGGCGCCGAAGGCGAGGAGTGCGGCATCCTGTGCAACTCCCGCCTCCTGACCGAGGGCATCGACGTCGCCGCCGTCTGCTTCGCCGACCCCAAGTCCTCGGTGATCGACATCGTCCAGGCCGTCGGCCGCGCGCTGCGCCAGTCCTACCGCCAGGGCAAGGTCTCCAGGGTCGTCATCCCCGTCTACCTCCCGACGCCCGGGGTCGGCGACGACACGGCGGCCGCCGACCCGGCCGAGGTCCGCGAGGCCGGCGAAGCGGTGAAGGCCGAGGCCGACACCGAGATCGAAGCGAGCTCCTTCCGCATGATCTGGCGGGTCCTGCGCGCCCTGGCCGCCCACGACGCCCGCGTCGTCGGCCGGATCACCGAGCTGCGCGCGACCCGGGCGCAGGCCCAGCCCGTCACCACGGTCACGCCCGGAGCCGACGCCGACGAGGGGGAGCAGCGGGCAGCGGCGGCGGATTCGCCGGTGGAGTGGCTGCGGATCGACGCCCGGCGCAACGCGGGCCGGATTCTGCAGTCGGTGAAGCTGCGGGCGTTCAACCCGCGCGCCACCGAGTGGCAGCGTATGCATGCCGTCGCGGCGGTGTTCCACCTGGAGCACGGGCACCTCGATGCCACCGACAAGCAGGCGCATGGGGAGCTGGTGTCGTGGCTGGACCGGCAGCGCTACCTCAACGGCCGGGGTCTGCTGGACGCGGCCCGGGTGTCGGAGCTGGACGCGCCCGGCATGATCTGGGACATGCATGCCAACGCCTGGGGGCGTGGTCACGCCTACGCGAAGGCCTGGGCCGCCCGGCACGGCCACCTCGCCATCCCGGCCGCGGAGAAGCTCGACGGCTACGCGGTCGGCGCGTGGATGCGCCGCCAGCGCCGCGCGGAGAACCTGACCGGCGAGCAGGCGGCGAAGCTCGACGTGCTGGACGAGCTGTGGCACCTGGAGCCGGACTGGAACCGCTCCTACCGCCGCCTGCTCGCCTACCTCGCCGCCGGCGGCACCCTCGACGGCCCCGCGAACCGCACCGGACTCGGCGACGACCCGGCGTTTCGCCCCGGCGCGTGGCTGCGCAAGCAGGACAAGGCCCGCACCGGCGGGAAGCTGACCGGCCGGCAGGCCGCCCTCCTGGACGCGCTCGACCGCCACGCCGAGATGGTCACCGGCTGACCTGCCGGTACCTCCCAGCGGCGCCGGTCCGCCAGGAACGGCGCCGCCACCCGCCCCCGACCCGGAGGGCAGACGTGACCACCATCCAGCAGCCGCCCGCGGTGTCCTGGCACGCCCAGTGGGAATGCGGCGCCTGCGGACAGGGCGGCGACGAGCCGGCCGGGGACGGCACCGTCCTGGACGCCGGCCACGACTGCGACGAGGACGACGGCCCCGACGTCTGCTGGGAAGCCCGCGCCGAGTGCGCCACCTGCGGCTGGTCCCTGGAAAGCCAGTACGAGGAAGGCGACTGGATCGAGGCCCGCCACCACGGCACCACCGACCGGTAACACCACAAACCGCCACGGGGCGGCCCGCACAGCGGGTCGCCTCCAGGCGACTCCCGACCGGCGTCGTCGCCGATCTCCTCGCACATCGCCAGGCCCCGCCCGACACACCGAGCGTGACACCCGCACCCGCCGAGCCGCCGTTGCCGACCGCGGACATGTCGTTCGGCCTGAGCTTGTTCGGGTTCGTCGTTTACGCTGGGCGCCGGTTCGATCACACAACTCGTGTGCCGGAGGGGCCTGAGGGGGGCTGAGGGGATGTCAGGGTTCAAGGTGAATCCGCAGGACCTGCGTGACGCGGCGACCGCCGGCTACGCGGTCGCGAAGGAGATCCAGGAGGACTGGCCCAAGGAGCTGGAGGTACGGCCGGACCTGGGCCTGCCGAACTGGTGGTTCGAGGAGCCGGCCAAGAACGCGGTGTACGACCTGGGCCGGCACATCGATTCCATCACCACCAACCGGCTGGCGCAGGCCGCCGGCAACCTCAACATGATTGCCAGGTCCTACGAGAACGCGGATGCCACCGCCACTTCGACGGTGACCGGGGCGGGGACGCAGAACGAGGCGGGGGGACCGAGCTGATGGCGCCGACCTACTGGGGCGTGGTGAAAGCGACCGATGTCGGCAAGCTCAGGGCGACCGTACAGGCCTTGGCCGCCTTCGAGGCCAAGTTCAAGCAGCGCATCGTCGGCTGGCAGACGATGCAGCGCAACCTTGCCAACTGCAGCTGGCACGGTACGGCGCAGGCCGCGACCGACACCGCGCTCCAGGACCGCACCAATCAGCTCTTCCTCGTCGACCAGATGGTCGAGGACCTGCGCCGGGTGCTGACCGACGCCATCGACGAGCTCCTTCTCCTGCAGCTACGCCAGAAGGCGCTCATCGGGCAGGCGACCGGCAACTGCCTGGAGGTCGTGGACAGCGACACCGGCACCGTCGTGCGGGTCCTGCCACCCGACCAGCACTCCCGCAACGACCCCGAGTGGCGCAAGGAGGTGGAGGTCGCACGCGACCGGCTCGTGACGGACATCACCGCGTTCTGCGAGGATGCGGCCTCCGTGGACCGGCGCCTGTCAGCGGCACTGGGCCAGTTCGACACCACCGCCAAGAGCGAGGGCGACTACTTCCCCGACGACGTCGCCAAGTCCACCAAGGACGCCCGCGACCTCGACCGGGACGTGGACCAGTCCATGGGGTACGGGGAAGGGAACCCCGAAGCCAACCGGGCATGGTGGCAGGGGCTGGACGAAGCCACCCGCCGCCAGTTCCTCCAGGACCACCCGGGCCGCATCGGCGCCCTGGACGGCCTGCCCGCCGAAACGCGGGACCAGGCCAACCGGGCCTGGCTCCCTCAGCTCCGCGCCCAGCTGGCCCAGGACATCAGCGGCCCGACCCCGCCGCAGAACGCCACCCAGGCCAACCTTGCCGGCCTCGACGCCCTCCAGAAGCAGATCGACACCCCCAGCGTCCCGCCCCAGCTCCTGCTCAGCGTGGACAACCCACTGACGGTCAACCACGCGCCGGGCGCCGTCATCGCCTACGGCAACCCGGACACTGCCACCAACATCGCCGCCTACGTGCCGGCGAACCCCGCGGTGGGCACCCTGCCCGCGGACGCCGCCGCCGCGCGCGGCCTGGCCGTCGCGGCGGGAAAGGCGGACCCCACGAAGCCGACGGCAAGCATCGTCTTCACGAGCCTCGGCCTGCCCGGGGACACCGCCCCCAGCGCATTCCTCGGTTCTCCACGCGACAGCGGGACTTACGGCACGTACAACGCCCTGCGGGCCTCCCACCGGAACGGGAACGCCAACTTGAGCGAGGTCGCCGCTTCCGCCGACGGGTCGGGATACATCGTCGCCGGCACCCCCCTGGACAACACCACGAAGGTCGACTGGTCCTCGGCACCCGGATCGATCGCGGTCGGCACACCGGGCCGACTCGATGATCCGCACTTCCGGCAGGCCGCCGCCAACGCGATCGTCGGCCGCCGATAGGGGCCCCGCGGCAGAAGCCGCGGGGCCATGCCGCGGAATCCCGACCTCAGCGGCGCCTTGTCTGCCCCACCTCGGCTGCGGCGACGAAACCACAGGCCCGGACGACGCCACCCGCTACTCCTCCAGCCCGGCGAAGCGTTCCGCGCGGCCCCCGGCGCCCTGCGACCCCGCTGCCGTCTGCGGCTCGGCGATGGCGAGGGCGTCGTCGAGCGCTGCGCAGAGCAGGGCAGTTCGCGTACCGGGTCGCCCAGGACGGTGACCGGCATCGCCGCCACCAGCGCGCACACCGCCGCCAGCACGACTCGCTCACCGGAATCCAGGACCAGCGGCCCGTCGGTGTGGGGTGGCCCGCGATGACGTCCGCGGAAAGGTCGTAGCGCAGTTCCTCGTCCAGCCGGCCGTCGCTGCTGGGCACGATCTCCCGTCCGCTGGTCTGCGTGATCGCGTCGGCGGCCCGCTCCAGGCGGATCCGGTGCCGCCCGTCCGACTGCCGCCCGGCCACGGCGCTCACCCACCCGGCGGCCCGGCGCCCGGCCTCCGCCGCCACGGCGAGCACCTCCTGCACCGCCGACTCCCGGTCGCGCCGGTCCGGGACCGCGCAGCTCATGTTCTGCGGCGGGACCGGCGCCCGCGTCGCGTTCGGGCAGGGCGGCTGCATTCGTCGTCATGCCCGGTGAACCCGGGAGCTGCCGCCCGGGTTACGGCGCCCGAGAACGCGGTCATGCCGCGAGTGCTCAGGAGTGACGTGGCGCGGCCGGTGCGGAGGGCGGGACACGGGCGTCAGCCCCGACCGGCATCACACCCGCCCTGGAGTGGCCTTCTTCCGCGGCCGGGTTGGGCGGGAAAACCGTTTGGGGGCGTCCTTTCGGGGACCCTACGATGCGATCATGACGGCTGGGGTGGGTGTACGTGCCGTGAAGGCGGTGTCGGGGATCGCTGTCGTGGTTCTGCTGGCGGGGACGTCGACGGGTTGCGCAGACGGATCGTCGTTGCCACCCGCGGCGACGGCGGCCGGCAGTCCCGCGAGCACGGCGCCGGGCTCCCCGAGGGAGACCGCTGCGGCAGTGGCCAGCAGCCGCGCAAGCGCGGCCCCGGGTTCCTTGCGGATGACCGCTCCGCCATCCCTTCCCGGCGGCTATCGGGCGGAGCGCCCCGCCCGGGTGCGCATCGACATCCCGGCGAACCCGCAGCCGACCGACCACGGGAGTTTCGACGGCAGCCTGTCGGCCAGGTACACCGCCGACTCCGGCGGAGGCCTTACCATCGCCGGGGCCTGGGGCACCATCACCGATCCCGGCGCGGCGATGACGGTCGCGATCGCCGCGATACAGTCCCCGCACGGCAGTTGGACGGTGCCGCCGGCCGACGTCGAGGCCCGGGACCCGTACGACCCGCAGGGCCGGCTCACGTGCGGAGTCTGGACCGAGGCGCTGCTCGTCAACGCAATCTGCTTCTGGGCCGACCACTACACCGCCGGTTCGGTGGACTTCCCGGCCTGGGCCGAAGCGAGCCCCGCCACCCTCGACCCGGCCGCCGCCGACCGCACCCGCCGCATGCGACGCGATCACGGCCCCCAAGTAGCCGCCGGACCACCCGCACACGGACGTGCACAACGAGGGGAACCGCGCAGTGGACAGCCACACCGGTCCTTACCGGGACTTCATCGAGGTACTGGCCCACCCTCATGCCGGCGCTCACCGGCAGGCCCTGACCGGGGAGCTGATCGCCGCCTACGCAGAGATGAACCACCTCCTGGCCCGTACCAAAGGGACGATGGCAACAGCGGTGTGGGCGGAGTGCAGCGGCGAGCTCCTGCGGTGTACGGCGCTCTACCGCAATGCCTGGATACGGTTCGCCGCAGTGGTCGACGACTACCCGAACGGTGCGGACATCGTGCCCTCCCAGGCGCTGGGCCCGGAGACGACGCAGGCATTCCAGACGGCGGTGGACGGGCTCCGGGCCGCGCTCGACGTCCTGAGGGCGGAGGCCCGTCGGCTGAACTGTGAGACCTGGGCACGCTAGCGCCTCACCCCCACCGGCACCACCCACCCCAGGGCGGACCGCCCACCGGACTGCCCGTTGTACGCGGTGAACCAGGCGCCGCTGCGCACCACCTTCTTCAACTACGCCTTGTTCAGCGCGAGTCCGGTGAAGCTCCAGTACGGACGACGACTGCGCCGGCACCACACATCAAAGGAGCGAGCCAGCTGTGGCAGACCTCAGAGTCACCTACGACAAGACGGCGGACGCGGCGTACGTCTACCTGACCGATCCGCAGGCCGGCGCCAGGTCCTCGCACATGTACCCCTGCGATCCTGCAGGGGTCGGCGGAATGATCAACCTCGACTTCGACGCGCAGGGACGCCTTATCGGTATCGAGGTATTGGCGGCCGGCTCCAAGCTGCCCGAGTATCTGCTCGGGTCGTCCGAGCGTCTGGACACCTCAGGCGCCTGAAGGCCGGCGACGGCACGGTGCGCGCGCACGCATGGTGCTCGGCGGCGGTTCGGGCAGTGCGCGGTGCGAGGCGTGCGGGGCCCGGGCGCTCGTCGTTGTGGCGCTCGCCGTCGACGTCGACCAGGAGCTCGTCGTTCCCCGCCGTCCCCGCCGGCAGTCGCGGACTCACGTACCGCACGTCATCCGGATCCCGTACCGCCATGACCTCTGGCCGACGACCCCACCAGCCACGGGCACCAGGACGACGAGCACCACCAGGAGCACGCTGTCGTCAGCACCGGCGCGGCTGGTCCCGGTACTTCCGGCAGACCTCGTCGCCCTCTTCGTCGTCGCACAAGCACGTGCCGCACGCGGCGCACAACTCCCAGCTGTCCTCGCAGCGCCGCGGCGGGTAGGTCGTCTCCTCCCCACACCAACCGCACTCACGGATGTCGTGGATGTCGCCCTGGCCGCCGCTCTGCTGCTGATTCGTCACGGACGAAACGTAGCCGACAAGATCACCTGTAGGGCTGTAGCCGCCGCTGCGGCCCGCTCGCCGGTCTGCTTGCCGTGCCTGCCGTTCGGGGCGGCGGCCGCCCGCTGCGCCCCTCCGCGCGGCGTACGAGGGCTGCGCCAGCTGCCAGGCCACCGAGCCAGCCCGCCCAGCCCGTGCCGCCGATCCTGGTCGGCGCCGCCCGTGCCGCCGCCCCGCCGGCCCTGGTCGCCCGCCCCCGTCGCCCCCGTCCTGCTCGTCTCGGCCGCTTGCCGCGGGCCCGCTCTGCTCGCCGCGCCAGAGGGTGCCAGGGATTGGGACAGGTCAGGGGGCTGGGGCTGTTCCACCCTATTTCCTGAGGTGACAGTGCCTTACCCGCGGCCTGGGACGCTGGGACTGTCCCACCTCGACCTCCTGGCCGCCGCCTCGCCCGCGACTACGAAGCCCTCCCGGCCCGCTCCGAAACCATGATCCACGTCGCAATGATCAGCCTCATGACCCGCCGACTCACCGGCGAAACCACCCCCACACGGCGCGGAAAATGAGCTCCGAACACAGGGATGAAACGCCCAATTAGGGCTAATGGATCTGCTCAACGGTGCGCAACGCCTGGGCGAGCAAGGCGAAGTAGTCGGCTTCGTGACCGGGTGGTGGCTGGATATCGTGCAGGACGTCCACTGCGGCCTGCGCGGCTGTGGCCGCCTCCGCCTTCAGGGAGACGGCAGCTACCCGCGATGACAGTGTCAACAGAAACGCGGCGATCTGCATCACGGATTCACCCGTGGAGACGTGTGCAGCCTGTCGGTAGACCTTGGTGGCTTCCTGAGCGAACGGCGCCACTTCGCCGGGACGTCCGGCGGTGATCAGCCGGCTCACCAGGTTGAGCAACTCCTCGGCGAGCAAGGCGAAGTAGTCGGCTTCGTGACCGGGTGGTGGCTGGATATCGTGCAGGACGTCCACTGCGGCCTGCGCGGCTGTGGCCGCCTCCGCCTTCAGGGAGACGAGATCTTCCAGCGCGGACAATGCCATCAGAGATGCGGCGATCTGCATCACGGATTCACCCGTGGAGACGTGTGCAGCCTGTCGGTAGACCTGGGTGGCTTCCTGAGCGAACGGCGCCACTTCGCCGGGACGTCCAGCAGCTTCCAACCGGCTCACCAGGTTGAGCAACGCGTCCGCCAGGAACGAGAGGTACTTGGCTTCGTGATTCGGTGGTGGCTGGATCTCGTGCAGGACGTCCACTGCGGCCCGTGCAGGGGCCACCGCCTCGGACAGCTGATTGTTGCCAGCAAGCCCTGCGGACTGCGCCAAAAGAGCAGCGGCGGCTGACAGGAAGTCATCCGTGCGAGAGGCTGGCCTAGTACTGGTGGCGAGTGATTCGAGCTCCACGGCGTCGGCATAGAGCAGCCGGTCCGAGCGCGCGAGGCCGTCGGCCGTGAGAGTGTCGCGTTCCCGGACCACGAGGCGGAACTCGTCAATGGTCCGGTCCTCGGGGAGTACAACCTCACCGCGCCACAGGAGGGAGGCGGGCTCCGGTGCGGCAGGCGGAGCGTCGGGCGTGACGGTGACGCCTTGGGCCGGCAACCAGCCCAGCTCGCCGTCGAGACCCGCATCGCGTTCCTCGACGGCGACCTCGACCGTGCTGGGGCCGTCCGAGTCGCGGGTATTCGAATAGCTGTCGCCGGACACGACCACGCGCAGCCGGCCCGGGAGGTGTGGATCGTACGTCACCAGCAGTGAGCGATCGGCCGGGAGTTGGGCGAAGTCAGCCAGCACCACCCGGGAGAGTTTGACGTCGCGCGGGCCCTGCTCCGGGAGGTCGCCTGGGGTGACGACAGAGAAAGGCTGATATCGGGCCAAGGCCAGCCGGACAAAGGGTTCGAAGGGCGTCGGGCTGTTCACGGACGATGGCACAGCGACCTGGATGTCGCAGTACCAAAGGCCCCGGTTAGCGTCGAAGGCGACGTCGTGGCCGTACACCTCGACCCGATTGTCGGCTGTGGGCGGCAGCTCGTCCAGGGTCAGGCCGCCACTCGGGTCTTGCGTCCCGCGCGGAAACTCAAGGCTCGGAGACTCGCTAGGACCGCGCAGTGGATCAAGGCCGACGAGGGTGCTGTAGCGAGACAGGCTCCCGGACGAGTCATGGGCGTCGGAGACCAGCACGCCGAGCTGCTCGCCCTGGCCGGAGGAGAACCACGGCCCGTCGAGGTAAACCCGCAGCCAGTGTCCGCGCCGGTGGCTGGCCAGCAGGTTGGTCCCGGTCTGTCGCCGCCACTCGAAGGAGGGCACCACGTAGAGCACACGAGGCGCAGCCGGCCTGGCCGAGCTCGGGACGTGGACCAGCACCTCCTCGCTGTCGCGATTGACCGGCGGCAGGAACTCGACCTGGACTGTCTGTCCATCGGCGATGGCACTGTCAGTCGAGCGAGCGATGCTTCCGGCCTGCCAGTCCATGAGGTAGTCCCCGTGGCCATCCTCGGCCCGTACGAACGTGGTGGCACCGTCCGCACTGCGTACCGTCTCGGAGCGTCTGCTGACGCCTCCCGGATCCAGGACCGTGGGAGCCGTGCCGAGGAGTGCCAGCTGCGCCTGGCGTACGAAGTGCTCCGAGAAACGGCTGGTCGCGACGGCGCGGTAGTGCACCGCACGATGTTTGGTGTCGCCGAAGCGGTGCACCAACGGATGGAAGTCGATCACGCCGGTGTCCGGACTGTAGATGGCGACCTGCTGGCCGCCGAACAGGACCGCGCCCGGCACGGTGTCGTGGGGCAGCCGCAACTCGGCGGCGGCGTCCTCCGCTTGCCGGGGTCGCATTGGAAATGCTGCCGCACCAGGCAGTTCCTCCCATCGGCCCACCAGGTCGACCCGGCCGGTGCTGGTGGGATGGACCTGGACGGCTCCGCGCAGCCGCGCGTCGGTTGCGCCGATGGCGCGCTCGGCCATCAGCTCCCGAATGACCGGTGTGCCCAGTGGCTGCTGCACCGCGTGTACCAGGGTCAGCGTGCGGGCTGGGGTCAGGGCCCAGTGACCGCCTTCCAGAGCCCGCTGTGCCAGCAGCAGGACTTGCTCGCCCATGTTTTCCAGGACAGCGGAACGTGGGTCCTCGGCGGTCTGGGCTGCGAGCTCCTTGCGAATCCAGTCCCACACGCCCAGGAGTTCGAGATCGGCTGTGCGAAAGAAGCAACTGAGGGGCACATCGGCCTCCTCGCCCTTGGGCAGCTCGACGGTGAGCACCCGGCGCCGCGCGTCCCAGTGCGGCGGCCCCGCGCCGTCCTGCACCACCAGGCGCAGCGGCAGCATGGCCGGCCACCTGGAGGACGGACCGAAGTCGATGTGAGTGACGCTGTCGGGCTGGGGGAACTCCATGGCAACGTAGGCAAGTCGGCCATCGTCACCGACCCTTCCGATCATTCCGCTGGGGGCCCCTGGCAGGCCGCGCAGGGCTGCGCCCCGGGCCAGGACGTCCGGGAGCCAGGGCAACTCCAGTTGCTCTTCCGACGCAATCGGAACGGTGCCGTCCTGGCCGAGGTGGGCGCCGTCACGGTCCCGGATCATCTTGTATGTGCTCGGGTCGCCGCGCAGTTTGCCGTTCTCGTCGTCGAACGCACCGTGGGCCTCGGCGAGAGCGACCGTGATGCGGGGCGGGGCGATATGGCGCTCGGCCGCTTCCGGGGTCGGCACCTGGTCCGCTCCCGGGCTCGTGTTGGTGCTGCGGATGACCAGCCGGTCCAGCGACTCACCGGGGTCTGTCTGCGCCTTCAGAGCCCGGCGCAGCACCACTACGGGTGAGGGAACCGGTTCGAAGCGGAAGTAGGCCTGGCCGGGCGGCGCAGCCGGTATCGCGGGAACGTCTGCGGCCTCGTGGACCGTTGGGCTGTTCCCGGCCAGATCGACCACCCTGGCCCGCAGCCGGTATCCCACCCCGAACCGAAGACTTGGCAGCGACCCGGGGACTGGTATGAAGGCGGTCTTCAGCCCTGAGGTGGTGACGGCGGCGTTCTCCGATTGCTCCGGAGCTCTGGGGGCGGCATCGGTTGGTATGGTGAGGCCGCGAGGCGGCGCGACCAGGCTCCAGCCGTTCCAGCGCAGGATTGATTCGTGCAGGTATAGCTCAGGCAGCTGGTCCGGGTGGTCCGGCTCGGTCGGCACGCCCGCGGCCGACAGCTGTACGAATCCTTCGTCTTCGATCGATGCGAGTTGCATACCGGTGCGCTCGAAGCGGTACATGCCGATCCGTTGGCAGAGTGCGTGCCACTCGCCTGAAACGGAGTCCCAGATGTCGATTCGGTAGCCGCGCACCAGCTGTCCGGCGTCCAGGACGGGGAGCTGGGACGCCTCCAGCACAGTGTTCTGCGTCTTGGCCCGGCTGAACTCTTCGTCGAGGGCGTCCTTGCGACCGGAGCGGACGAGCGAGAACCCGGCGGAGCGCAGCACCGGCAGACCCGCTCCGCGCGGCGGGTCGCCGGACGGCCGTGCGACGATGGCCTCCAGATTCAGTGCCAGGTGGGTGAGCTTGTGTACCGCGCTGTCCACGTCGATCTGGACAAGGCCGAACCGGTTTTCGTCCAGGGCGAGCAGGCCCGGTTGAGAGTTCGGCTCGGAGCTGGCGGCCGTGAAGGTACTGCCGTCCCAGAGCGTGCTGGTGATCACGGAGATGTCGGATGCCGGGCCGGCTCGGTCTGCCGGTCCTCGGTGCGGCAGCAGCCGCAGTGGGCGCGCTGTCGAGGCCGCCGGAAGGGCGCCGACCGGGACGTCGAGGTCGAGGACCAGGCCCAGACGGCGAAGCAGCTCAGGGTAGTCGCCGAGGAGAGCAACCACTTGGTGGAAGTCGAGAAGTCCGGCAAGTTGCTGTGGGGTGCTTGGGAGTGGAGCATGTGGCCGTTGCGGACGGTCATGGAAGTTCCGGAAGGCGGCCACAGAGGCGCTGGCGGTAGTGTCCGAGGAGGAAGGCGCGAACCCCCATGCCGACAGGGATCTCCGCAGTAGATCGTGATCCCGGCCCTCACGCCCGCTCTCGCTGGGTGGAAGACCGACGGACGTCGCGGATGCGACGCTTGCGTACAGACCGCGGATCTGCTGTTCCACCCGCAGGCACGGGTAGGAAACCACTGTGTACTTCGACCGTACGTCGTCGTAGACATGCGAGCGCACCGGCGTCTGGTCGGTGAAGAGGGCTTCCCAGAGTTCAGGGTGGAGGGTGTTGTGGGGCCGCAGGCCGTCAGCCGCGACCACATCGCCGATCTGCAAGGCGAATTCGGCATCTGCTACGGTCGCCGTCCAATGCCGCAGATCAGGGAAGGCGCCGAGTACCGCGTCAGCTCCGTCCACCGCCGTCAGACGTGGGGAGACGAGAACCGACAGCTGCAGTCGGCGGCTCTCCCCGGTGCCCAGCAGGCCGTTGGGGAGTGCCGTCCAGATCAACTTCTCGGGCATCCTCTCCCACCTCCTTAGGCGCTCACGCGAAGCAACTGGCGTAACGGGCCCAGTCGTCGGCCTCGGGCATCACGTCGCCGAAGCTGGGGTCACCGGCGCTCTGGGCGAAGCTGCGCCGTACCGTGAACTCGACCGCCTTGCTGAAAAGTGTCAGATCGATCTTGAGCACCACCGTGGCCACGCCTTCGATCCGGTGGGGGCTGCCGGCCTCGTCGATGTACCTCAGGCTCATGAGCACTTCAAGCGACACGCTGACCAGGCCCAGAACCTCGACCTCGCCGTGCATCCGCAGGTAGCCGCTGCACTCGGTCTGCTTGGTCTCGAGATGGAAGTAGATGCCCGCCATGACCGAGACGCTGCCGCTCGCCACTCCGAAGTCCAAAGCGACGGCTGCCCCGAACTCCAGGGACGCCTCGATCATCTCGATCCCGTCGAGTCCGAGCGCCAGTGCGAAGTAGCCGCCGCCACCCAGGCCTTCAACGGTCAGCAGGAACTCGTCGTGCCGCTCGGCGAAGTTGAACCGCAGGCTGGCTAGGCCGTTGCGGAAGGGGAGGTTGAGACTCGCGCCCAGCCGGACGTTCTCCAGCTCGAATACGCCCAGCGGCAGCGCCGGCAGGGCTAGCGAGTACCCGACCGTCACACCCGAGGGGCTGACCGCGAGTGCCGGCGGGTCGCTGAAACCATCCGACGGGATGAAGTCGCGGAAAATGTTGAGGAATTCCAGCGGAGAATCGAAGACGATGCCCTCGTCGGCAAGATCGGCGCTGACGATCGGCTGGCCGCCGTTCTCCGATCGGAAGGACAGCGCGTCGAAATGAGCCTCAAGGACACCAGCGAAAGAGAAGGTGAAGTTCGACAACGTGGCGGAGACGGACGAGCGGGTCGGATCGCCGTTCAGCGGCCGCTCCAGCCGGGTGTGCAGCTTCAGTGAGATGCCGGGAGGACGTGACTTCAGCGGCACGATCTTCGTATCGTCGGCGATTTTGGGCTCCCAGTCAAAGGCGGCGACCACTGCGTCCGGCGTCGTGTGACTCAGCATCCTGGGGAACTGAGTCTCGCTGAAGACCTCAGCGACCAGGTCGCCCACCGAGACGGCTCCGAGTAGTTTGGCGCTCTCGGCGAAGAATGAACTCGCGTCGAACACACCCAAGGTGAGCTGCCCGAGGTCGCCCGCCACCGGCCCGAGGCTGCGGGACAGCCCGCGCACCGTCAGATCGGGGCGAGCCAGCGCCGCCCCGCGCTCCGCAGGTAGCGCCAGGTTCAGCGAGGTGTCCGGCGCGACTTCCGCGAACAGTTGGGCCGGGTTCGCGGCTGCGTCCAGGTCGGACGACAGGAACGCCTGGGCCAAGCCGATCTTGACGTCGCCAGTAGTACCTGCGAGTTGCTCGATAGCCGGTATGTGGACCTGCGCGGATTCGAGGAACGGCAGGAAGGGTAGCGCGGGCTGCGGGCCTGGGGCGGGATCGATGAGGTGGGCGCTGAAGGTGAGCGCCGACGTGACCAGGGTGGTGTCGCCCGGCTGGGCCGGATCTGCCGGAGGGGCGTAGGCGATCCGCGCGCCGTTGAGCGTGATCCGGCGTCGTCCGTCCGGAGTGTCACCGGGAGTGTCGGCGTAGGCGGTCGCCACGGCCCGCAGGAAGATCTGCCCGAGGATGGGGTCGTGAGGATCCGGGTTGCTGACGCTCCGGGGGACGAAGATCATAGCTGCCTGGAGGTCGCTCTGCGTTCCGGCACTGTCCGTCCCGACGAGATGGAACAGCGCTGGGCCTCCCGCCGCGGCGGAACTGGCCAGGGGTGGGGGTTCCTTCATCACCCAGAGCGCCCCGTGACTTTCAGGGACGTCCTCGGTGCCGATGGGCATAGAGAGCGTGACGATGCGCAGCTCCCGCGCAAACGGCATTTCATGCGAGCCATGCGGGAACGCCTCCCCCTGGTACGTCTTCACTGGCTCGCGCACCACGATGAACTTCCTCTGGCGCAATACCGCGACAGGCGCTCCGTCCTGGCCGCCCAGCCGCTCGACGACCCGCTCGGAGATTGTGACGAGCGCGGCCCGGTGACCGAACGGGTAGAGCAGGCCCTCTTCCACGGTCCGTACGTAGTGGTCTCGGCCCTGGGTAGCCACGTGCTGCCACTGGCGCAGGTCGACCGGTCCGTCCCAGTCGCCGTGTGCGCGTATCCAACCGCCCCGCGCGGAGAGCATCAGCCGATCGATCTCGATCGGATCGGGCCGATAGGCGACACCGTCCTTGGTCTGCGCGAAGTCTCCGGAGAGTGTGACGATCTCGCTACGGGCCTGCGCAGTCAGCGTGGTACCGATGTCGTTCGTGCTGTCCAACGGCTCCAGGGCCAGCACTGCCCGGACGTAGCGGTCCCCCGCCTGCTCCTCGTCGACAAAGACCGCGCCGTCCGGCCCGGTGCGGACGACTCCAAGTCGGGTGTGCCACAGCTCGGTCCGCCCTTCGTGGGTCACCGGCTGGACGGAGTGCGCCCAGCCACCGCCTGGATGCGGGGACAGGACAAGCCGGTACGGCAGCTCGATCGCCGTCTCGGTAGCCGCCGGCGGGCGCAACGGCGGCGCCTGGGCCAGGCCCTCGAACACCGTGCCCCTGCGTTGCTGGGCCACCGGCACCAGGTTGGGCTCCACTGACGTCCAGTCAAACAGAGCCTCCAGCGTGAACGGGAGGTGGTCAACACCCGAGCGGAGCCGGAACGCCAGCCGACTGGCCCCCGCCACGCGCCCGAGCATCGGCATCGAGGGAAAGTCCGCCCCAGTGGCCACGGCCTCGGCTGTGTGCTGCGGCGGAAAGTGGACGACGATGACGGCTTCCTCCCCGGGCTGTTCCCGCACCAGTCGTGGGACTGCCGGTCCGCTTCTCACTAGAAGGAGGTTGAAGAACTCGAATCGCACAGCCAACATGTCGAGCGGTCTCAGCACGCTCCAGGAGAAGGACGTCATCTGCCTCAGCTCCGCCCAACGGTCCTCACGAACTCGGCAGCGAGGCGAGGACCGGGAGATTTCCTCAACTTCTATGGCAGCACTGACGGCCAGGAGCAGCAAATTTTCCGATCCGATCGCCCTGTCCAGCACGACGACAACGACGGCCATGCCGACGCCGTCGAACCATCGCAGCCGTCCCGGTCGGGTCGAGCCGCGTTCCGGCCGGGGTGCGGACGACCCCGAACGGTTCGACCAGCGCCTGTGTGCCCACCCGCACCCGGGCCGGCCCGGCCCCCGTGCCGGCGGTCACCGCCGGGCCCAGACCGGGCAGGCGGGCTCGTGCCAGGTGGTGCGGACGACCACCCCGCCCGGGGTCAGGTGCTCGCTGGACCAGGTCGGGCAGCACCCGGCGCTGCCCGGCCGGGCCGGGGCCGGCGGCCATCCGGCGCGGACCGGGAAGGCAGGCACGGACGCGGTGGGCGCGGCCGGACGGCGGTGACGGCGGCGCCTCGTGATGGGTGTCGTCATGTCGCAGGCTCTGCCCACCCCGCCACCGCGCCGAACCCCTCCGCCACCCGGACGGCGTACAGCAGGCCGTTCTAAGCGGCCGCTGACCTGCGACGACACCCGAAACTCACCAGCCCCGGGGCGAAACTCACCAGCGGCCGCGGCGAAACAGACCAGCGACCCCGGGGCGAAACTCCCCACCGCAGGTCAGCGGCCTGCCGGTGGGGAAGGCCGGGTATGACGATGTTACGTTTCCTGCCGACGATTTTCTTCCCGACATCGATGCCCTGGCCGGCGATGGGGACGTTCGTGGAGGTCTTCACGCTCTGGGAGTCGATGATGCACGCCGTGGGCTGCGGATCACGGCCTTCGGTGGCGCGGACCAGGCGCCGCAGGAGGCCGTTGAGCTGCTCGAACACTCCTTCCTTCTGCCATCGGACGAAGTAGGCGTAGACGGTCTCCCAGGGCGGGTAGTCGTGGGGAAGGTAACGCCAGGGGATGCCGGTGCGGTCGACGTACAGGATCGCGTCCAGCAGGTCACGCAGTTCGTGCTCGGGCGGCCGGCCAAACGCGAGGGCGCGTTCGGTCCTCTCCCGGCGCCAGGCGGTGAGGGTGGGTTCTACCAGGGCCCAACGGGCGTCGGAGAGGTCGCTCGGATACGGTCGACGTTCCGTCATGACAACGGCATACTGCGGATTTCCGGGTCTGCCCATAGCTGGCGGCGCTCGGGGGACAGGAACGAACAGGCCCGGCTTCCTGGGACGAGACAGGAGGAACCGCGCAGTTCCGGCGGGCATAGGCGCAACAGTGACGCTTCCGTCACCAGGATCCCAAGCGTCACCGAATGCTGGCAGCCCGGGCTCCCCGGAAATCGGGATGGACCATCCCGATTACGAGTGAAACGCCCAGTTACTGGGCGTTTAACCCGTAAACATGCGGCTTGGTCCCGGTTTCTGGAGCGCCCAGGCTGCTCACATCCGGTGGCGCTTGGGGCACTGGTGACAGGAGGGCCGCTGTGGCACGAATGTCCGCCGGAACTGTGTGCTTCCTCCTGTCTCATCCCTGGAAGCCGGGCCTGAGAGTGTTTGTCTCTCGAGAGCCGCGAGCCCTGGGTAGCGTGGCGATCCCGCAGTATGCCGTCATCATGACGGACCGTCGAGCGTATCCGAGCGACTCGTCCGATGCCCGCTGGGCCCTGGTCGAGCCCACCCTTACCGCCTGGCGTAAGGCCCGAACCGAACGGGCCCTCGCCTTCGGCCGGCCGCCTGAGCACGAACTGCGCGACCTGCTGGACGCGATCCTGTACGTCGACCGCACCCCCATCCCCTGGCGCTACCTCCCACACGACTATCCACCCTGGGAAGCGGTCTACGCCTACTTTGCCCGCTGGTAGAAAGAGGGAGTGTTCGAGCAGCTCAACGGCCTTCTCCGACGCCTGGTCCGCACCGCCGAAGGCCGTGGCCCGGAGCCGACGGCGTGCATCCTCGACTCCCAGAGCGTGAAGACCTCCACCAACGTCCCCACCGCCACGCAGGGCGTCGATCGGGAAGAAGATCGTGGGCAGGAAGCGGAACATCCTCACCGACACGATCGGCCTGCTGCTCGTGGTGCTGGTCACGGCCGCGAGCCTCCAGGACAACGCCGCCAGCCGGCAACTGCTGACCACGGTCGCGGCCGACCATAGGCAAGGCCTGGGTCGACATGGGCTACAAGACCGCCGTCGTCGAGCACGGCGCCACCCTCGGCATCCACGTCGAGATCGTCCGCCGCGACCCCATCACCAGGGGATTTGTCGTCCAACCCGTCGCTGGATCGTCGAGCGGACCTTCGGGTGGCTCATGAATCACCGGCGCCTCGCCCGCGATTACGAGGCCCTCCCGGCCCGCTCCGAAGCCATGGTCCATGTCGCAATGATCAGCCTCATGACCCGCCGACTCACCGGCGAGTCCACCCCGACCTGGCGCGGCACCTGAGCATCAGGTCCGGGGACGAAACGCCCAGTAAGTAGGGTCGGGGACTGGCGCGGTGGCTGATGCTCTGTTTCCAGCTGGCGAAGATCGCCAGCCGCTCGTGGACGTACTGAACCTGAAAGGGTGATGTCGGGGCTGTTTGCCTGACGGCCACCGGTCTCCTCCGGTAGCTCTGTTGGCGTGAGGTACGCGCAGGGTGGCGGTCTGACCGACACCGGGAGGGCCGCGCGGGAGCGGATCCGGTTGCAGGCCGTGGAACGCTTCGAGTCGGGGCAGAAGAACAGGGAGATCGCCGCCGCGTTGAGGGTCAGCGAGCGGTCGGTCGAGCGGTGGCGGCGGGCCTGGCGCGAGCGCGGAGAGGCCGGCGTCCAGTCGAAGGGGTCACCGGGGCGCCCGAGGCTCGGACCTGGCCAGCTCGCCAGGCTGGAAAGGGAGTTGGAGCGCGGCCCGCTCGCCCACGGGTGGGCGGACCAGCGGTGGACGCTCGCGCGGATCAAGACGCTGATCGGCCGGCTGTTTCACGTCTCGTACACGGTCGAGGGCACGTGGCAGCTGCTCAAACGGCTCGGCTGGTCGTGGCAGCAGCCGGCCCGTCGCGCGGTCGAGCGCGACGACGGTGCTGTCGAGGTGTGGCGGGAGGAGACCTGGCCGCGGGTAACAGAATCGCGGCGGAGCGCAACGCGTGGCTGGTCTTCGAGGACGAAGCCGGGCAGTCGATGACTCCGCCGCGCGCCAGGACCTGGGGCCGGATCGGCCGTACCCCGGTCGTGCGGGTACGGGCCCGGGGCTCCGGACGGCTGTCGACGGCGGGGATGACCTGCTTCAAGCCGGGCGAGCGGTCCCGGCTGATCTACGCGGTGCGCGAGTACCGGGGTCGCAAGAACGAGCCGAAGGGCTTCGGCTGGCGGGACTTCCGCGACCTGATCGTCCGTGCCCGGATCCAGCTCGGCGGTCCGATCGTCCTGGTCTGGGACAACCTCCGCCTCCACCTGACAGTAGGGATGCGAGAGTTCATCGCCGCGAATGCCGACTGGCTCACGGTGTTCCAGCTGCCGACCTACGCCCCCGACCTCAATCCGACCGAGGGCGTCTGGTCCCTGGTCAAGCGCGATATCGGAAACCTCGCCGCCGCCGACCTCGACCAGATCACACGGGCCGTGAAGCGCAGACTCAAGCGCATCCAGTACCGCCCGGACCTGGTCGACGGATGCCTCCTCGGCACCGGACTCATCCTCGACGGCTGACCGACATCACGCTTTCAACTTCAGTAGCCAGGTCGCAGCGGACCATCGAGAACCGGCTCCACTTCGTCCGGGACACTGCCTTCTACGAGGACGCCTCGAAGATCCGCACCGGCCATGGATCCGAGAACATGGCGACCCTGCGCAGCCTGGCGATCAACACGCTCCGCGAGCACGGACACCGCAACATCGCCGCCGGACTCCGCCACGTCTCCTACGACCCCTTCAACCGGCCGCTGGAGCTGCTGAACATCTCCTGACCCGCTGACTTACGTGATCACCGAGACTTTGAAACGCCCCTGGTTGCGGGCGTGGCCACCAGCTTGCAGCCAACAGCGAACTGCGAAACGCTTAGCGCGGAGGCCTGTTGGACCGGGAGCGACATCGGACTCACAAACACCACCACACGTCCCCTGCATCCGCGCCGCTCGGGCGGCTCGCTATGCCCGTGCGCCGTGGCCGACAGGTGCGCATCCACCCAATTGAAAGAGGCTCGTCATGGCCAAGGTCATGCCCAACCCGCAGTCGTTCAACGTGACGGTACAGGAGGTGAGAGACACCACGTCCACCGAGCTTGGTAGCAGCTTCAACGTTAGCAGCCAAGCGGTGACGGGCACCGCGCTTTCCACCCCTGGCACGTCACTGACCGTGGACTTCAAGGTGGAGAACTCCAGGGGAGAGGCCGTCGACGTAACGGTCAGGATCACGGACCCCTCCGGAAGTCAGAGCTTTGACGCTTCAGGCACGATTACCTGGGACGAGGGGGACACCAGCACCGCCTGGATCGAGTTCAGCAACTTCCCGCCGAAGGGCGCGGGAGATCCGACCGGCGAGTGCGCCTACGCCATCGTCACGTCGGGCCCGGAGGTCTCCGCGCGCGTGTTCACAGTATGACTGTCGGCTGAGCGCGACTGAGCGCTGCCCCACGACGTGGACACCCTGACGTCGAAGCGCGACCCGTGGCTCTTCCACATAAGGGTAGTCTCGGGTGAGGAGGCTGGCCGAGAAATCCTGGGATGAAAAGCCCTTATGTTGCGGGACCGCGACAACGAGAGATCCACTTGGCGGTCCTTTCCACGGTCCAGAACCTCATGCGCGAGGCGCACGCGACCTCCTTTAGTCGGGTCGGTAGCGCAGGTCGTCAAGTCATGGCGTTTGCCCAGATAGGGCAGAGCATCCGACCCCGCTTCACCACGTCTTTGATATTAACGCCAACGCGACTTATGGGAGAGGCCCCATGTCTTTTGACTTCAATGTTGATGTAAAGCTGACGGATGACAACGACTCCACCAGCTCTCAATTCATCAACATGACCATCGAATCCGCTCCACCCGGCATCGAACGACTCCTCGGCGAGTGGCGCGGCGCCTCTGTATTCATTCCTGCTTCGCAAGGCGAATTTGATTGGGATGGTCGACCTGGACACGCCGTCGCTTTCGTCTTCGATGGACTTTCTTCGAATGCGCGACTTGTCCTGGGCCTCAATGATTTTGTCGGAAGCAGTGGAGGCCTGCCTCAGCGTGGCTCCACGGGGGGCGGCGTGGTGACAGACCCAGACAACCCGCAGTTTCTCGGGGATGTCACATGGGAGATCACCTGAAGCGAGTCGGTCCAAATGGTTGCTCTGCTATCTATTGACCTGAAATGGTAAGGTTCCCGACTCCTTGATCCGAGCGCGAGGATCTCATAGTTCGCGCCGTCGACCCGCGCCGCGCACGACCGTCCCCGCCGCCGGCATCCGGGACTGCTTCGGGACGATCGACCACGATGTGGTGATGACTCAGGTGGCCCGGCGTGTGGTGGACCGGTCGATGCTGAAGTTGATCCGGGCGTGGCTGCGGATGGGAGTACTGGAGAGCGGGGTGACCTCCCCGACCGGGGCGGGAACCCCGCAGGGCTCGCCGATCTCTCCGTTGCAAGGCCAACGTTGCCCTGCACGTCCTCGACGAGGCGTGGCAAGCGTATGGAGGCGTATGGCCGGCGGCTGGGGACGTTGGTGCGCTACTGCGATGACTTCGTGGTCCTGTCGCCGATCAGGCAGCGCGCCGAGCAGGCGCGCGAGCTGGCAGCGGTGGTGCTGGGCGCGCTCGGGATGCGGTTGCATCCGGAGAAGTCCGGCATCGTCTGCCTCACCGCGGGCGGGCAGGGTTTCGATTTCCTCGGATTCCATCACCGGAAGGTGGAGTCGTGGAAGGGGCGGGGCAGGTTCTACCTGCAACGCTGGCCATAGGCACGGGCATTGGGGGTGCTGCGGGACAAGGTCCGCGCGGCTATTGAAGTTGAATGCGTGATGTCGCTCGGACGGGTGAAGCAGTAGCGTTCGCCTGCTGGCGGAGGGGCGGTCCCGGTAGTTGTGTGCTGTGA
>NZ_JBEORY010000078.1:0-38144 GCF_040302665.1 Kitasatospora sp. NPDC097691 | reverse complement strand
ACCGAGATCATCGACTCCAACGAGTCCGACCTCGGCGGCTACAAGGACGTCTCGGTGGCCGTGAAGACCAAGGGCAACGCCGAGCCCGGCCAGGGCGTCTGGGCCCGACTGAAGTACGAGGGCGGCGTGCACCGCGTGCAGCGCGTCCCCGCCACCGAGTCGCAGGGCCGCATCCACACCTCCGCGGCGGGCGTGCTGGTCACCCCCGAGGCGGAGGAGGTCGAGGTCGAGATCCTCGCCAACGACCTGCGGATCGACGTCTACCGCTCGTCCGGCCCCGGCGGCCAGTCGGTCAACACCACCGACTCCGCGGTCCGGATCACCCACCTGCCGACCGGTATCGTGGCGTCCTGCCAGAACGAGAAGAGCCAGCTGCAGAACAAGGAGCAGGCGATGCGCATCCTGCGTTCGCGGCTGCTGGCCGCCGCGCAGGAGGAGGCCGAGCGTGAGGCGTCGGACGCGCGCCGCAGCCAGGTCCGCACGGTGGACCGCTCCGAGCGGATCCGGACGTACAACTACCCCGAGAACCGCATCTCGGACCACCGCACGGGGTTCAAGTCGTACAACCTGGACCAGGTCCTGGACGGCGACCTGAACGCGGTGATCCAGTCCTGCGTCGACAAGGACGCGGCGGCCAAGCTCGCCGCGGCCCAAGAGAACTGAGACCGGCGCGCCCCAGCCCACGCGCAGTCCGTAGCCGGAGCGCAGAAACAAGAGGTCGTACGGATGAACCTGCTGCTCGCCGAGGTGGCCCAGGCCACCCAGCGGTTGGCCGCGGCCGGCGTGCCGTCGCCGCGCTTCGACGCGGAGGAACTCGCCGCCTACGTCCACCACGTCAAGCGCAGCCAGCTGCACACGGTGAAGGACGCCGACTTCGACGCCCGCTACTGGGAGGCCGTCTCGCGCCGCGAGGCGCGCGAGCCGCTCCAGCACATCACCGGACGGGCGTTCTTCCGCTACCTCGAACTGGCGGTCGGCCCCGGGGTGTTCGTGCCCCGGCCGGAGACCGAGTCGGTCGTCGAGTGGGCCATAGACGCGGTGCGCGACATGGACGTGGCCGAGCCGCTGGTGGTGGACCTCTGCTCCGGCTCCGGCGCGATCGCCCTCGCCCTCGCCCAGGAACTGCCGCGCTCCACCGTGCACGCCTTCGAACTGGACGAGGGCGCGCTGGAGTACACCCGGCGCAACATCGAGGCCAGCCCCGACCGCGCCCGGGTCACCCTGCACGCCGGGGACGCCACCAAGGCCTTCGAGGACGACCGTTCCTGGGACGGCCGCTTCGACCTGGTGATCTCCAACCCGCCGTACATCCCGCTCACCGAGTGGGAGTACGTCGCGCCGGAGGCCCGCGACCACGACCCGCAGATGTCGCTGTTCTCCGGCGAGGACGGCCTGGACACCATCCGCGGCATCGAGCGGGTGGCCGCGCGGCTGCTGCGCCCGGGCGGTGCGGTGGTCATCGAGCACGCCGACCAGCAGGGCGGCCAGGTGCCGTGGATCTTCAACGAGGAACGCGGCTGGACGGACACCGCCGACCACCGCGACCTGAACAACCGGCCGCGCTTCACGACCGCCCGACGGGTGTCGTTGTGAACAGTCGACCGCAGCACGACCGCCCGCAGGGCGCCGTCGTGACGGCAGCGACGGCAGCGAAGGCCGCAGTGACCGCCAAGAGCCACTTCGGAAGGGGACCGCACCGATGAGCCGCCGCTACGACTGTGCCGATGCCGGGGACCGCGCCACCGGCCTGCGCGAGGCCGCCTCGGCCGTCCGCCGCGGCGAACTCGTCGTGCTGCCCACCGACACCCTGTACGGGGTCGGCGCGGACGCCTTCTCCCCGGAGGCCGTCGGCGAGCTGATGGCAGCCCGGGGCCGCGGCCGCAACACCCCGTCGCCGGTGCTGGTCGGCTCGCCGACCACCCTGCACGGCCTGGTCACCGACTTCTCCGAGCAGGCCTGGGAACTGGTCGACGCCTTCTGGCCCGGCGGGCTCACCCTGGTCGCCCGGCACCAGCCCTCGCTGCGCTGGGACCTCGGCGAGACCCGCGGCACCGTCGCGGTCCGGATGCCGCTGCACCCGGTCGCCATCGAGCTGCTGAACGCCACCGGCCCGATGGCCGTCTCCAGCGCCAACCTGACCGGCGGATCGTCCCCGCTGACCTGCGACGAGGCGCAGGCGCAGCTCGGCGACGCCGTCTCGGTCTACCTGGACGGCGGGTCGGCCGACCACGCCGCCGCCTCGTCCATCGTCGACGTCACCGGCAAGGTCCCGGTCCTGCTGCGGGCCGGCGCGATCAGCGTCGAGCAGCTGAGGGAGGTCGTCCCCGACCTGGAGGCCGGCAGTTGACGCCCACCGCCTCGCTCCGTTCCGGGCCCGGCATAGCGCCGTACCTGAGCGTGGGTCCCAGGCCGCTGGACCACTTCCGGATCCTGTTCGTCTGCACCGGGAACATCTGCCGCTCGCCGATCGCCGAGCGGCTCACCCGGCGTGAGCTGGACACCCGGCTCAGCCCCCGGGTGGCCGGGCGGATCCTGGTCGAGAGCGCCGGCACCTGGGGCCACGTGGGCGCGCCGATGGAGGACCACGCGGCGACCGTGCTCGACGAGTACGGCGCCGACAGCGGGGGCTTCACCGGTCGCGAGCTGCTGGACGAGCACGTGGTCGAGGCCGACCTGGTGCTCACCGCGACCCTGGACCACCGCGCCCAGGTGATCTCGATGGGCCACGAGGCGGGACTGCGCACCTTCACGCTGAAGGAGTTCACCCGCCTGGTGCGGACGATAGACCCGGGCACGCTGCCCGACCCCCGGCGCGGCGCCGACGTCACCGAACGGGCCCGCGCGCTGGTCCGCGCGGCGGCCGCGCTGCGCGGCTGGTTGCTGGCCGCCACCCCGGAGTCGGACGAGCTGGAGGACCCGTACGGGGCGCCGATCGGCATGTTCCGCAACTGCGGCGAGGAGATATTCCACGCGGTCGACCCGGTGGTCACCGCGCTCACGGGCGTGTCGGCGCGCCGCTAGGGCCCGTCGACGGGACCCCAGGGCCGAACGGCCGCGTTCCGACGGGCCGGGCGGCGGTGGCGGTCCTACGCTGGATCCACCGTCCCCGCAGCGCCCGGGAGCTCCGCCATGACCGTCACCGATGCCGCGACCGGCTCGACCTCGACGAAGGGGCGCCCGTGGGCGTCCGAGGCCCTGTACCGGGCGGATCCGCAGCTGGCCGACCTGCTGGCCGCGGAGGCCGAGCGGCGCGCCGAGACGATCCAGCTGCTGGCGGGGGAGAACCTCACCAGTCCTGCCGTCCTGGCGGCCCTCACCGGCCCGCTGATCGACAAGTACGCCGAGGGCTACCCGGGCCGCCGGCACCACACCGGCTGCGCGCTGGCGGACGCCGCCGAGCTGCTGGCGATCGACCGGGCCCGTGAACTGTTCGCCGCGCCGCACGCCAACGTCCAGCCCCGGTCGGCGACTTCGGCGATGCTGGCGGCGTACGCGGCACTGCTGCGGCCCGGCGACGGGGTGCTGGCGATGTCGCTGGAGCACGGCGGCCACCTCAGCTGCGGCTCGCGCGCCAACTTCTCCGGCCGCTGGTTCGCCTTCACCGGCTACGGGGTGCGCGAGGGCGACGGGCTGATCGACCTCGACCAGGTGCGCGAACTTGCCCGGCTGCACCGCCCCAAGGCGATCGTGGCGGGTTCGATCTCCTACACCCGGCACCCGGACTGGGCGGCCTTCCGGGAGATCGCCGACGAGGTGGACGCCTACCTGATCGCCTCCGCCGCACAGACCACCGGCCTGATCGCGGCCGGTGCGGCGCCCTCCCCGGTGCCGTACGCGGACGTCACCGTGGCGGCCACCCACAAGCTGCTGCGCGGCCCGCGCGGCGGCCTGCTGCTGTGCACCGCGGAGCTGGCCGAGCGGATCGACCGGGCGGTCTTCCCGTTCAGCCAGGGCGGCGCGGCGATGAACGAGGTGGCGGGCAAGGCGGTGGCCCTCGCGGAGGCGTCGACGCCCGCCTACCGGGCGTACGCGGAGCGGACGGTGTCCGGGGCGCGGGTGCTGGCCGAGGGGCTCGCAGCGGCCGGAATGCGCCCTCTGACGGGCGGTACCGACACCCACCTGGTGACCGCCGACGTGAGCCCGCTCGGGGTGACCGGCGCGGAGGCCGAGCGGCGCTGCGCGGCCGCCGGGCTGCTGCTCGGCAAGTGCGCGCTGCCGTTCGACCCGGCGCCGCCCGCCGACACGTCCGGGATCCGGCTCGGGACGGGCACCGTGACCAGCCAGGGGATGGGCGCGACGGAGCTGTCCGAGATCGCCGGGCTGATCGCACGGGTGCTCGCCGGGGGCGCGGTCGGGCCCGCCGCGGCGCGGGTCCGCGAGCTCGCGCTGGCGTTCGCCGACCGGTCCTGACCGCGATCCGTCCGCGGGCATCCCGATCTCCTACCCGGGAGGGCGAACCGCGATGCGCGTCCCCGGCGTCCGACTCAATAAGGTGTGTGCGTGGCGACGCACCTCGAACCCCGGGAAGGCAGGGGAGTACCTTCGGTACTTCCCCGTTCGACAGTGATGCAGGAGGCCAGTGGTGCGTGAGTATCTGCTGGTGCTGTTCTGCACCGCCGCCGTGACCTACCTGCTGACCGGACCGGTCCGGAAGTTCGCCATCGCCGCCGGCGCCATGCCGCCGGTCCGCGCCCGCGACGTGCACCGCGAGCCCACGCCGCGGCTCGGCGGCATCGCGATGTTCGGCGGGCTCTGCGCGGGCATCCTGGTCGCCTCGCAACTCGACAACCTGAGCAAGGTGTTCACCCAGGGCACCGACATCCGCGCGCTGCTCTCCGGCGCCGGGATCATGTGGCTGCTCGGCGTGCTCGACGACAAGTGGGGCGTGGACGCGCTGGTGAAGCTCGGCGGCCAGATGATCGCCGCCGGTGTGATGGTCTGGCAGGGCGTCACGGTGATCACCCTCCCGGTGCCCGGCGTCGGCGCGGTCGCGGTGAGCCCGACCCAGGGCATGGTCATCTCGGTCACCCTGGTCGTCGTCATGGTCAACGCGGTGAACTTCATCGACGGTCTGGACGGCCTGGCCGGCGGCATGGTCTGCATCGCCGCGATCGCGTTCTTCCTGTACAGCTACCGGCTCTGGTACGGCTACGCGATCACCGACGCGGCCCCCGCCGTGCTGTTCAGCGTGCTGCTGATCGGCATGTGCCTGGGCTTCCTGGCGCACAACATGCACCCCGCGCGGATCTTCATGGGCGACTCCGGGTCGATGATGCTGGGCCTCATGCTGGCCGTCGCCGCGATCTCCATCACCGGCCGGGTCGACCCGGACCTGATCAACAACGAGACCGGTTCGCAGACCGCCACCGTGCACGCCCTGGTGCCGATCTACATCCCGCTGCTGCTGCCGCTGACGGTCATCGCGCTGCCGCTGGCCGACCTGCTGCTCGCGGTGGTGCGCCGCACCTGGGCCGGCCAGTCGCCGTTCGCCGCCGACAAGCGCCACCTGCACCACCGGCTGCTGCAGGTCGGGCACTCGCACAGCCGGGCCGTGCTGATCATGTACTTCTGGGCCGCGCTGATCGCCTTCGGCTCGGTCGCCTTCTCGGTGACCAACACCGGTCGCACCGTGGTCCTGACGCTCGCCGGGCTCTGCCTGCTCGGCCTGGTGGTGCTGCTCACCCCGCGGTTCCGGCCGCGCGCCCCGCGGGCGGTGCAGTCCTTCGTCCCGCCGCGCTACCGCCGCCAGCCCTCCGGTCCGATGGCTGAACTGTCGGCGAAGGACAAGCAACTCCTGGGTGAAGCCAGTCGGGACCAGGCCGATCGGGCCGACCACGGTCCCGCCAGCGGCCGCCGCTGACAAGGGAGTTGACGATCCGCCAGATGGCTTCACCCATACGGCGGATTCGCTGCTCCGTTGGTGTGACAGGTGCCACACATTCATGGTAAAGCTCTCATCAAATAGTTTGTGATACCGTTCACGAGTACCGAGAACACGCCGAAAGACCTGACAGGTGGATGACTTCCGTCCCTGTCGGTCTCCTTCGACGGGCCCGCCGTCCTCGTGGGCGGCCCGGCGGCGATGCCTCGGTCCGGTGTCACCTGCCACCATCTGTGCCCGTCCCCCCGCCACATCGACATGCCGCCGGAGCTGCCGACATGCCGTCCACCGACGCCCGGATCCTCCGAGGCGCCGCGATTCCCACTGCGGTCGCCGGGATCATCGCCATGGCGATCTCGTTCGCTGTCGCCGGTGGGAAGGGGCTGCTCGGCGCCCTTTTCGGCGCACTGCTCGTGATGGCCTTCTTCAGCTTCGGCCAGGTCGCGCTCGACCGGCTGACCAGGTCGAACCCGCACATCATGATGGCCGCGGCGCTCCTGGTGTACACCACGCAGATCCTGCTGGTCGGCATCGTCCTGGCGGTCTTCAAGAACACCGACCTGTTCAACCGGCAGGCGTTCGCCTTCACGCTGCTCGGCTGCGCCCTGATCTGGACGGGCTTCCAGGTGCGCGGCGCACTCAAGGCCAAGACCTTCTACGTCGACCCCGACGCCTCGGAAAAGAAGGGCGACAAGCCCTCCGACTCGGGACGTCAACAGTGACGAGGCCCGACTGTCCCCCCAACGAGGGGGGCGGTGTTTATGCCGCACTGACGGCCTGCTATCGTCCGTCGCAACAACGGAGTACGGGAAGAGGCCTGGTCTGTCCGAACAGCGGACTGATCGCCCCCCGGACCCGCGCAGTCTTCGATGATCCCGCAGTCGCGCAGAGCGCCGTCGCGCGGGGTCGGCGAGAAACCCATCAAGTTCCAGTGCCGCTCCGTGGCCGCAGGCCACGCCGACACACCGAGGTTGCCGTATCCATGCGTCACGACGAAGGAGTCCGTGGTGAGTGCTGAACTCACGTCGTCCCTCGCCTCAGGCAGTTGCCACTTCGGGGACGCTGGCTGCGGCTTCCCGGCTCCGGGTCTGAACGAATTCGACTTCAAGCCGATCTTCACCATCGGCAGCTTCTACTTCAACAAGCCGATGCTGCTGTCGATGGTCGTCGCAGTGTTGGTCGTCGTCTTCTTCTGGGCCTCCTTCGCCAAGCCGCGCCTGGTCCCCGGCAAGCTGCAGCTGGTCGGTGAGATCGGCTACGACTTCGTCAAGCGCTCCATCGTGCTGGAGACGATCGGCAAGAAGGGCGAGAAGTACGTCCCGATGCTGGTCTCGATGTTCTTCTTCATCTGGTTGATGAACATCATGTCGGTCATCCCGTTCGCGCAGTTCCCGGTGACGGCGGCGATCGCGTTCCCGGCCGGCCTCGCGGCGGTCGTGTGGGTCACCTACATGACGCTGACCTTCAAGAAGCACGGCTTCGTCGGCGGCATGAAGAACCTCTGCTGGCCCTCGGGCATCCCCGGCTGGGTCATGTTCATCCTGGTGCCGATCGAGTTCTTCTCGAACATCTTCGTGCGCCCCTTCACGCTCGCGGTCCGAGCCTTCGCGAACATGTTCGCCGGCCACCTGCTGATCGTGATGTTCTCCGTCGCGTCCTGGTACCTGCTCAGCCCGACCCTGGGTGCGCTGTACGGCTCGGCCTCGTTCGTCGTCGCCGTCGCCCTGACCGCCTTCGAGCTGCTGGTCCAGTTCCTGCAGGCCTACATCTTCGTGATGCTGGCCAGCAGCTACATCGCCGGTGCCCTGGAAGAGTCGCACTGAGCCCGGGGGCTCCGTCCCCGCCCCGAACCACCTCCCGGATCGCCCGGTGGCCAATCACCACCGGATCACCACCCTGCAAAGGACAACGTCAATGAGCATCCTCGCTGAGGGCACTGTCTACGGTTCCGTCGCCTCCATCGGCTACGGCCTCGCCGCCATCGGCCCCGGCATCGGCGTCGGTCTCATCTTCGGTAACGGTGTCCAGGCCATGGCCCGTCAGCCCGAGGCCGCCGGTCTCATCCGTTCCAACATGTTCATCGGCTTCGCGCTGACCGAGGCGCTCGCCCTCATCGGCATCGTCATGCCGTTCGTCTTCGGCAACAAGTAATCCTGCCGCAGACCCTTTCGAGGAAGGTCCAGATATGAGCATCGTGGCTCAGCTCGCGGCCGAGGAGAAGATGAACCCTCTCCTCCCCAACTGGCCCGAGATCATCATCGGCCTGCTCTGCTTCTTCATCGTCTTCGGTCTGCTCGGCAAGAAGCTCCTTCCCAGCATCGAGAAGGTGCTGTCGGAGCGCCGGGACGCCATCGAGGGCGGCATGGAGCGCGCCGAGGCCGCACAGGCCGAGGCCCAGGCCGTGCTTGAGCAGTACCGTGCCGAGCTTTCCGAGGCGCGCCACGAGGCCGCCCGCATTGTCGAGCAGGCTCGCGAGCAGGGTGCCGCCCAGCTCGCCGAAATGCGCGAGGAGGGCCAGCGCCAGCGCGAGGCCATCGTCGCGGCGGGTCACGCCCAGATCGAGGCTGACAAGAAGCAGGCGACTGCTGCCCTGCGCCAGGACGTGGGCTCGCTGGCCACCCAGCTGGCGTCCCGCATCGTGGGCGAGTCCCTTGAGGACCACGCCCGGCAGAGCGGCGTGATCGACCGCTTCCTGGACGAGCTGGAGGCCAAGGCCGCCGTTGCTCAGGGTGCGGCCAAGTGATCGGCGCCAGCCGCGAGGCCCTCGCTGCGGGCCGGCAGAACCTGGAGAGCCTGACCGACTCCACCTCGGTGGACGCGGCCAAGCTCGCCGAGGAGCTCACCGCCGTCACGGCCGTGCTGGACCGTGAGGTGTCGCTGCGCCGAGTCCTGACCGACCCGTCCCGGTCGGGCCAGGACAAGGCCCAGCTGGTCACCTCGCTGCTGACCGGCCAGGTCTCCGGCGAGGCCGTCGACCTGGTCTCCGGTCTGGTCCGCTCCCGCTGGTCGGGCTCGCGCGACCTGGTGGACGCGACCGAGGAGCTCGCCGCGTACGCCGAGATCATCGCCGCGGACAGGGCCGGCTCCCTGGACGACGTCGAGGACGAGCTGTTCCGCTTCGGCCGGGTGGTGAGCGGCTCGCACGAGCTGCGCGCCGCGCTGACCGAGCCGAAGGCCGGCGCCGTCGCCAAGGCCGAGCTGATCAAGAAGCTGCTGGGCGGCCGCGCCGATGCCGGCACCGTCCGGCTGGTCACCGCCCTCGTCAACGCGCCGCGTGGCCGTAGCCTGGAGCAGGGCCTCGAGTCCTACTCGAAGCTCGCCGCCGCGCGCCGCGGCCGCGTGGTGGCCCTGGTCACCACCGCGGTGCCGCTGTCGGACACCCAGAAGGAGCGCCTGTCCGGTGCTCTGGGCCGGATGTACGGCCGCCAGGTCCACCTGAACATCGACGTCGACCCCGAGGTCGTCGGCGGTGTCCGGGTGCAGATCGGCGACGAGATCATCAACGGCACCGTGTCGAGCCGCCTTGAGGGCGCTCGCCAGTCGCTCGAAGGCTGAGCACCGAAGCAGCACATCCGACCCTCGGTCGGGAAACCGGCTCCCCAAGGAGCCGGCAAATCGTACGGCCGGTTCGCAAGACCCGGCCGAGAGTCGAATACTTGCGGCCCTCAATGGCGGGCCGAGGATCGCAAACTAGGAGAGCAGGGAAGCCTGATGGCGGAGCTTACGATCCGTCCGGAGGAGATCCGGGACGCGCTGGCCGACTTTGTCCAGTCGTACCAGCCGGACGCCGCTTCTGTGGAAGAGGTCGGCACGGTCACTGACGCGGCGGACGGCATCGCGCATGTCGAGGGCCTGCCCTCGGTCATGGCGAACGAGCTGCTGAAGTTCGAGGACGGCACGCTCGGCCTCGCGCTGAACCTCGACACCCGCGAGATCGGTGTCGTCGTCCTCGGTGAGTTCGGCGGTATCGAAGAGGGCCAGACCGTGCGCCGCACTGGCGAGGTCCTCTCGGTTCCGGTCGGCGACGGCTACCTCGGCCGCGTCGTGGACCCGCTGGGCAACCCGATCGACGGACTCGGCGACATCGCCGCCAGCGGCCGCCGCGCCCTGGAGCTGCAGGCCCCCGGCGTCATGGCCCGCAAGTCGGTCAAGCAGCCGCTGCAGACCGGCATCAAGGCCATCGACGCGATGACCCCGATCGGCCGCGGCCAGCGCCAGCTGATCATCGGCGACCGCCAGACCGGCAAGACCGCGGTGGCCGTCGACACGATCATCAACCAGCGCGACAACTGGCGCTCGGGCGACCCGGAGAAGCAGGTCCGCTGCATCTACGTCGCCGTGGGCCAGAAGGGCTCCACCATCGCGTCCGTCCGCGGCGCCCTGGAGGAGGCCGGCGCGCTGGAGTACACCACCATCGTGGCTGCTCCCGCCTCCGACCCGGCCGGCTTCAAGTACCTCGCCCCGTACACCGGTTCGGCCATCGGCCAGGAGTGGATGTACGACGGCAAGCACGTCCTGATCATCTTCGACGACCTGTCGAAGCAGGCCGAGGCCTACCGTTCCGTCTCCCTGCTGCTGCGCCGCCCGCCGGGCCGCGAGGCCTACCCGGGTGACGTCTTCTACCTGCACTCCCGCCTGCTGGAGCGCTGCGCCAAGCTGAACGACGCCCTGGGCGGCGGCTCGATGACCGGTCTGCCGATCATCGAGACCAAGGCCAACGACGTCTCGGCGTACATCCCGACCAACGTCATCTCCATCACCGACGGCCAGTGCTTCCTGGAGTCCGACCTGTTCAACGCCGGCATCCGCCCGGCCGTGAACGTCGGTATCTCGGTCTCCCGCGTCGGTGGCTCCGCCCAGATCAAGGCCATGCGCTCGGTCGCCGGCCGTCTGCGTCTGGACCTCGCCCAGTACCGCGAGCTGGAGGCCTTCGCCGCCTTCGGTTCCGACCTGGACGCGGCCTCCAAGGCCCAGCTGGAGCGCGGTGCGCGCATGGTCGAGCTGCTGAAGCAGGGCCAGTACCAGCCGTTCCCGGTCGAGGAGCAGGTCGTCTCCATCTGGGCCGGCACCACCGGCAAGATGGACGACGTCCCGGTCGCCGAGATCCGCCGCTTCGAGCGCGAGTTCCTGGACCACGTCCGCCTGCAGCACAAGGACCTGCTGGCCGGCATCGTCGAGACCGGTCTGCTCGCCGACGGCACCGTCGACGCGCTGACCACCGCGATCGAGGCCTTCAAGCAGGGTTACCAGACCGCTGACGGCAAGCTGCTCTCCGAGCAGGCCTGAGTCCGGTAACGAGGGAAAGGACGTAACGACCCATGGGAGCACAGCTTCGGGTCTACAAGCGCCGGATCCGCTCTGTCACCGCGACGAAGAAGATCACCAAGGCGATGGAGATGATCTCCGCGTCGCGCATCGTCAAGGCGCAGCGCGCGGTGGCCGCCTCCACTCCGTACGCCGATGAGCTCACCCGGGCGGTGACGGCGGTGGCCACCCGGTCCAACGCCAAGCACCCGCTCACCACCGAGAACCCGAACGCCTCGCGCGCCGCCGTCCTGCTGATCACGGCGGACCGCGGCCTGGCGGGCGGTTACTCGACCAACGCCATCAAGGCCGCCCAGACGCTCACCGAGCGCCTGCGGTCCGAGGGCAAGGACGTGGTGACGTACATCATCGGTCGCAAGGGTGTCTCGTACTACACCTTCCGCAATCTCACGATCGCGGACTCGTGGACGGGATTCTCCGACAAGCCGACCTACGGTGACGCGAAGACCGTGGCAGCCGACCTGATCGAGGCCTTCACGGCCGAGACCGGCGGTGTGGACGAGCTCCACCTGATCTCGACCGAGTTCGTGTCCATGCTGACGCAGAACGCGGTGGAGGCCCGGCTGCTGCCGCTGAAGCTGGACGAGGTCCAGCTCAGCGACCAGTCGCCGGCCAAGTCGGAGATCTTCCCGCTGTACGACTTCGAGCCGTCGGCGGAGGGCGTCCTGGACGCGCTTCTGCCGCGGTACGTCGAGAGCCGGATCTACAACGCACTGCTGCAGTCGGCCGCTTCCGAGCACGCCGCCCGCCGCCGTGCGATGAAGAGCGCGACGGACAATGCCGGCGAGCTCATCAAGTCGCTCACGCGGCTTGCCAACTCGGCCCGTCAGGCCGAGATCACCCAGGAAATCAGCGAGATCGTCGGTGGCGCGAACGCGCTCGCTGACGCGAGCCGCGGGAGCGAATGAGTATGACCACCACTGTTGAGCCGACCACGGCGACGGGCCGCGTCGCGCGGGTCATCGGCCCGGTCGTCGACGTGGAGTTCCCCGTCGACGCGATCCCGGACATGTTCAACGCCCTGCACGTCGAGGTGGACAACCCCGACGGCACGGGCAAGAAGATCCTGACCCTCGAGGTCGCCCAGCACCTCGGCGACGGCATGGTCCGCGGCATCTCGATGCAGCCGACCGACGGCCTGGTCCGCGGTTCGCAGGTCACCGACACCGGTGCCGCGATTTCCGTGCCGGTCGGCCAGATCACCAAGGGCAAGGTGTTCAACGCCCTCGGTGACGTGCTGAACGTCGACCAGGCGGAGTTCGACTCCCAGGTCGAGGTCCGGTGGCCGATCCACCGCAAGGCCCCCGAGTTCAAGGACCTCGAGTCCAAGACCGAGATGTTCGAGACCGGCATCAAGGTCATCGACCTGCTCACCCCGTACGTCCAGGGTGGCAAGATCGGTCTGTTCGGTGGCGCCGGTGTCGGCAAGACCGTTCTGATCCAGGAGATGATCTACCGCGTCGCCGAGAACTTCGGTGGTGTGTCGGTGTTCGCCGGCGTCGGCGAGCGCACCCGTGAGGGCAACGACCTCATCGACGAGATGGTCGACTCGGGCGTTCTGGACAAGACCGCGCTGGTCTTCGGCCAGATGGACGAGCCGCCGGGCACCCGTCTGCGCGTCGCGCTGTCCGCGCTGACCATGGCGGAGTACTTCCGTGACGTCGAGAAGCAGGACGTGCTCCTCTTCATCGACAACATCTTCCGGTTCACCCAGGCCGGTTCCGAGGTGTCGACCCTGCTCGGCCGCATGCCCTCCGCGGTGGGTTACCAGCCGAACCTGGCCGACGAGATGGGCCTCCTGCAGGAGCGCATCACCTCGACCCGTGGTCACTCGATCACCTCGATGCAGGCGATCTACGTCCCCGCGGACGACCTGACCGACCCGGCCCCGGCCACCACCTTCGCCCACCTGGACGCGACCACCGTTCTGTCGCGTCCGATCTCGGAGAAGGGCATCTACCCGGCCGTCGACCCGCTGGACTCCACGTCCCGCATCCTCGACCCGCGGTACATCGCGCAGACCCACTACGACACGGCCGTCCGTATCAAGGGGATCCTGCAGAAGTACAAGGACCTCCAGGACATCATCGCGATCCTCGGCATCGACGAGCTGTCCGAAGAGGACAAGATCACGGTGCACCGTGCCCGTCGCATCGAGCGCTTCCTCTCGCAGAACACCTACGTGGCGAAGCAGTTCACCGGCGTCGAGGGTTCGACCGTCCCGCTGTCGGAGACCATCGAGGCCTTCAACGCGATCGCCGACGGCAAGTACGACTCCATCCCGGAGCAGGCCTTCTTCATGTGCGGTGGCATCGAGGACCTGGAGAAGAACGCCGCCGAGCTGGCGAAGAAGTAGTCGCGGCCGGTAGCAGCCGAGTGACCGTGAGGGGTGGCCCCCGAGCCTGGGGACCACCCCTCGCGTCGCATCGGTTGTGATTCCGGTCAAATCCGCGCCGCCGGTTTCATGCCGGAGGCACGGGGCCGTTATTCTTACCGAAACTCCCGAGTAATCGGGCGTTGCATGAGCCTAGGAGCCCACGTTGGCTGAGCTGCACGTCGAGCTGGTCGCAGCCGACCGCAAGGTGTGGTCCGGTGCGGCCACCATCGTCGTCGCCCGTACGGCCTCCGGTGACACCGGCATCATGCCGGGCCACACCCCGGTGCTGAGCGTGCTGGAGACCGGTCCGGTCACCATCCGCACGGTGGACGGCGGCACCGTGATCGCCGCGGTGCACGGCGGCTTCATCTCCTTCGCCGACAACAAGCTGTCTCTGCTCGCGGAGATCGCCGAGCTGGCGGACGAGATCGACGTCGCGCGTGCCGAGCGCGCACTGGAGAAGGCCAAGTCGGGCCTGGACGAGCACGCCGAGCGGCGCGCCGAGGTCCGTCTGTTCGCGGCGCGCGGCCTCAAGGCCCACGCCTGAGTGCGCCGGACCCCGGCTTAGCGGGGTCGACCGACGGTCCCGGGGACGCGTGAGCGTGACCCCGGGACTGTCGTCGTAGTTGGTAGGTCAGCGCGGTCGCTTGATACGACCGCTACGGGGAACGCGGGTAGCGAGGAGGTAGGTGAGCATGGTCCTCGCGCTTGTGGTGTGTGCGGCGGTCGTGGCCCTCGGTGTGATCGGCCTGGTGGCCTTCGCCGTCCGCCGCCGGCTGATCCAGCGGGTGGGCGGCACGTTCGACTGCAGTTACCGGCTCAAAATGCCCGCCGACGCCTCGACGCAGCCCGACCTCGACGAGAACGGCAAACCCACCTCCGCCCCGGTCCCCCCGACCGACGGCAAGGGGTGGGTTTTTGGTATCGGCCGGTACAGCGGCGACTCGATCGAGTGGTTCCGGGTCTTCTCGTACGCCCCGCGGCCGCGCAAGGTGCTGCCCCGCCGGGAGATCGAGGTCCTCGGCCGGCGCTACCCGGAGGGCCAGGAGGAGCTGGCGCTGCTCTCCGGCTCGGTGGTGCTGCGCTGCCTGCACAACGGGGCGCCGCTGGAGCTGGCGATGAGCGAGGACGCGCTGACCGGCTTCCTCGCCTGGCTGGAAGCCGCCCCGCCCGGGCAGAGGGTCAACGTCGCGTAGCGACGAGACCCTCGGGTTGGGGGTCCCCCCGGCCGGAGGCTGGGGGAGGTCAACGTCGCGTAGCGACGAGACCCTCGGGGTGGGGGCGTGGCAACGGCCTGCGGGGGGGTTAACGCCGCCTAACGTCGCGGGCTAGGGTGGCCGCATGGTCAATCTGACGCGCATCTACACCCGTACCGGCGATGACGGCACCACCGCGCTCGGCGACATGAGCCGGACCACCAAGACCGACCCGCGGCTGATCGCCTACGCGGACGCCAACGAGGCGAACGCGGCGGTCGGGGTGGCGCTGGCGGTCGGGGCGCTGTCCGAGGACGTCGCGGCGGTGCTGGTGCGGGTCCAGAACGACCTGTTCGACGTCGGCGCCGACCTGTCCACCCCGGTGGTCGAGGACCCGAAGTACCCGCCGCTGAGGGTGCTGCAGTCCTACGTCGACCGGCTGGAGGGGGACTGCGACCACTACCTGGAGCAGGTGGAGAAGCTGCGCAGCTTCATCCTGCCCGGCGGCACGCCCGGTGCGGCCCACCTGCACCTGGCCTGCACGGTGGTGCGGCGGGCCGAGCGCTCGACCTGGGCGGCGATCGCGGAGCGCGGGGACACCGTCAACCCGCTGACCGCGAAGTACCTCAACCGGCTGTCCGACCTGCTGTTCATCCTGGCCCGGGTCGCCAACAAGGAGCGCGGCGACGTGCTCTGGGTGCCGGGCGAGAACCGCTAGACGCGCGCTAGCGCGACGACTCGGCAGGGGTCTTCTCCGGCTCCACCACGCGGCCGTTCTCGACCGCTACGCCGGCCGGCGCCTCCTTGGGCCACAGCGAGTAGCAGCCGGCGACGACCAGGTTGACCACGGCCGCGATGCCCAGCTTGAGGTACCACTGCAGGAACGTGCCGTAGTGGGCGGAGCCCGCGGAGAGCGGGACGAGCAGGGTGATCAGGCCGAGCGTGATCGCGGCGGAGACGACGGTGCGGCCGGCGATCTGCCACTCGTACCTGGTCCGCTCCGGGCCGTACTTCGGCGAGGGCAGCGGCTTGGGGCCGCCGGCGAAGCGGTGCAGGAAGTGCCGGTCGGCCCAGCGGACCAGCGAGGGGCCGTAGCCGACCGAGAACCCGGCGTAGCTCGCCGCGAGCGCGTGCGTCCAGCTCGCCTCGGTGCCGCCGCGCAGGTCGAGCACGGTGAGCGCGTACAGCACGAGGTCGACGGCCGGGAGGCCGAGCAGCAGGACGGTGCCGGTGCGGCGCCACCGCAGCAGGTAGCGGGCGGAGAGGGCCAGGCCGAGCACGATCCACCAGGAGATCTCGGCGGCGACGATGAGGGTGACGATCACGTTCTGCTCCCGGACGTTCGGCGGTGTGTCCAGCCTCCTGCGCGGGTGCGCCCGTGTCGTCGTCGTGCGGTGCCGTCCCGGTCTGCATCTTTCGATGTAGCGGGCTCCTCCGTGGACCGGAGCCGGGCGGATCGCCCGGGATGGTGGGATGGGGGCGTGCCCGTTCCCGTCCCCTCCCTCTCCCCGCGCCGGCAGGACCAGCTGATCGCCCTCTGCGGGCTGCTCGGCGGCACCGTGCTGATCGTCTTCCGGGTGTACGACAACGCCGACCACGTGCCGCTGTGGGCGGTGGTGCTGCCGATGCTGGTGATGGCCGGGCTGGAGCTGTGCCGGCGCACCCGACCGGTGCTCGCGGTGTCGCTCGGCGGGCTGGCCTTCGCGGCCAGCGTGTTCACCGGCAGCCTGCTGGCGACCCTGATCATGTACACCGATCTGCTGTACGCCGCGGTGATCTACGGCACCCGCCGGATGTCGCGGGTGCTGCACCTGACCGGCGGGTCCACCGTGCTGGTGCTCTCCAGCCTGTCCTGGTACGCCGGCGGCACCCCGGCCGGGCTGCTGATCGCGGTGCTCAGCTCGCTGGTCTTCCTGGCGCCGGTGTGGACCGGCGACGTGGTGCGCAAGCACCGGCAGGAGGCGGAGAGCGAGCGGCTGCGGGCCGAACAGACCGCGCTGCTCTCGGAGATGGACCGGCGCGAGGCGGTCGGCGCGGAACGGGCCCGGATGGCAAGGGAGTTGCACGACGTGGTGGCCAATCACCTGTCGGCGATCGCGATCCACGCCACCGGCGCGCAGTCCGTCGCCAAACGCCGGAGCCTGCCCGCGGACGATCCGCTGGTGGAGGTGCTGGCGGTGATCCGGGAGAACAGCGTCCAGGGATTGGCCGAAATGCGTCGGATGATCGGACTGCTCCGGGACAGCGGTGGGGGAGAGGTCGACGAGTCGTACGCGGCGCCCGACCTCGCCGCGGTGGACGCCCTGCTGGCCAAGGCCCGGGCGGCCGGCCAGGACGTCGGACTGGACTTCGAGCTGGCCGAGCACGGCGAGCGCGGGGAGGTGCCGGTGCCGGTCGGGCTGGCCGCGTACCGGATCGTCCAGGAGTCGCTGACCAACGCGCTGAAGCACGCCGGGCCCGGACTGGTGCGGCTGCGGCTGGACTTCGGGCCGCAGGACCTGCGGATCGCGGTCGACAGCCCGTACCGCGGCGAGCCGGGCCGCGAACTGCCCGGCGCCCGGGCCGGACTGGTGGGCATGGCGGAACGGGCCGGGCTGCTCGGCGGCAGCTTCGAGGCCGGCCCGAAGGACGGGTACTGGAGCGTGCGCGCGGTACTGCCGCACACGCAGGGGAGCGAGGGGCGGGCATGACGATCCGGGTGCTGGTGGCCGAGGACCAGGCGGCGGTACGGGCGGCGCTGGTGATGATCCTGCGCGCCGAGCCGGAGTTCGAGGTGGTCGGGCAGGCCGCCGACGGCGAGGAGGCCGTCCGGCTGGCGCTGGAGCTGCGGCCGGACGTGGTGCTGATGGACGTGCAGATGCCCCGGCTGGACGGCGTCTCGGCGACCCGAGAGGTGGTCGCGGCCGGGGCCGCCCAGGTGCTCGTGCTCACCACCTTCGACCTGGACGAGTACGTCTACGGCGCGCTGCGGGCGGGCGCGGCCGGGTTCCTGCTCAAGGACCTGGAGGCGGACACCCTGGTCGAGGGCATCCGGACGGTGGCGCGCGGGGACGGCATGCTGGCGCCCTCGGTGACCAGGCGGCTGATCGGCGCCTTCGCCCGTCCGGAGCGGCCGGTCGGGCCCGAGGCCCGCGAGGCGGTGTCCGGGCTGACCGTCCGTGAGCGGGAGGTGCTGGCCTGCATCGGGGCCGGGCTGTCCAACGGGGAGATCGCGACCCGGCTGGCGATGGCGGAGGCGACCACCAAGACGCACGTGAGCCGGATCCTGGCGAAGCTGCGGCTGCGCAACCGGGTGCAGGCGGCGATCCTGGCCCAGGATCTCGGTCTGACCATCTGACTGTCCGACCGGCTACTCGGGCGGCTGACCAGGTCGGTTGCAGATCACACTCCCGATTGCTACTGCGTGAGGGATTCGGGCACTAGAGTCCGCGTGAGCGAGCGGAGCGAGTGAGCACAATCGAAGCAGCGAGCTCCGCGAAAGCGACTGCCGAGCGCAGGCGAGGCAGGAAGATCGAGCGATGCGGCTCCACGGCGGTCACCCCTGCCCTGAGCCGCCTTCAGGGCCCGCCCGCGGGGCGGCGACGGCATCGGGAGACCAAGCCATGAGCAATGCGTCCAGCAAGCAGATCGCCGTGATCGGTGCCGGCCTGATGGGCGCCGGCATCGCCCAGGTGTCCGCGCAGGCCGGCCACCCGGTGGTGCTGCGGGACGTCACCGAGGAGGCGCTGCAGCGCGGCCTCGCGGGCATCCGCGCCTCGTACGAGAAGTTCGTCGCCAAGGGCCGGCTGAGTGCCGAGGACGCCGAGGCCGCGCTGGGCCGGATCACCACCACCACCGACCTGGGCGCCGTCGCCGAGGCCGACATCGTGGTCGAGGCCGTGTTCGAGCAGCTGGACGTCAAGGAGGCCGTCTTCCGCGAGCTGGACAAGCTCGCCAAGGACGGCGCCGTGCTGGCCTCCAACACCTCCGCCATCCCGATCACCCGGATCGCGGCCGCCACCCGGCGCCCGGAGTCGGTCGTCGGCGTCCACTTCTTCTCGCCGGTCCCGATGATGAAGCTGGTCGAGCTGGTCCGCGGCTACAAGACCAGCGACGAGACGCTGGCCACCGCCCGTGCCTACGCCGAGGGCGTCGGCAAGGAGGTCGTGGTGGTCAACCGCGACGTGGCCGGCTTCGTCACCACCCGCCTGATCACCGCGCTGGTCGTCGAGGCCGCCAAGCTGTACGAGTCGGGCGTCGCCACCGCCGAGGACATCGACACCGCCTGCCGCCTCGGCTTCGGCCACGCGATGGGCCCGCTGCAGACCGCCGACCTGACCGGCGTGGACATCCTGCTGCACGCCGCCCGCAACATCTACACCGAGACCCAGGACGAGAAGTTCGCCGCCCCGGAGATCATGGCCCGCATGGTCACCGCCGGCGACCTGGGCCGCAAGAGCGGCCGCGGCTTCTACCCGTACGAAGGCAAGTGAGCCGACCGGGCTGAACGACCGGGCGGGCCGTGCGATCGGAGCATCGCGCGGCCCGCTCCGCCGGGTCGGGTGAGTTTCCTCACGCCGGGTACCGCAGACGGGTGATTTGGGCGGTAATCGAGCGTAGGTGTGGAGACTTCCTGCGTATATTCCCTCGGACGAGTGAAGTTGCTTCAGATCCGGCCGGAACCAGCAACCTGCGGAGCAGGTTCGCCGTCAGATGAGGGAACCCGGCCTTCCGACCGGGTCCGGGCGTGGGGCTTCGGCCCGCCCGGACGCACACTCCGCTCCCGCACCCGGTCCGGCCGGGGCGGTCCCACCCCGCACCAGGCCGTCCAGGCGAAGGAGGAGAGCATGCGCATCACCGGCGACCACACGGCGCTGGCCATCGAAGGCCGCCTCGACGTGCGCACCGCCGCCGACGCGCGGGCCCGGCTGCACCAGGCCGTGGACGGCGGCTTCGGCGACCTCGTGCTCGACCTCGCCCGACTGGAGTTCTGGGACGCCACCGGCCTCGGTGTGATCATGGGCACCCACCGGCGGGCCGGCCGGATCGGCCGCCGGCTGGTGCTGCGCTCCGTCCCGGCCCAGCTCCAGCGGCTGCTGGTGGCCACCAAGCTGCACCGCATCCTGGCCGTGGACGGCGGTATCGCCGAGGCGCACGGCATCGCCATGTAGCCCGCTGCGGGCCGTACGTCCCCGTAACGTTCCTGGTCAGCGCTCCGCGACGGCCCCCCGACCCGGACCGCCCTGCACGGGCGGGTCCGGATGTGCAAGAGTCTGCCCGTCAGAAACGGCCGCCGGGGCTGCCCCCAGACCGCCCGCGGCCGCGACCGGGAGACGTCAGCCGGCCGGCGCGGGCCGCCGGCGGCCGAGCACGATGCGGAGCAGAACGTGGCACAGCCATCCGGAGAGTTCCGGCAGGAGGCCGTCCGCACCCGCGGCGGCGAACTGGTCTCCGGCGGCCTGTTGGTGGGAGTCGGCGCCCCGGACGGTTCCGAGGCCCGGCCCTGCCCGGAGGAGTGGCGGCCCCGCCCGCGCCGGATCGAGCGCAGCGAACCCGCCCGCGGCCCGGCCGGCGGCGTCGGCCGCGCGGTCGGCCCGCTCGCACTCGGCGCCGGACCGGCCGACCTGCCGCTGCTGGACCGCGAGGCGGACATCGCCGAGCTGCTCGGCCTGCTCGCCGAGGGCCGCTCGATACGCCTGGTCGGCCAGGCCGGCTCGGGTCGCAGCGCACTGCTGTCGGCCGTCGCCGAGGCCGCCGCCGACCTCGCCCCCGGCGGTGTCGTCCAGCTCTGCGGCCACCGCCGCACCCTCGCCGACCTGCTCCAGGACCTCTTCGCGGCCACCCACCACGCCCCCGGCTACCGGCCCGATCCGGACCAGCTGGCCGTCCACCTCGCCGAGGTCGGCGCGGTCGTGGTGATCGACGCCGCCGAACTCTCCGAAGCCGAGCTGGAGCAGCTGCCGGCCGCCGCCCCCGGCTGCGTCTTCCTGATCGCGGTCGCCCCGGACAGCCCGCCGCTGCCGGCCGGCTCCCGGATGCGGGACCACCTCGTCGCCGGGCTCTCCCGCTCCGCCTGCCTCGCCCTCACCGCCCGGCTGGCCGGGCGGCCGCTGGACGTCGACGAGAAGGCCTGGGCGGTGGACCTCTGGTTCGAGTCCGAGGGCCTGCCGCTGCGCTTCGTCCAGGCCGCCGCACTGCTGCGCCAGCGGGACGTCTCGGTGGACGCGCTGGTCGCCGCCGAGGACGACCGGATGGACGTCTTCGGAGCGGTCGAGGGGCCCGTCCGCGACCCCGACCCGGCGGTGCGGGAGGACGCGCTGCGCCGCACCGTCCCGCTGCCCTCCGTCGCCGAGACCGCCTCGCCCGCGGTCCGGCTCGCCGAGGGGCTGAGCGAGCCCGCGCAGGCCGTGCTGCGGCTCGCCGTCGCGCTCGGCGGGGAGTGCCCCACCGCGCCGCACCTGCCCGCGCTGATCGACGTCGGCCAGGGCGAGGCCGCTCTCGCCGAACTCTCCGACGCCGGGCTGACGGTGTCCATCGGCGGGCACCACCGGCTGACCGCCGGCGCGCTCGACCTCCTCTCCCCGCACTGGCCGGCCCGCGGCTGCGTGGACGGCGCCGCCCAGCACTTCGCCTGGTGGGTCGGGCACAGCTCGGTGACGCTGGAGCAGATCGCCGCCGAGGCCGAGGTGGTGATCGGCGTCCTGCTCGCCGACCGGAACGCCGGACGCCACGAGGCGGTGGTCCGACTGGCCCGGGCGGCGGCGCCCGCGCTGGCGCTGGCACTGCGCTGGGGCGCCTGGGAGCGGGTGCTGCAGCTCGGCCAGGAGGCGGCCCGCCGGGCCGGCTCGGCGAGCGACCAGGCCTGGTTCCACCACGAGTCGGGCGTGCACGCGATCTGCGTCCGGCAGCCGTCGAGGGCCGTCGCGGAGCTGGAGACCGCGCTCACCCTGCGGGCGTCCGCGGGGGAGCAGCGCGGGGTGGCCTCCGCGCGCCGGATGCTCGACCTGCTGCGCGCCGACGGGCGGCAGCTGTCGGCGGCGCCGGCGGTGCCCAGCCGGGCGCCGGTCATCCGCAAGATCGCGGCCCGGGTGCCGGCCCGGCTGAAGTCCAGCAGGCGACGGCGGGTGGCCGTGGTCTCCACGGTCGTACTGACCATGGGGGTGCTCGGGACGGCGGTGGCGATGAGCCTCACCGGGCCGGACGAGCACCGGTCGAACGACCCGCACAGCGGCCGGCTGGACGAGGGCGGCGGCACCCAGAATGCGCCGCTCCCGCAGCCCTCCGGCAGCGTCTCCCCGGGCGCGGCCGGCACGGTGTCGGGCAGCCCGGCGGGGCCGACCGGCAGCCCGGTCCCCTCCGCCAGCGGCAGCGCCTCGCACTCGGCGAGCGCCTCGCCGACGAGGAAGCCGAGCTCCTCGCCGGGGGCGAGCGAGTCGCCGACCCCCCAGCAGCCGCAGCCGCCCGTCCCGGGTCAGTCGCAGCCGCCGAAGCCGGCGCCCAGCCGCCCCACGACGGCGCCGACGACACCTCCGAACAGCCCGTCGACGTCACCGGTGACACCCCCGAGCAGCCCGCCGCCCTCGCCGTCCTCGTCGCAGAGCCCGAGCGGGTCGGCCGGTCCGACCACCCCCGGAACGTCCTGAACGGTCAGAACAGCTTGAGCTTGTCGTCGTCGATGCCGCGCAGCTCGTCGTAGTCCAGCACCACGCAGCCGATGCCGCGGTCGGTGGCCAGCACACGGGCCTGGGGCTTGATCTCCTGCGCGGCGAAGACGCCCTTGACCGGGGCCAACAGCGGGTCCCGGTTGAGGAGTTCGAGGTAGCGGGTGAGCTGCTCGACGCCGTCGATCTCGCCGCGGCGCTTGATCTCGACGGCCACCGTGGTGCCGTCGGCGTCGCGGCAGAGGATGTCCACCGGGCCGATCGCGGTCGGGTACTCGCGGCGGATCAGCGACCAGCCGCTGCCGAGCACCTCCATCCGGTCCGCGAGCAGCTCCTGGAGGTGTGCCTCGACGCCGTCCTTGATCAGGCCCGGGTCGACCCCGAGTTCGTGGGACGAGTCGTGCAGCACCTCCTCCAACGTGATGATGAGCTTCTCGCCGGCCTTGTTCTCCACCGTCCAGACCCCGTCGGCCTCCTTGAGGGCGCACGGCGGGGACATCCAGTTCAGCGGCTTGTAGGCGCGGTCGTCGGCGTGGATGCTGACGCTGCCGTCGGCCTTGACCAGGATGAGCCTGGTGGCGGAGGGCAGATGGGCGGAGAGCCGACCGGCATAGTCGACTGAGCAGCGGGCAATTACGAGACGCACGGTCGACCACGCTAGCCCACCGGGGCCAGTTGATGCGATTCCGCGACGACGGGGTGAAGAAAGCGCGAACCCCGCGAACATTGAGGTTCGGCGATTCCGCTCCCGCTCGTCTCCTGCCCGCCGCGGTCTGGCGCCCGTCCCGTCCGGTCGCTACGGTGTGTGACGGCACGCTTGCGGGATCGCTGTCAACGGGGATGGAGACTTCAGATGAACGATCCGACAGGATCCGGCCAATCTGGTGCACCGCGCCGTATTTCCGGAGCAATCCCCAGGAAAGACCGGCCTGCTCCGCCGTTGACTGCCACGCTGTTCTGAGCGCGGTCGGTGTTCGGGGCGTCACGTCCCGTACCGCCGCCGCTGGTCGCGAAGGTGCCGGCAGCCCCCGTCCCACGGTGTTCCGGACACCACACGCGATTCGCCCACCCTCACTGAGCTTGGACTACGCACGACCACCCGGGCGCCGCGCGGGTGGACCGCGAGAGGAGAATCCATGTCGCTCGACGTCTCACCGGCCCTGCTGGAAAAGGCCGAGCGGGGCGAGGTCGACGAGCGGGAATTCGTCGACTGCGTCCGCGTCTCGCTGCCGTACGCCTGGGACCTGATCAGCTCGCTGGTCGCCCAGGCGAAGGTCGACGGCACCGACTTCGCCGACAACCAGGTACCGCCGCCCAGCGAGCAGGCCCGTGGCCAGCTGCTGCGCGCCCTGGCCAGCGATGCCATCCGGGGCGCCCTGCAGCGCCACTTCGGCGTTCGGCTGGCCTTCCAGAACTGTCACCGGGTGGCGGTGTTCCTGCCGTCGGAGGTCAACGACGCGCGGTTCACGCGCTTCACCTCCGTCCGGGAGCAGCTGCTCAACCAGTCCGACGAACTGCGGGACTGCTGAGCCCCCGGCATCCGACCACCGCGGTGCCACCGCGGCGCCGGCCGCCCCCGTCCCCCGGTGCGGGGGGAGGGGCGGCGGCCCGGGCCGGCGGCGCGGGGCCCGCCCCGGCGCACCCCTCAGCCCAGCTGCGGCAGCACCTCGGAGCCCAGCCGGGCGATGTTGTGCAGGGTCGCCTCGTGGTCGCCGCTGCCCTCGGCGAGCAGCGCGAACCGGCGGATGCCGGTCCGCTCGGCGGTGGCCAGCAGCCGGTCGGCGCACTGCCGCGGGGTGCCCACCGCGTGCAGGTCGCAGAGGAGTTCGGTGTACTGGTGCGCGTCGCGCATCTTGCGCTCGCGGCCGTCCACGGTGCGGTGGGCGCCGAGCCCGTACTCGAACCAGCCGGGCATCGCGTTCAGCAGGGTGGAGCGGGCCGCCGCGGCGCGGTCGTCGACCTGCGCCACCCCGGCGGCCACGTGCCGGCGGCCGACCCGGCGCAGCTGCTCCTCGCTGCGCCCCGCGGCCAGCCAGGCGGAGCGGTAGAGCTCCAGCATCCGCAGCTTGTCGTCGTCCCCGGAGTGCATGCCGAGCAGCATCGGCAGTCCGCGCTCGGCGGCCAGCTTCACCCCGCCCGGCGAGGTGCAGGCGACCACCACGGGCGGGCCGGCCACCGGCCGCCCGGTGGTGGTGAGTTCCTCGCCGAGGCCCTCGTCGTCCTGGCGCTGGCGCGGGAAGCGCACCGGGCCCGCCTGCTCGCCGAGGCCGAGCCAGCTGCTCAGACCGGGCCGCCGCAGCGGTTCGGCGGCCCGCGGCACCACCGCCACCTCGGGGAAGCTGAACTGCGGGCCGTCCGCGCCCACCCGGGAGCCGCGCAGCCAGCGCAGCAGCAGGTCCAGCCGCTCGGGGAAGCCGTTCTCGAAGGCGCCCACGCCGTCGCCGAACACGTCCAGGTCGATCCACGGCCCGCCGCGGCCGACCCCGAGCGTGAACCGCCCGCCGGAGGTGAGGTGCAGCAGCGCGGCCTGTTCGCCGAGGGCCACCGGGTGGCGGGTGGACAGCACGCTGACCGCCGTACCGACGCCGATCCGGCGGGTACGGCCGAGCAGCAGCGCGGCCAGCGTCGCGGCGTCGGGGCAGACCCCGTACGGGACGAAGTGGTGTTCGGCCAGCCAGACGCTGTCCAGGCCGGCCCGTTCGGCCTCGACGGCGGACCGGACGGTGCGCTCCAGCGCCTCGCCGTGGCTCTGCCCGGGGAACTGCGCGGACAGCAGGAACAGGCCGACCCGCACCGGCGCGGTGTCCGCCGGCAGGGCCCCCGCGCGCTGCGCCACGGGCAGCGGCTCGCCCGCGACGGCCGTCACCGGGGGGACGGTGGTCAGCGTCGGGCCGGGGGCGGGCGGCCGGACCCCGACGGGTCGGCGGGTCTCGGCACGAGCGCCGGTCTTGGTCATCCTTGGGCCTCCTCGGGTGCGCGCAGGGTCTGCGGGCCCCGCCTCTACCCCTTGTGGGTATCCGATGTCATGTGCCAATGGCACGCTGAACCCCGAATTTCCCTGATGATCGGGTGGATCTCGGCAAAAAGACCGGAGCGTCGGGCGGACCCGTGATAGTGGCCGTTCGGGGGGCCCGCCGGCCGTAGGCTGGAACGGCCCAGAGCCCCCGGAAGAGAGGCAGTCCGCCGTGTCGCCGCGCCGCAACCGGATCAAGAGCGCCGCCCCCCACGAGAGCACCCAGCCGGCCGCCCCGCTGGGCGGTTCGCTGCGCCGCACCGAGAGCTACCAGGGCGACGACTGGGTGGTCCAGACGGTCGCCGGGACGTCGGGGCGGGCCTACCGCTGCCCGGGCTGCGACCAGGAGATCCCGTCGGGCATGGGCCACGTGGTGGCCTGGCCGATGCACGGCGCGGGGGTGGACGACCGGCGGCACTGGCACCGCGCGTGCTGGGGAGCGCGGGAGCGCCGGGCCTCCAACGTCCTGCGAGGCCGCGGCGCTCCGCGGTACTGAGGGCCCCCGACGGGGCCGGGCCTGCCGAACCGCCGAACCGCCTCACGCGTCGCGGTTCTTGAGCACCAGCATGCCGCCGACCAGGGCCGCGGCGGTCCAGGCGAGGCAGATGAGGAAACCGGCCCACGGCCCGTACGGCTGGCCCTGCTGCTCGTACACCAGCAGCATCCGCGAGCCCGCGTAGTCGGGGAAGTAGTGGGCCAGGGTCTTGACCTTCGGCACCGCCGAGAGGATCGGCGAGAGCAGGAAGAAGAACGGCACCAGCACGCCGAGCGCGAGCGTCTGGTTGTGCAGCATCGTGGTGACGCCCGCCGAGAACAGGCAGAGCATCGTCAGGTACAGCGCGGCGCCGAACACCGCGCGCAGCACGTGCGGTTCGCCGAGCGTGGTGGAGTGCGAGCCGAGCAGCGCCTGGCCGACGAAGAAGGTGACGAAGGCCGTCACCAGCGAGACCGCCAGGGCGAGCGCGCCGAGCACCGAGGCCTTGCCGCCGAGCAGGGTGGCGCGCTGCGGAACGGCGGCCAGGGTGACCCGGATCATGCCGCTGCTGTACTCGTTGCCGATCGCCAGCACGCCGAAGACGATGATGGCCAGCTCGCCGAGCATGATGCCGGCGAAGGCCGTCCCGGTGGCGTCGAACGGGGTCTCCTCGTTGCGGCGGAACTCGGTGAAGTTGTTGTTGGTGAGCAGGGACAGCAGCGCGCCGATGCCGACGGTGACGACGAAGGTCAGCGCGAGCGTCCAGACCGTCGAGCGGACGCTGCGGATCTTCGTCCACTCGGAGCGCAGGACTGCCGGGAAGGACGCCATCTCAGTTCTCCTCCTGCTGTGCCGCGGCGGCCTGCCGGGCGCCGTCCGCCTTCCAGCCGGCGCCCCAGGCGCCGGGTGCGCCGGCCGCGTCCCGGCCCGGTCCGTCGCCCGCGTGGTACTCCACCGAGTCGGCCGTCATCTGCATGAACGCCTCCTCCAACGAGGCCTGCTGCGGGCTGAGTTCGTGCAGCACCACGCCGTTCGCCGCAGCCAGTTCGCCGAGCCGGGCAAGGTCGCCGTCGACCACCTCGTAGGAGCCGTCCGGGCCCGCCTCGTGCCGCAGGCCGGCGTCGGCCAGCACGTCGAGCAGCCGCTCGGGTTCGGGGCTGCGCAGCCGTACGGTGGAGCGGGAGTTGCGCCGGATGAACTCCGGCATCGGCAGGTCGGCGAGCAGCCGGCCCCTGCCGATGACCACCAGGTGGTCGGCGGTGACGGCCATCTCGCTCATCAGGTGGGAGGAGACGAAGACCGTCCGGCCCTCGCCGGCGAGGCGCTTCATCAGGTTGCGGATCCAGAGGATGCCCTCCGGGTCCAGGCCGTTGACCGGCTCGTCGAACATGACGATCTCCGGGTCGCCGAGCAGCGCGGAGGCGATGCCCAGGCGCTGGCCCATGCCGAGCGAGAAGCCGCGGGCCCGCTTGCGGGCGACCGGGGTGAGGCCGACCAGGGCGAGCGCCTCGTCCACCCGGCGCTCCGGGATGCGGTTGCTCTGGGCGAGCCAGAGCAGGTGGTCGCGGGCGGTGCGGCCCGGGTGGACGGCCTTGGCCTCCAGCAGCGCGCCGATGTACTTGAGCGGCTCGCTGAGCTGTCCGTAGCGCTTGCCGTCGATGGTGACCCGGCCGCCGGTCGGGCGGTCGAGGTCGAGGATCATGCGCATGGTGGTGGACTTGCCCGCGCCGTTCGGGCCGAGGAAGCCGGTCACCACGCCCCGGGGGACGGTGAAGCTGAGTCGGTCCACCGCGAGCGTCTTGCCGTAACGTTTTGTCAGGTCGTGCAACTCGATCATTCGCGCTCCCTTACTCGCTGTCAGGCTAGGACAAAGGGGATATCGCGGCCCGCTGAGTGGGTTCATCGGGCGTGCCGGAATACGGTGGGCGCATGACCGAGCTCCCCGCCGCAGTGTCCGTCCGCGAGAGCGGTACCGGAACACCCCTCGTGCTGCTGCACGCCTTTCCGTTGAACGCCTCGATGTGGTCGTCCCAGCTGGACGCGCTGCCCGGCCTGACCGGGGACGGGGCGCGGGTGCTCGCCCCCGACCAGAGGGGGTTCGGCGGCACCGAGCTGGGCGCCGACGAGCCCTCGCTGGACGCGGTCGCGGAGGACCTCGCACTGCTGCTGGACGCGGCCGGGATCGAGCGCGCGGTGGTCGCCGGGATCTCGATGGGCGGCTACGTGGCGCTGGCCTTCGCCCGCCGCCACCCCGAACGGCTGGCCGGCCTGCTGCTCGCCAACACCCGCGCCACCGCCGACACCGACGCGGTACGGGCCAACCGGGAGCGGATCGCCGCCGCCGTCACCGCGCGGGACAGCGTGCAGCTGCTGCTGGACGAGCAGGTCGCGGCCGGGCAGCTCGGGCCCGACTCGCAGCACCTCGTGGAGCGGGTGCAGTCGATGGTCGCCGCCGCCCCGCCGGCCACCGTCGCCTGGGCCCAGCGGGCGATGGCGGCCCGTCCGGACGCCCGGGACGTGCTCGCCGGGCTGCGGGTGCCGGTCGCGGTGGTGGCGGGCGCCCAGGACACCCTGGTGGCGCCGGAGGAGGCCGAACTGATGCTGCGGGCCCGCCCGGACGCCGAGCTGACCGTCATCCCCGGAGCGGGCCATCTGAGCGCCCTGGAGGCCCCCGAGGCCTTCGACGCCGCCGTCCGAGCCCTGCTGCGGAGGGTGGCCGCCGGATGAGCGAGGACGCGGCCGCCTGGGACTTCTCGGCGCTGGAGGTGAGCGGCCGGATGCCCGTGACCAACCGGAGCGAGGGGCTGGTCGAGCTGACCCTGGAACCGCTCGGCGAGGACTACTGGATGCGCCCCGGGGAGACCTTCATCGTCACCTCGTACGGCGACCACGGCTCCGGCCACCCCTTCGAGGTGCAGTACTGGCCGGACTCGGTGTCGGTCTGGTGCACCTCCTGGTTCGGCACCGTCTCCGACGACGAGGGCAACCAGCTCAGCAGCGGCCACCAGCGACCGGACGGGGCCTACCCCCGGTAGAACCGCCCGAGGTGATGACGGCACGACAGCGGACAGGCCCTCACCCGGGCGGGTGAGGGCCTGCGGCGGTCAGGTGCCGGTACCGTCTCAGCGCGACTGCTGGGCGGGCACGCCCATGGTGTCGTCGTTCGGCAGCGAGGCGGCGGCCACGGCCGCGCCGGTCAGCGTCGCCAGCATCTCGCGGACGTTGGTCAGCTGGGCGTTGATGCTGTCGCGGCGGTTGGTGAGCGCCGCCAGCTCACGCTCGGATTCGCTGCGGATGCGGTCGGCCTTGGCGTTGGCGTCCGCCACGATGTCCTCGGACTGGCGCTGGGCCGTCTCGACGGTCTGGCGGGCGCGGCGCTCGGCGTCCGTGCGCAGCTTCTCGGCCTCCAGGCGCAGCTGCTCGGCCCGGTGCTCGATCTCGGCCAGGCGCTTCTCGGCCTTGGCCTGACGGGCGGCCAGGTCGCGCTCGGACTGCTCGCGGCGCTTGGCCAGGTTGGTCTCGAACTCCAGCGCGGCCTGGGCGGCCTTGGTGCGGGTCTCCTCGAAGAGGGCGTCCGCCTCCTCGCGCTTGTTCTGGGCGTCCTTGTTGGCCTCGGCGCGCAGCTGGGCGGCGTCGCTCTTGGCCTTGTCGACGATCCGCAGACCCTCGTCCTCCGCCTTGGCCTTGCGGTCCTTGGCGTAGTTCTCGGCCTCGGTGCGGACCTGCTGGGCGGCGGCCTCGGCGAGCTCGCGGTGCTGCTCGGCGGCGCGGTGCGCCTCGTCGCGCAGGTCCTTGGCCTCCTCCTCGGCGAGCCGCAGGATCTTCTCGACCCGGGCACCGAGACCAGCGTACGAGGGCTCCTGCTCGACGACCGCCGCCTGGGCGGTCTGGGTCTCCAGGTGGAGCTCCTCGATGCGCTTCTCCAGCGCGCTGATCCGGGTCAGGGCACTGTCACGGTCGGCCACCAGCTTGGTGATCCGCTCGTCGACCTGGGCGCGCTCGTACCCACGGCGTACCAGGTCGAAGCCGTGAGGGGAGTGACTGTCGCTCATGGGGTTCTGGGCTTCCTGTCGTCAAACCGCTGAGGTGGTTGAGGGAATCCTGACACGGTACCGGAGTGTCGACGGCGAAAAGCCGTTCTCTCGCGGACAATGTCCGCTCAATCGGGTGGTGCGTTCTTGGAGCGATTGCCACCCGACCGGGGGGAGCCAACTCCGGCACCGGCCTTGGCGCCCCCGTCCTTCTTGTTGCTTCCCCCGTTGGTCTGCGCGACCGGCGCCGGCGCCTCGAAGGCCTCCAGCGCGGACAGCACGTCCTGCACCCTGGAGATCTCCGTGTTGATGTCCTTGCGGCGGCGCACCAGCTCGTCCAGCTCGCGCCGGCCCTCGTCGGTGACCCGCTTCGCCTCGGCCTTGGCCTCGGCGAGCAGCCGCTCGGCCTCCGCCTTCGCCAGCTCGACCTGCTCCTCCGCGGCCTCGTCGGCGTCCCGCAGGCGCTTCTCCGCCTCGGTCGCCGCCCGCTCCAGCCGCTCCTCGGCCTCGGCCTCGGCCGACTGCAGCTTCGCCTCCGACTTCTCGATGAGCGCCTCGGCGCGGTCGGTGGAGTTGGCGAGCTTGGTCTCCGCCTCCTTGAGCAGGCCCTCGGCCTTGCGGACCGCCGAGAGGCGGACCTTGCTGGCCTCGGCGGAGGCCTCCGAGGTGAGCTCGTTCGAGCGGTCCTCGGCGGCGGCGACCAGCGCCGCGGCGCGGTCCTCGGCCTCGGCGACGGTGGCCACCGCCTGCTCCTCGGCCTCGGTCAGCTGCTCCTGGGCGGCCGTCACCAGCGCGTCCACCCGCTCGCCGGCCGACTTCATGGCCGCCGCGTTCTCCTTGCGGGCGCGCTCGTGCAGCGCCTCCACCTCGGCGTCGGTGCGCTCGCGCAGCTCCTCGGCGCGCTCGCGGATCCCGGTGGCGTCCCGGCGGGCCTCGGCGAGCAGCGCGTCGGCGTCCGAGCGGCCCTTCTCGACCTCGGCCTGGCCGGCCGCCTCGCCGGCGGCGACCAGCCGGTCGGCCTCCTTGCGGGCGGCGGCGACCATCGCGTCCGCCTGCTCCTCGGCGGCGGCGGTGGTGGCCAGCGCGGTGGTCTGGGCGTCCTCACCGAGCGCCTCGGCGTCGGCGAAGGCCTTCTCCAGGACGGACTTGGCCCGCTCGCGGGTGGACTTGTCGAACTTCTCGGCGGCCTCCCGGGTCTCCGCGTCGAACGCGTCGGCCCGGGCATGGGTGGCGCTGTCGTAGTCGTCGGCCAGCGTGCGGGTGGCGAGGGCGTATTCCTCGGCCTCGGCGTGCAGCCCGGCGGCCAGCTCCTCGGCGTCGGCGACCGTACGGGCACCGTGGGCCTCGGCCTCGGCGACGGTACGGGCGGCCTGCGCCTCGGCGTCGGCGCGCAGCTGCGCGGCGGTCTCCTGGGCGGCGCGCAGTTCGGCCTCGGCGTCCGTGCGCAGCCGCTCGTCGTAGGCCTGGGCCTCGGCGCGCTGCCGGTCGAGCTCGGCCTCGGCGGCCTCGCGGTCGGCGACCAGCTCCAGCTCGGTCTGCTCACGCAGGGCGGTGGTCTCGGCCTCGGTACGGGCGCGCAGGTCGGCGGTCTCGCGGTCGGCGAGCTCGCGGACCTCGGCGGCGTACGCATCGGCCGCCGCGCGCTGCTCGGCGGTCTCCCGGTCGGCGAGCTCGCGCTGCTCGGTCGTCTCGCGCTCGGCGAGGTCCCGGACCTCGGCGGCGGCCTGCTCGCCGGCCTCGCGGACCTCGGCGGCCTGCTGCTCGGCGGCGGCCTTGAGCGCGGCGATCTGCTCGGCGGCGGCCTCGTGCATGCCGGCCACCGACTGGCGGACCTCGGCGGCCTCCTCCTCGGAGACGGCGACCAGTTCGGCGCCCTCGGCCTTCGCGGCGGCGATCAGCTCCGCACGGTCGGCCTCGGCCTGCTCCAGCTCGGCCGCGGCCTCGCCCCGGATGTTGTCGGCGGTGGCACGGGCCTCGGACAGCTCACGGCCGGCCTCGGCCCGGACGGTCTCGGCCTGCTCGTTGGCCAGCGCCAGCTCGGCGGCCGCCTTCTCGCGGACGGCCTTGGCGTCCCTGGCGGCCTCCGCCCGGCGCTGCTCGGCGGTGGCCTCGGCGCGCTCCAGCACTCCGTCGGCGGCCTCGCGCTGCTCGGCGGCGTACGCGTCGGCGCTCTCACGCTGCTCGGCGGCGTAGGTGTCCGCGGTCTCGCGCTGTTCGGTGGCGTACGCGTCGGCGGCGGTGCGGACCTGGGCGGTTTCGGTGGCGGTGCGTTCGGTGAGGTCGGTGGCGTGCTGTTCGGCCTCGGTGCGGACGCGGTCGGCGTAGGCCTCGGCGGTCTCGCGCTGCTGGGTGGTCTCGCGCTGGGCGAGGGCCCGCAGCTCGCCGGCGGCCTGCTCGGCCTCCGCCCGCACGCCGGCGGCGTAGGTGTCCGCGGTTTCGCGCTGTTCGGTGGCGTAGGTGTCGGCGGCGGTGCGGACCTGGGCGGTTTCGGTGGCGGTGCGTTCGGTGAGGTCGGTGGCGTGCTGTTCGGCTTCGGTGCGGACGCGGTCGGCGTAGGCCTCGGCGGTCTCGCGCTGCTGGGTGGTCTCGCGCTGGGCGAGGGCCCGCAGCTCGCCGGCGGCCTGCTCGGCCTCCGCCCGTACCTCGGCGGCGTGGGCGTCGGCGGTCTCGCGGAGCTCGGCGGCGGCCTGCTCGGCCTGCGTGCGGGCGGCCTTGGCGGCGGCCAGCTGGTCGGCGGTCTCCTCGCGCTCGCGGCGCAGCCCGGTGGCGGCGTCCTCGCGCTCGCGGCGGCTCTCCTCGCGCAGCGCGTCGGCGGCGGCCTCGGCCTCGCCCCGGGTGCGGGCGGCCTCGGTGTCGGCCTCGGTGCGCACCCGTTCGGCGTCGGCCACCGCGGCGTCCCGCACCGCGTTCGCCCCGGCCTGCGCCTCGGTGGTCACGGCCTCCGCGGCGGCGTTCGCCTCGGCCCGGACCCGCCGGTCGAACTCGGTTGCCTCGCGGCGGAGTTCGGCGGTCTCACGCTCGGCGGCGGTGCGGTTCTCGGCAGCCGCGGCCTTGGCGGCGGAGAGCGCGTCCTGGCCCTGCTGCTCGGCGGCGGCGGTGATCTTCGCGGCCTCGGTGCGGGCCCGGGTCAGGGTCTGCTCGGCCCGGCCCTGGGTCTCGGCGGCCTGCTCCTGGGCCTGCTCGCGCAGCCGCTCGATCTCGCCCGCGGCCCCCGCGCGCAGGTCGTCCGCGTCGGCCTTGGCCTTGGTGAGCAGCTCCTCGGCGTTCTTCGCCGACTCCTCGATCTGCAGTACCGCCTGGCGGCGGGCCTCGCCGCGGACGCGCTCGGCTTCGGCGGCGGCCTGGGAGCGCAGCTCCTCGGCCTCGGCGCGCAGCCGGGCCGCCTCGTCCTGCATCTGCTCGATCCGCCGGCGGATCGCGGCGGCGTCGTCCAGGGCGGCGTTCTGGGCCTGCTCCACGGCGGCCTGGGCCTGCTCGCGCAGGCGCTGCGCCTCCGCGGCGGCCTCGGTGCGGATCCGTTCGGCCTCGGTGGCGGCCTCGCTCCGGGCGGTCTCGGCGTCCTGGTTGGCGCGGCCGAGCACCTCCTCGGCGGTCTTGGCGGCCTTGGCGAGGTGGACGGTGGCGTCCTTGGCGCCGGCCGCCCGGCCCTCCTCCTCGGCCTCGCTACGCAGTCGCTGCGCCTCGGCGTGGGCGTGCGCCCGCAGCTCGGCCACGTCCCGCTCGGCCCGGGCGCGCAGCTCGGCGATCGCGGCCTCGGCCTCGGCGCGCAGCTCGGTGGCGACCGACTCGGCGGTGGCCCGCAGCCGCTCGCTCTCCTCGGCGGCGGCGGCCTTGGCGGCGTCGGCCTCGGCCTGCTTGGTGGACGCCGCGGACCGTACGGTCTCGGCTTCGGCGCGGATCGCGTCGGCTTCCTTGGTGGCCTGGGCCACCATCCGGGCGACCTCGGCCCGGGCGGTCTGCGAACGCTGTTCGTTGGCGGCCTCGCCGTCGGCGACCTTGCGCTCGGCGGCGGCCTCGGCGTCGGCCTGGAGCTGTTCGGCGGCCTGTTCGGCCTGGGCCCGCAGGGCGGCGGCCTCGTGTCGGGTGCGCTCCGCCTCGGCGATGGCCTCGGCGCGCAGCCGCTCTATCTCGGCCTTGGCGGCGGAGAGCTGCTGTTCGGCGCGGGCCTGCTCGGTGGCGGCCTGCACCTTGAGCTGGTCGATCTCGGCCTTGGCGGCGGCGAGCTGGTGCTCGGCGGCGGCGTGGGCGGCGGCCAGCTGCTGCTGGGCCTCGCCGCGGGCGGCGTCCACGTCCGCGGCGGCCTGGGCACCGGCCTGCTGGGCGTGCTCGGAGGCGGCGCGCAGCAGGCGCTCGGCGTCGCTCTGGGCCCGCTGGAGGGCGGCCTCGGCGGCGGCGTGGGCCTCACCGCGGGCGGCGTCGACGTCGGCGGCGGTCTGGGCGCGGGCCTGGTCGGCGAGGGCGACGGCCTCCGCGCGGGCGGCGGTGACCATCCGCTCGGCCTCGACGCGGGCTTCCTGGAGGAGGCGCTGGGCCTCCTGCTCGGAGCCGGCCCGGGTCTGCTCGGCCCAGCCGTTGACGTGCTGCTCGGCGGACCGGCGCAGCTCGGCGAGCTCGTCCTCAAGCTGGCGGCGGCGGGCGGTGAGCTCGGCCTCCAGACGGGCGGTGCGCTCGGCGGCCTCGGCCATGATCCGCTGGGTGGCGGCCTGGGAGTCGCGCAGCTGGCGCTCGGCGTCGGCACGCAGCTGCTGGGCCTGCATCTCGGCGGTGCGGAGCATCTGCTCGGCCTGGCCGGAGACGGCGTCGAAGGCGCGCGGCTGGGCGAGCATGCGACGGGACTCGTGCAGTTTCGCCCGGAGCACCTCCACCTGGTAGGCGAGGTCCTCGGCATGCTCGACTGCCTTGTCGCGCTCCTTCCGAGTCCGACCCATCTCGGCCTCGAACTGGGAGAGGTGATCGTCAGCCTCGTAGCGGTCGTTGCCCCGCACTCCGCGGTCCCATCCATCTCCTGGTCGCGTCCTCGACCCGGCCGGTTCCGGGCACCCGTTTCCCGGGTGTCGGTCCGACTGGTCCTTGCATCCGCAGCAGGTGGACGACCCCTCGCCAATCCGGGGCCGCCCGCCGCGGTCGTCGGAGTCCGGGGCGCAGGAGCGCGGGGGTACCGCGTTCCCCCGTCCGGGTGGACTCCTGGGCGAACTCTTGCCTTGTGGAGAATGGTGACAGATCCGTCTTGCGACTGTTCAGCCGTGCCCGCGTAATGGACTCCCCTTGCGACGGGCCGACCGCGGCAGGGCGGACGGGCCGTCTTCGGCCGTGCCCGTCCCCTCCGTCCCCCGGAGTCTTCGCGCACCTGGGCATTGTAGTGGGAGCGGACGGCGGGGGAATGGCCGCAGGGGGGTTTTCCGGCTGTTCCGACCAGGTTACTGACGGGTCATGACCGATGGACCGTCGGGTGCCGCCGGAGCGAGCGGCACCCTGGGGGCGGTCCGGTGGACGATTCAGTGCTCGTCGTGGGCGTTCTGCGCGGACGTGACCAGCTCCGTCAGCACGCCGCCGCAGTCCTTCGGGTGCAGGAAGGTGATCCGGGAGCCCATCGAGCCGATCCGCGGCTCGTCGTAGAGGACCCGGACGCCCTTGCCGCGGATGGCCTCGGCGTCGCCGTCCACGTCGGCGGTGCCGAAGGCGATGTGGTGCACGCCCTCGCCGTTCTTCTCCAGCCACTTGGCGACCGTGGAGTCGGGCCGGGTGGGCTCCAGCAGCTGGAGGTAGGAGGCACCGCCGTCGTCGGTCCCGTTGATCCGCAGCATGGCCTCGCGGACACCCTGCTCCTCGTTGACCTCGGAGTGGAAGACCTCGAAGCCGTAGGTGGCGCGGTAGAACTCGACCGTCTTGTCGAGGTCTCGGCAGGCGATGCCGATGTGGTCGATTCGGGTCAGCACGGCGGCCTCCGGATGGTTGGGGACAAGGGTGGCACCAAGTGCAGCGCATGGCCCGCGACCGACGCCAGTGCCGGACGTGCGAGCCTGCTCACACGCGGCGGGGTTCACCCGGACCGCGTCGGCACGGTGTTGACTGGAGGGTGCCAGTGCGCTCGATCACACCGTCGCTCCGGTGACGGGCGGGTAACAGGTCAGTACATTGAGCGCATCCTCACCTGGCCACGACGTGCGAAGGGGCCCGTCCCATGACCAACACCACCTCTGTGATCGTTGCCGGTGCACGGACCCCGATGGGTCGCCTGCTCGGCTCCCTCAAGGGCTTCTCCGGGGCCGACCTCGGCGGCGTCGCCATCAAGGCCGCGCTGGAGCGGTCCGGCATCACGGGGGACCAGGTCCAGTACGTGATCATGGGCCAGGTGCTCCAGGCCGGCGCCGGCCAGATCCCGGCCCGCCAGGCCGCCGTCAAGGCCGGCATCCCGATGAACGTCCCGGCGCTGACCATCAACAAGGTCTGCCTCTCCGGCCTGGACGCCATCGCGCTGGCCGACCAGCTGATCCGCGCCGGCGAGTTCGACGTCATCGTGGCCGGCGGCCAGGAGTCGATGACCAACGCCCCGCACCTGCTGCCGAAGTCCCGCGAGGGCTTCAAGTACGGCGCGATCGAGATGCTGGACGCCATGGCGTACGACGGCCTCACCGACGCCTACGAGAACATCCCGATGGGCGAGTCCACCGAGAAGCACAACACCCGCCTGGGCATCCCGCGCGACGTGCAGGACGAGATCGCCGCCGCCTCGCACCAGCGGGCCGCCAAGGCGCAGGCCGACGGCGTCTTCGACGCCGAGATCGCCCCGGTCGCCATCCCGCAGCGCAAGGGCGAGCCGGTGCTGTTCAGCCAGGACGAGGGCATCCGCGCGGACACCACCGTCGAGGGCCTGGCCAAGCTGCGCCCGGCCTTCACCAAGGACGGCACGATCACCGCCGGCACCTCCTCGCAGATCTCCGACGGCGCCGCCGCGGTGGTCGTGATGAGCAAGGCCAAGGCCGAGGAGCTGGGCCTGACCTGGATCGCCGAGATCGGCGCGCACGGCAACGTGGCAGGCCCGGACAACTCGCTGCAGTCGCAGCCGTCCAACGCGATCAAGCACGCGCTCTCCAAGGAGGGCCTGGAGGTCGCCGACCTCGACCTGATCGAGATCAACGAGGCGTTCGCGGCCGTCGCCTACCAGTCGACGAAGGACCTGGGCGTCTCCTCGGACATCGTCAACGTCAACGGCGGCGCGATCGCGCTCGGCCACCCGATCGGCATGTCCGGCGCCCGCGTGGTGCTGACCCTGGCGCTGGAGCTGCAGCGCCGCGGCGGCGGGGTGGGCGCGGCCGCGCTGTGCGGCGGCGGTGGCCAGGGTGACGCGCTCATCGTGCGCGTCCCGAAGGCCTGATCAGCTGATCTGATCTTCGGGGCTGCGGACCGCCACAAGCGGTCCGCAGCCCCTTCGGCATACGACGACATCCGCGCAAGGAGACCCTGATGATCGATGTCGCCACGCTGGTCGAGCAGGCCCGGGAGGGCCGGCCGCGGGCCGTCGCCCGACTGATCACGCTGGTCGAGAACGCCGCCCCGCAGCTGCGGGAGGCGATGGCCGCGCTCGCGCCGTACACCGGCCAGGCCTACACCATCGGCCTCACCGGCTCGCCGGGGGTCGGCAAGTCCACCTCCACCTCGGCCCTGGTCTCCGCCTACCGGCGGCTCGGCAAGCGGGTCGGGGTCCTGGCCGTCGACCCGTCCTCGCCGTTCTCCGGCGGCGCGCTGCTGGGCGACCGGGTCCGGATGCAGGACCACGCCACCGATCCCGAGGTGTTCATCCGCTCGATGGCCACCCGCGGCCACCTCGGCGGGCTCTCCTGGACGGCGCCCCAGGCACTGCGGGTGCTGGACGCGGCCGGCTGCGAGGTGATCCTGGTCGAGACCGTGGGCGTCGGCCAGTCCGAGGTCGAGATCGCCGCCCAGGCCGACACCACCGTGGTGCTGCTGGCCCCCGGGATGGGCGACGGCATCCAGGCCGCCAAGGCCGGGATCCTGGAGATCGGCGACGTCTTCGTGGTCAACAAGGCCGACCGGGACGGCGCCGACGCCACCGCGCGGGAGCTCAACCACATGCTGGGCCTCGGCGAGGCCCGCGAGGCGGGGGACTGGCGCCCGCCGATCGTGAAGACCGTCGCGGCCCGCGGCGAGGGCGTGGACGAGGTCGTCGAGGCGCTGGAGAAGCACC
>NZ_JBEORY010000077.1:0-40161 GCF_040302665.1 Kitasatospora sp. NPDC097691 | reverse complement strand
CCTCGGCCAGCAGCTGCTCGCGGGTGAGCACCGCGCGCGGCTGGGCGGCCAGGCAGGCGAGCAGGTCGAACTCGGTCGGCGTCAGGTGGACGTCGCCCGAGGCCAGCCGGACCCGGCGCTGCACGTGGTCGATCTCCAGCTCGCCGAAGCGCAGGCTGCCCAGCGCGGGCGTGCGGGCGGCCTGCTGGGCGCGCTCGACGCGGCGCAGCAGCACGTTGACCCGGGCGGCCAGTTCGCGCATCGAGAACGGCTTGGTCATGTAGTCGTCCGCACCCACGCCGAGGCCGACCAGCAGGTCCGTCTCGTCGTCGCGCGCGGTCAGCATCAGCACCGGCACCGGGCGCTGCGCCTGGATCCGGCGGCACACCTCCAGGCCGTCGAAGCCGGGCAGCATGATGTCGAGGACGACGAGGTCCGGCTGCCAGGTGTGGAAGCCGTCGACCGCGCCGGGGCCGTCGTGGGCCACGGCGACCTTGAAGCCCTCCGCGCCCAGTCGGGCCGCGATCGACTCGGCGATCGTCGGCTCGTCCTCCACCACCAGCACTCTGCGTTGGCTGCTCACCGTGCCGCCGGTGTTGACGTTGTCCTGCTGAATTTCTGTCACGGTCACGCCACCGCCCCCAGGGCTGCGGGCCGGCCACCTGTGGGGATGGCGGGGCTCCGCTCGTAGTCTTGTTCCGTCGTGGACTGTGCCGGGTCCGCCGTCCCGCCGCGCGATCGGGAGGCGAGGACGGTTTAGTCGGCCGCCCACTTCTCCCGCGCACTTCGCAGCGTACGGACAACGGATGCTTTCCGGCAGGTGGACCGGACGTTTCCGGCCCGTGGGCCGGCTGTTCGGGCCGCCCGCTGACCCACTGCACGAGTGGGCACGGGCCGATACCTTACCCGGCGAATTTTCACTGCGTAACGGTACGTATGCAGTCGAGTTGACGCCAAGTCGCCGGTCAGAGGCCCTACTGACGCGTCAATGGAAAGAAGGTCTGGACCAATGTAGGGAATCCGGCACTCCGTTACGGCGACGGTCTTCACCGGCTTTTCCCAGCTGCCTCTCAGAACCTCGACGTACCGTGGGCACGACAACACCCGACCGGGCGGAATCCGCGGTGCGCGCCGGTGCGTTGGGCACCGGGAGGGGGCCGGTGGCTGCGGAGGTGGAGCGGAGGCGGCATGGCGGGAGTGCGGCGGGACGCCGACGGGCGCGCACCCGCGGGAGTGCCGTACGGAATGCTCCGGCACGGACTGCGCACCGCCGTCGTGCAATGGCTGCTGGAGCGCGTACCGACGCCCCGGCGCAACCCCTTCACGCTCGGATACCTCGCCGTCGTGGGAGCCACCACGACCTTCGCCGGGCTCGCCGATCCGGAACTCGTGCAGCGGTTGCAGGAGGCCTCCAGTTCGGACGGCCACAACCTGCTCCAGCATCCCGTCCGCGCCCTCGTCCTGAGCGGATTCTGGGTGGCCGGCGAGGTGTGGATGCCGTACCTGTGGGGATTCGCCTTCACCCTCGCGCCGCTGGAGCGCAAGGTCGGGCCGGCCCGGGCTGCGGTGGTCTTCGCGATCGGGCACGTCGCGGCCACGTTGCTCTCCCAGGGCGTGGTGATCCTCGCGGTGGAGACCGGGCGGATGGCGCCCGAGGCGATGGACCACCTGGACATCGGGGTCAGCTACGGCGTGCTCGCCTGCCTGGGCGCGGTGGCCGGGCTGCTCTCCTGGCGCGGGCGGCTGCTCGCGCTGGGCGGTGCCGGGCTGATGATCGCCGAGCAGATCGCCTCCGACAAGGACGTGGTCACCGCGGTGGGGCACCCGGCGGCGGTGCTCACCGGGGTGGTGCTGTGGCGCTGGCTGCGTCGCATCGAGCGGCGCCCGCTCCGGCCCGGCATCGCGACGGTCGGCGGTGCCGCACCCGCGCGCGGCGGGGCGCGGGTGCGGACCGCGCGCTGAGGCTCGCGCGCCGAGCTCCGTGCGCCGGGTTTCCGTGCGCCGGGTTTCCGTGCGCCGAGGTCCGTGCGCCGGGGCTCCCTTGGCGCGTCCAGGAATCCCCCAGATTCGCCGGGTGCTTCCCAGGTGTGCTTTTGACAGCCCGGCCGAGGCCCGTCCGAGTGGCCTTCCCGGCCGGATCGTGTTCGCTCGCAGCGAACTAACCCCCGGGAACATCCGGCCCCTGTGGAGCCTTAGTCAGGTCGACTCAACTTCACTGACTGGGGAGAGATCATGGCATCGACGTCCACTCCGCTCACCCTGCCCGTGCTGCCACTCGACGACGAGGTCGTCCTGCCGGGCATGGTCGTCCCGCTGGACCTGAAGGACACCGAGGTGCGCGCCGCCGTCGAGGCCGCCCGCGCCGCGGCCGCCGCGGGCGGCAAGCCGCAGGTCCTGCTGGTCCCGCGGGTGGACGGCTCGTACGCGGCGGCCGGCACGCTGGCCACCGTGGAGCAGGTCGGCCGGCTGGCCGACGGCCCGGACACCGCCGGCCAGCCGGTCGCGCTGGTGCGCGCCGTGCGCCGGCTCCGGATCGGCGTCGGCACCACCGGCCCCGGCGCCGCCCTCTGGGTGGAGACCACCCCGTTCCGGGAGTCCTCGGTGGGCACCCCGGTGGCCGGCCGGGCCGCCGAGCTGGTCAGGGACTACAAGGCGCTGTCCACCCAGTGGCTGCGCAAGCGCGGCGCCTGGCAGATCGTGGACCGGGTCGCCCAGATCGAGGGCGTCGGCGAGCTCGCCGACAACATCGGCTACGCGCCCTTCGTCACCGCGGAACAGAAGCTCAAGGTGCTGCTGGAGGCCGACCAGGTCGCCCGCCTGGAGTACGCGCTGACCCTGCTGCGCGACCACCTCGCCGAGGAGGAGGTCAACGACACCATCCGCAAGGACGTCGAGGAGGGCGTGGCCAAGCAGCAGAAGGAGTTCCTGCTCCGCCGCCAGCTGGAGGCCGTCCGCAAGGAGCTGGCCGAGCTGAACGGCGAGGCGGTCGACGAGGAGGGCGACTACCGCGCCCGGGTCGAGGCCGCCGACCTCCCGGCGAACGTCCGCGAGGCCGCGCTCAAGGAGGTCGACAAGCTGGAGCGCGCCTCCGACCAGTCGCCCGAGGGCTCCTGGATCCGCACCTGGCTCGACACCGTCCTGGAGCTGCCCTGGAACGAGCGCACCGAGGACGCCTACGACATCGCCGGCGCCCGCGCGGTGCTGGACGCCGACCACGCCGGCCTGGCCGACGTGAAGGAGCGCATCGTCGAGTACCTGGCCGTCCGCAAGCGCCGGGCCGAGCAGGGGCTCGGCCTGGTCGGCGGCCGCCGCGGCGGCGCCGTGCTGGCCCTGGTCGGCCCGCCCGGCGTCGGCAAGACCTCGCTCGGCGAGTCGGTGGCCCGCGCCATGGGCCGCACGTTCGTCCGGGTCGCCCTCGGCGGCGTCCGGGACGAGGCCGAGATCCGCGGCCACCGGCGCACCTACGTCGGCGCGCTGCCCGGCCGGCTGGTCCGGGCGATCAAGGAGGCCGGCTCGATGAACCCGGTCGTCCTGCTCGACGAGATCGACAAGGTCGGCTCCGACTACCGGGGCGACCCGGCCGCCGCCCTGCTGGAGGTGCTGGACCCGGCGCAGAACCACACCTTCCGGGACCACTACCTGGAGGTCGAGCTCGACCTCTCCGACGTCGTCTTCCTCGCCACCGCCAACGTGCTGGAGGCCATCCCCGAGCCGCTGCTCGACCGGATGGAGCTGGTCCGGCTGGACGGCTACACCGAGGACGAGAAGGTCGTCATCGCCCGCGACCACCTGCTCCCGCGCCAGCTGGAGAAGGCCGGCCTCGGCGGCGAGCAGGTCAGCGTGGACGAGACGGCGCTGCGCCGCCTCGCCGGGGAGTACACCCGCGAGGCGGGCGTCCGGAACCTGGAGCGCTCGATCGCCCGGGTGCTGCGCAAGATCGCCGCGCAGGCCGAGCTGGGCGAGCGCGAGCTGCCCGCCGCGGTCGACGCGGAGGACCTGCGCGCCCTGATCGGCCGGCCGCACCACGTGCCGGAGTCCGCCCAGGAGCCGGCCGAACGCCGCACCGCCGTCCCCGGCGTGGCCACCGGCCTCGCGGTGACCGGTGCCGGCGGCGACGTCCTCTACATCGAGGCCTCGCTGGCCGACGCCGAGACCGGCGGCACCGGGCTGACCCTCACCGGGCAGCTGGGCGACGTGATGAAGGAGTCCGCGCACATCGCGCTCTCCTTCCTGCGCTCGCGCGGCGCCGAGCTGGAACTGCCGGTCACCTCGCTGCGCGACCGCGGCGTGCACCTGCACGTACCGGCCGGGGCCGTCCCCAAGGACGGGCCGAGCGCCGGCATCACCATGACCACGGCGCTGGCCTCGCTGCTCTCGGGCCGCAAGGTGCGCACCGACGTGGCGATGACCGGCGAGGTGTCGCTGACCGGGCGGGTGCTGCCGATCGGCGGGGTGAAGCAGAAGCTGCTCGCCGCCGACCGGGCCGGGGTCACCACGGTGATCATCCCCAAGCGCAACGAGGCCGACCTGGACGACGTCCCGGCCGAGGTGCTGGAGCGGCTCACCGTCCACCCGGTGTCGGACGTCCGCGAGGTGCTGAAGCTGGCGCTGGAGCCGGCCGAGGTGCTGGTGGCGGCCGCCTGATCCGCGGTCGCCGGTTCCGGGGGCCGACGGCATCTCCGCGTGCGAGACTGCGGAGATGCCGTCCCCCACGCAGCGCGCCCTGGCCCGGGTGCCGGACCGGCTGCGCCCCTTCCTGGTGCGCCACCGCCGGCTGGTGAAGTTCCTGCTGGTCGGGGGCACCTGCTTCGTGCTCACCATGGTGATCAACCTGGAGCTCAAGTTCACCGTGCTGCAGCACAAGCCGGTGGTCGCGCTGACCGTCGCGACCGTGATCGCCACCGTCGTCTCGTACGTGCTGAACCGCCGCTGGGCCTTCCGGGCCGGCGGCCGGCAGCGCGAGGCCCTGCTGTTCTTCCTGGTCAGCGCGGTGGCGATCGGCGTCAACGACGTACCGCTGGCGATCTCCCGGTATGTGCTGGACCTGCGCGAGCCCTACGTCAGCTCCTTCGCCCAGGAGGTCGCGGACTTCCTCAGCGGCATGGTGGTCGGCACCTTCGTCGCGATGCTGTTCCGCTTCTGGGCGATGCAGCGGTGGGTCTTCACCCGGCTCGCCGAGCACCCCCCGGTCGCACCCGGCCTGGTGGGGACGGTGTCCCCGGAACCCGGTTACGCTGCACCCGAGATGCCACGGGATGTGCCGTAGGGGGCGAGGTGAGCCTGATGCACGAACCGGACGGTGTCCGGACCGGGCCCGCCAGCCAGCAGGGCATGCGCCGGGCCAACCTGGCCCTGGTGCTCGGGGTGATCGCACGCGGCCCGCGCTCCCGCGCCGAGGTGGCCGCCGAGACCGGACTGACCAGGGCCGCGGTCTCCTCGCTCGCCGAACAGCTGATCGCCGGCGGCCTGGTGGTCGAGGCGGGCCCGGCCGCGCCCAGCGGCAAGGTCGGCCGCCCCGGCACCGCGCTCGGACTCAACCCGCTCGGACCCGGCGGACTCGGCGCCGAGATCGGCGTCCGCCACCTGGGCGCCTGCGTGGTCGACCTGCGCGGGGAGGTCCGCGCCTCGCGGCGCCAGGAGATCTCCAACCGCGGCCGGGAACCCGCCGCCGTCATGGCCGACCTCGCCCGGCTGCTGCGCGCGGCCGTCGCCGAGGCGGGCCTGCGCCCGGCCGGACTGACCCTGGCCGTACCCGGACTGGTCGGCGACTCCGGCGCGGTGCTGCAGCGTGCCGCCAACCTGGGCTGGCAGGACGTCCCGGTGGCCGCCGAACTGCGCGCGGCCCTGCGACCGGCCGCGGACGGCCTGGCCGAGCTGCCGGTCGAGGCCGACAACGAGGCCAACCTCGGCGGGCTGGCCGAGCGCTGGCTGGGCGACGGCGCGGAGGACTTCCTCTACGTCTCCGCCGAGGCCGGGGTCGGCGCGGCGATCGTGGTCGGCGGGCGGCTGCTGCGCGGCGCGCGCGGCCACGCGGGCGAGTTCGGCCACGTGCCGGTCCGCCCCGACGGGCCCCGCTGCGCCTGCGGGGCGCACGGCTGCCTGGAGCAGTACGCGGGCGAGGCGGCGGTGCTGGCGGCGGCCGGCCTGACCGGCGCCCGGGGCGACTGGGTGACACTGCTCGCCGACCGGGCCGGGGCGGGCGAGCAGTCGGCCCGAGCGGCCCTGGCTGGCGCCGGGTCGGCGCTGGGCATCGCGGCCGCCGGCGCGGTGAACCTGCTGGACCCGGCCGAGGTCGTCCTGGGCGGCGGCTTCGCCCGGCTGGCGCCCTGGCTGCTTCCCGCCATGCGCACCGAGCTGGCTGCCCGGGTCACCGTCCGGCCCTGGGTCGAGGACCGGCTGACCGTCTCCCGGCTGGGCCGCCGCGGCCCGCTGCTGGGCGCGGCGGTGAGCGTCGTGCGCGCCATCGTCGCCGACCCGGGGCTGCTCTCGGGCGGCTGACCCCTTCCTATTCCTACGGCCCGCCCCGCCGGGAACGGGCCGAGCCCCCCGCCGGGAACGGGCCGAGCCCCCCGCCGGGAACGGGCCGAGCCCCCGGCCGGTGGGGCCGGGGGCTCGGTGCAGCGGGGTGGCGGTGAGGATCAGGCCTCGACGCTGACGGGCTCGCGCTCGGGCTGCTCGGCGCGGGGGCCGCGCAGGACGGCCAGGAAGGCGACGCCGATGCCGACCAGCGCCCAGACCACCAGGACCAGGAGCGGCATCCCCAGGTTGGTCGAGCCGAAGTAGGCGATCGACTTGGTGACGCTGGTGCCCGCGCCGTTCGGGATCACCGAGCCGATGGCCCGCCAGAACGGCGGCATCATCGGCGCCGGGTAGACCCCGCCCGCGCTCGGGTTGCCCAGGACGACGAAGACCAGCACCGCGATGCCGATGCCGATGATCCCGAACAGGCACTGCAGCGCCATGGTGAACGCGCCGACCGAGAAGACCACCAGGGCGCCGATGGCGGACAGGGCGAGGATCGAGCCGGGCAGCGCGTCCAGCACCGGTCCGGCGATGATCGTGCCGCCGATGCCGGCCGCGACCGAGTAGAGCGCCAGGACGCCGAGGCGGATCAGCAGGCGGTGGGCGTTGGCCGGCTTGGAGCCCGCGCTGATGCCGAGGATCGAGGCGACCAGGTAGCCGCCGACGCACCAGCCGATCACCAGGTAGAAGGAGGAGAGGCCGTTGGTGTCGCCCTTGGCGAGCGGCACGACGTCCTGGACCTTGACCGTACGGCCCTGGGTCCGGTCGATCGCCGTGGTGATGGTCTCGGCGGCCTTGGCGGCGGACGGGCCGCGGGCGCCGCCGACCAGCAGCGTGTCCTCGGTGCCGGTCGGGTTCACGACCCAGGCGGCGTAGACCTTCTGGTCCTTGATCTGCGCGGTCGCGGTCTCGGCGTCCGGCGCGGTGACGGCCTTGACGGCGTCGTTCGGGACCGCCTCCAGCGCCCCGATCAGCTTGGGGGCGACCTGCGGCGGGGCGACCACCGCGATGGAGAGGTTGTGCGGGGCGGGCTTGTGCAGCGCCCCGATGTAGGAGGTGATGAAGCCGAGCTGGAGGAGCAGCACTCCGATCACGAGCAGTGCCGCGCGCGGTGTGACCGCGCTCTTCAGTTCGGCGACGAAACCCTGCCCCGGGGCTGCCATCCACATCTCCTTGCGTAACGGGGGAAAACGGATCTTCCAGAACCGATACTTCATACCATGAAGTAGTTGGCTTGTCGCACCTCCCGCGCACGGGCCGGCCGCTGCCGCTGGGCGATACTGACGCGGTGAGCGACGAGGAAGCCCTGGTGGCGGTGGAGCGCGAGGTCGCGCTGATGTTCCGGCGGGGCCGGGCCAGAGTGGCGGAACTCTCACGCCGGGTGCACCCCGGACTGGAGGGCATGGCGTACAGCATGCTCGGCTACATCGAGCAGGCCGGTCAGGTCCGGGTGACCGACGTCGGCGTGCACTTCGCGGTGGGCAAGGCGACGGTGAGCCGGCAGATCCGGGCGCTGGAGGAGCTCGGCCTGGTGGCCCGGGAGGCCGACCCGCTGGACCGCCGGGCCGCGCTGGTGTCGCTGACCGAGGGCGGGCGGGCGCGCTACCTGGCCGCCCGGGACGTCCGGATGCGCCGGGTGCGCGAGGTGATGGGCGGCTGGTCGCCGGACGACGTGGTCCGCTTCGCGGAGCTGCTGGGCCGCTTCAACGACGTCCTGGGGGAGCCGTCGGCCGACTGACCCGCGCGTTCGCGCAGGTGTGACCCGCACGTTCGCGCAGCTGCGTCCGGGGTCCGCGGTTCGGGCCTTTACTCGGCCTTGAAGAATGTTGCCTAATTCAACCATCTCCTCTTATGGTTGCTTAAGGCAACAAACTTTCATGATGCGCGTATCCCGCACGCCTGCGCCGAAGGACCCAGATGACCGTGACCACCGAGGCGGTGAGCGGCAGTGCCGCCGCCGTCGACAACCGACAGATGACCCACCGGCAGGTCATGGAGGCGCTCTCCGGCCTGCTGCTCGGCCTCTTCGTGGCCGTGCTCTCCTCGACCGTCGTCTCCAACGCCCTGCCGCACATCCTGGCCGACCTGCACGGCGGCCAGTCCGCCTACACCTGGGTGATCACCGCGGCCCTGCTCACCCTCACCGCCTCCACCCCGATCTGGGGCAAGCTCTCCGACCTCGCCAGCAAGAAGCTGCTGCTGCAGATCGCCCTGCTGATCTACATCGCAACCTCCGCGCTGGCCGGCCTCTCGCAGAACACCGGTGAGCTGATCGCCTGCCGCGCGCTGCAGGGCGTCGGCGCCGGCGGTGTCGTCGCACTGGGCCAGATCTGCCTGGCCGCGATGGTCCCGCCGCGCGAGCGCGGCCGGTACAGCGGCTACTTCGGCGCGGTCTTCGCGCTCGCCACCATCGGCGGCCCGCTGATCGGCGGCGTCATCGTGGACACCTCCTGGCTGGGCTGGCGCTGGTGCTTCTACGTCGGCATCCCGTTCGCGCTGGCCGCGATCGTGGTCGTCCAGCGGACCCTCAAGCTGCCGGTGGTCAGGCGCAAGGCGAAGATCGACTACCTGGGCGCGCTGGTCATCACCGCCTCGGTCAGCCTGCTGATGATCTGGATCACGCTGGCCGGCAAGAACTACGCCTGGCTGTCCTGGCAGACCGCGGCCATGGTCGGCGGCGGCCTGGTGCTGGGCGCGCTGGCGGTCGTGGTCGAGCGCCGTGCCGCCGAGCCGATCATCCCGCCGGACCTCTTCAAGTACCGCACCGTCACCCTGGCCGCCCTGGCCAGCGTGCTGGTCGGTGTCGGGATGTACGGCGCGACCACCTTCCTCAGCCAGTACTTCCAGCTGGCCCGCGCCAAGTCCCCGACCACGGCCGGCCTGATGACCCTGCCGATGATCCTCGGCCTGGCCGTCTCCTCGGCCGTCGCCGGCCGGCTGATCACCAAGTACGGCAGGTGGAAGGCCTACCTGGTCGCCGGCACCGCGCTGCTCGCGGTCGGCTTCGGCCTGCTCGGCACCGCCCGGGCCGACACGGACTACGGGCTGCTCTCCCTCTACATGGCGATCACCGGCATCGGCCTCGGCCTGACCAGCCAGAACCTGGTGCTCGCGGTGCAGAACACGGTGCCCCGGCACGAGCTCGGCGCGGCCAGCTCGGTGGTCACCTTCTTCCGCACCATGGGCGGCGCGATGGGCGTCTCCGCGCTCGGCGCGCTGATGACGAACAAGGTCGGCCACTACCTGGCGGAGAACCTGGCCGCCGCGCACATCCCGGCCGGGCACGCCGCGGCCGGCGGCGGCATCCCGGACCTGCACAGGCTGCCCGCCCCGATCGTCCCGCTGGTGACGGACGCCTTCGGCCACGGCGTCGGCACGGTCTTCCTGTGGGCCGCACCCTCCGCGGCGCTGGCCTTCGTCACCGTGCTGTTCATCCGGGAGACGGTGCTGAAGACCACCCAGGAGAACTGACCACCCAGGAGGACTGACCACCCAGGAGGACTGACCGGCCGGGAGGACCGGCCGGGCGTCGGGATACGCGAAGGGGCCGGGGAGTGCGCAGTGCACTCCCCGGCCCCTTCGCGTCGGGTCCCCGACGGTCGCTAGTGACCGGCGATCAGCGACAGGCCGTAGCAGACGGCCGCGGCGCAGACCGCGAAGCAGGCGTACGCACCGGCCAGGGCCAGCTTGCCGCTGCCGGAAGCCGGGGCGGTCCCACCCTCGCGGGCGGCGCTCAGCGCGGCCTCGCGGCGGGACAGCGCCAGGATGCCGAGCGCGAAGACGGCGACGACGGCGACGGTGATGCCGAAGCTGAAGCCGGCGGTCTGGGCCAGGGCGTTCCACTTGATGTGCATGGTGAGTGCTCCTCAGCCGGCGGCGCTCAGGCCGCGACCGTGGTCGAGGCGGGGGTGGGGGCGTTCGAGGTGGCGGCGGTCGGTGCGACCTCGACCGTGGTGACGTCGTTGACGTTGTCCGCGCCGACCGGCTGGCGGCGGGAGATCAGCCACATCGCGCCCGAACCGGTCACCAGCGCGACGCCGACCAGGACGATGCCCCAGGTGCCCTGCTCGGCCAGCAGGGCCGCGCCGCCGGAGACCACGGCGGCGGCCGGCAGGGTCAGGCCCCAGGTGTAGACCATGCGGCGGACCAGGCTCCAGCGCAGCTCGCCCTTCGGGCCGCCCAGGCCGGCGCCCATGATGCCGCCGGAGCAGACCTGGGTGGTGGACAGGCCGAAGCCCATGTGCGAGGAGGTCAGGATGACGGTCGCGGCGGCCGACTCGGAGGCGAAGCCCTGCGGCGGCCGGATGTCGGCCAGGCCCTTGCCCATCGAGCGGATGATCCGCCAGCCGCCCATGTAGGTGCCGAGCGCGATCGCGGCACCAGCGGAGACGATCACCCAGGTCGGGGGCAGCGCGCCGTGCGGCAGGGCGCCGACCGAGACCAGGGTCAGGGTGATGATGCCCATCGTCTTCTGGGCGTCATTGGTGCCGTGCGCGAGCGAGATCAGCGAGGACGAGAAGATCTGGCCGGTCTTGAAGCCCTTCTCGGTGGCCGCGGCGTTGCCCTTGCGGGTGATCGCGTAGGCCAGCTTGGTGGCGCCCCAGGAGGCCAGGCCCGCGACGAACGGGGAGGCCACCGCCGGGATGATGATCTTGGTGATCACGGTGTCGAAGTTGACGCCGTTCATGCCGACGCCGACGATCGTGGCGCCGATCAGGCCGCCGTACAGTGCGTGCGAGGAGCTGGACGGCAGGCCGCGCAGCCAGGTCAGCAGGTTCCAGAGGATCGCTCCGGCCAGTGCGGCGAAGATGATCTCGGGGTGGACCCCGGCCTTCTCGTTGACGATGCCGCCGGAGATGGTGGTGGCGACCTTCACGGACAGGAACGCGCCCGCGAAGTTGAGGACGGCCGCGATGGTGACCGCGACCTTCGGACGAAGGGCCCCGGTCGCGATCGCGGTGGCGGCCGCGTTGGCGGTGTCGTGGAACCCGTTGGTGAAGTCGAAGGCGAGCGCCGTGATGATCACAACGGCCACCAGGAACGAGATGTGTTCCATACCCAAACAATCGTCGTAGTTGTCGCACGGACGTTGATGACGTCGCGACCGTAGGTCGGCTGGGTAAACGGAAGGTGAACTGGATCCCGAATCGTGGTTCCGATGGTTGCCTGGGGGTGACTTTGAGCTTTCGTCGGGGTGTCCTGGACCGTGCCGGACCGGGCATCGGCGAAGAACGCCCTGGTTCGGTCGGGTTTGGTGAGAGCTGTCTCACAGATCAATCGAGAATTAACCTCCCAGTCCGCGTGCGCCCTGTTTCCGGCGAGTAACCCGTGGGAGGATCTGCGGGATCCGGGAGGCCGGGACAGGGCACGGGCGGGGAGGACCAACCCATGGGCGGGGCTGCACAGCGAGCGGAGACGTCAGGCGTACGCCCCTGGGTACGGGCGGCCCTGCGCTGCGGAGCCGTCCTCGCGGCCGCCGCACTCGCCCTGCCGGCCGCCGCCGGCGCCGCCTGGGCGGCGCCCGACCCGGGAGCCGGCACGGTCGTCACCGGCGCCGACCCGCTCGCCGCCGCCAAGGCCACCCTCGGCCCGCTGCTCGACCAGCTGCACACGCTCTACCAGAGCGCCGAGGCCGCCACCGAGCAGTACAACGGCACGGTGGCCAAGGTGGCCGAGCAGCAGGCCTCCCTCGCCGACCTGCAGGGCCGGCTGGAGCGCCAGCAGAAGCAGGTCGACACCGGCACCGACATAGCCGCGCAACTCGCCGCCGCGCAGTACCGCAACGGCGCCGCCTCCGCGTACGCCGAGCTGCTGCTCTCCAAGGACCCGTACGAGGCGGTCACCATCGCCGAGCTGCTCGCCACGGCCAGCCGCTCGCAGTCGGAGTTCCTGGACCGGCTGAAGAGCGACCGGGACGCGCTCGACGGGCTGAAGAAGCAGAACGAGGAGGCCCTGAAGACCTCCCAGGGGCTGGTCGCCCAGCAGGAGGCCGCCAAGGCCAAGGTGGCCGCCGACCTCACCTCGGTCGAGCAGGTGGTCGCCTCACTGACGGGCGCGCAGCGGGCCGAGCTGGAGCAGCTGGAGAAGGCGGCGGCCGACGAGGCGCAGCTCGCGTTCCTCGCCTCCGGAGCACTCGGCAAGGGCGAGCGCACGCCCTCGCAGCAGGGGCGCGGGGCCGTGGCCTTCGCACTGGCGCAGGTCGGCAAGCCGTACCTGTGGGGCGGCATCGGACCGGACGCCTACGACTGCTCCGGCCTCACCTCGCAGGCCTGGCTGCACGCCGGCAAGGCGATCCCGCGCACCAGCCAGGAGCAGTGGGCGCAGCTGCCGCACGTGGCGCTGAACCAACTGCGGCCCGGTGACCTGGTGATCTACTTCCAGGACGCCTCGCACGTCGGGATGTACATCGGCGGCGGGCTGATCGTGCAGGCCCCGCGGCCGGGGGCGTTCATCAAGGTGTCGCCGATCGGCTCGATGCCGATCCTCGGGGCCGTCCGGCCCGACCCGTCCGCCGTGGCCGACGACGCTGGCGGCGCCTGGAAGGTGCCCGACCTGCCGGCCGGCTGGGACTCCGTGACGCCGATCGCGCCGAGCCCGACCAAGCCGACGCCGCCGGCCACCGGCGCTCCGACGACGCCGGTCACCCCGGGCGAGCCCACCGGCGCTCCGACGACGCCGACCACCCCGACCGCGCCGCCGACCACGCCCGGCGGGACCGGCACCCCGACCGACCCGGGGACGCCGTCGGGCACCGGCACGCCGGCTCCGACCCAGACGCCGACCGGTACGCCGACCGGACCCGGTACGCCGACCGGCCCCGGCACGCCGACCGGTACCCCGGCCACGCCCGCCCCCACCGGCACGGGCACCCCGACGGGGACCCCGGCCGGCACCCCGAGCAAGGCGGGCTCGGCCACGGCGACGCTGCCGCTGGGCACGCCGACCCACTGACCCGCCGGTCCGACGCAGAGGCCGCCCGACGTCCGGGGACGTGGGGCGGCCTTCCGCGTTCGCGGGGTGCGTCGGGAGCGCGTGGCCCCCGGGGTCACTCGCCGGTGTCGGGGGCGAAGCGGATCACCACGGCCTTGGAGGTCGGGGTGTTGCTGATGTCCGCGGTGGAGTCGAGCGGGACCAGCACGTTGGTCTCGGGGTAGTAGGCCGCCGCCCCGCCGCGGGCGACGGGGTAGTGCACGACGCGGAAGTGCGGGGCGCGGCGCTCGACGCCGTCCTTCCACTCGCCGACCAGGTCGACGTACCCGCCGTCGGTGAGGCCCAGTTCGGCGGCGTCGGCGGGGTTGACCAGGACCACGCGGCGACCGCCCTTGATGCCGCGGTAGCGGTCGTCGAGGCCGTAGACGGTGGTGTTGTACTGGTCGTGGGAGCGCAGCGTCTGCAGGAGCAGCCGGCCCGGCGGGACCTCGGGGGCGGTCATCGGGTTGACGGTGAAGTTGGCCTTGCCGGTCGCGGTGGGGAAGGTGCGCGAGTCGCGGGGGCCGTGCGGGAGGGTGAAGCCGCCGGGGCGGCGGACCTTCTCGTTGTAGTCCGCGAAGCCCGGCACGACGCGGGCGATCCGGTCGCGCAGGGTGTCGTAGTCGGTGGCGAAGTCCTCCCACGGCAGGGTGTCCCGCGGGCCGAGGACGGCACGGGCCAGGCGGCAGACGATCGCGGTCTCGGAGAGCAGGCCGGGCGCCGGCGGGCGCAGGCCGCCCCGCGAGGAGTGGACCTGGCCCATCGAGTCCTCGACGCTGACGAACTGGGCACCGGCGGTGGTGACGTCCCGGTCGGTGCGGCCGAGGGTGGGCAGGATCAGGGCGCGGGCGCCGGTGACCACGTGCGAGCGGTTGAGCTTGGTGGAGACGTGGACGGTCAGCCGGCAGCGGCGCATCGCGGCCTCGGTGACCTCGGTGTCCGGGGTGGCCGCGACGAAGTTGCCGCCCATCGCGAAGAAGACCTTGACCTTGCCGTCGCGCATCGCGCGGATGGTGTCCACCGAGTCGAGGCCGTGCTCGCGCGGCGGCTCGAAGCCGAACTCGTTCTCCAGCGCGTCGAGGAAGGCCTTGCTCGGGCGCTCGAAGATGCCCATCGTCCGGTCGCCCTGGACGTTGCTGTGCCCGCGCACCGGGCAGACCCCGGCGCCGGGGCGGCCGACGTTGCCGCGCAGCAGCAGGAAGTTGACCACCTCGCGGATGGTGGGGACGGCGTGCTTGTGCTGGGTGAGGCCCATCGCCCAGCAGACGATGATCTTCTTCGAGCCCAGCACCAGGCGGCCGAGCTCCTCGATCTGCTCCCAGGGCAGGCCGGTGGCGGCGAGCACCTCGTCCCGGTCGGTCTTCCGGGCCTGGGTCTCGAACTCCTCGAAGCCGTGGCAGTGTTCGGCGACGAAGGCGCGGTCGACGCCGTCCGCCTCCAGGACGATCCGGTTGAGCGCGCGGAACAGTGCGAGGTCGCCGCCGAGGCGGATCTGCAGGAAGAGGTCGGTCAGCTTGGTGCCGTGGCCGACCAGGCCGCGGGCGTTCTGGGGGTTCTTGAACCGCTCCAGACCGGCCTCCGGCAGCGGGTTGACGCTGACGATGGTGGCGCCGGCCCGCTTGGCGCGCTCCAGGGCGGAGAGCATCCGGGGGTGGTTGGTACCGGGGTTCTGCCCCGCCACGATGATCAGATCGGCCTGGTAGAGGTCCTTGAGGCTGACGCTGCCCTTGCCGACGCCGAGCGTCTCGGTGAGGGCCGAGCCGGAGGACTCGTGGCACATGTTGGAGCAGTCCGGCAGGTTGTTGGTGCCGAGCCGGCGGGCGAACAGCTGGTACGCGAAGGCGGCCTCGTTGCTGGTGCGGCCGGAGGTGTAGAAGGCGGCGCCGTCCGGGGTGTCCAGGGCGCGCAGCTCCTCGGCGATCAGCGCGAAGGCGTCGTCCCAGGAGACCGGGGTGTAGTGGGTGGCGCCCTCGTCGAGCAGCATCGGCCGGGTGAGCCGGCCCTGCTGGCCGAGCCAGTAGCCGGAGCGCTCGGCGAGGTCGGCGACCGGGTGGGCGGCGAAGAACTCGGCCCCGATCCGGCGCTCGGTGGCCTCCTCGGCGACGGCCTTGGCGCCGTTCTCGCAGAACTCGGCGGTGTGCGTCTTGTCCGGCTCGGGCCAGGCGCAGCCCGGGCAGTCGAAGCCGTCGGGCTGGTTGACCTTGCGCAGGGTGGCGAGGGTGCGCAGGGCACCCATCTGCTCGGCGGCCATCCGCAGGCTGTGGCCGACGGCAGGCAGTCCGGCGGCCGCGTGCTGGGGCGCGGACACCTCGGGGGCGTCCTGCGCCGGGTCGCTCTGCGGGGCCTGCTTGGCCATGACTGCGCTCCTCGGGTTCTGCCGGTGCGGGCCGCCCGCGCCGTCGCGGGGCCCGGTGCCCATCCTTCCACCTGGCCGGGAGCGGGGGGAGGGGCCTCGGGGGTGCGGGTTCCGGGGCGGGCCGGGGTGCCGGCGCGGTGGTCGGGCGGACGGCGCCGGGCACTGGCGGGAGGCCACGGGCCGGGGCGGTGGACGGCGTCGGTAGAGTCCTGTGCGTCATGGCGGATGGGGGAGGGGCGCGTGCGAGTCGGTGACGTCCTGGACGGCCGGTACGAGCTGGTGGAGAAGCTCGGCCAGGGCGGTTTCGGAGTGGTGTGGCGGGCCCAGGACGCCCGGATGCGGAGGCCGGTGGCGGTCAAGGTCATCGGGCACCACGGTGGCGACCAGGCGAAGGCGGCGCTGCGGTTCGTGCGGGAGGCCTGCGCGGCCGGCAACCTGTCGCACCCGCACATCGTCACCGTCCACGACCTCGGCCAGTGCGAGGTCGGCGACCGAGAAGTCACCTTCCTGGTGATGGAACTGCTCACCGGCCGCACCCTGACCGAGGTGCTGCGCGAGGGGCTGCCCGAGCCCGCGCTCGGCCTGCGCTGGGGGCGGCAGATCAGCGGCGCGCTGGCGGCTGCGCACGACGCGGGCATGGTGCACCGGGACATCAAGCCGGACAACGTGATGATCACCGACGCCGGGCACCTGAAGGTGCTGGACTTCGGCATCGCCCAGCTGGACGCCGGCGCGGGCGGGCTGACCACCACCGGGACGATCGTCGGCAGCCCGGCGTACATGGCGCCCGAGCGGTGGACCGGCGGCCGGGTGGACGGCCGGGCGGACCTGTACGCGCTCGGCTGCGTCCTGGTCGAACTCTTCACCGGGGCAAGGCCGTTCGGCGGGGACTCGACGCCGGTGCTGATGTACCAGCACCTCAACGAGGCGCCCCCGGCGCTGGATCCGGCGCAGTTCGGGCTGCCGCCGCAGGTGGCCGGGCTGGTCGCGGAGTTGCTGGCGAAGGACCCGGCGGACCGGCCGGCCGACGCCCGGACGGTCGAGCGGCGGTTGGCGGAGCTGGCCGCGGCGCCGGCCGGCGGGGCGGGGCCGGTGGCGGCGGTGCCGACGGTGGTGGACCGGGCCGCGGCCGGGGCCGGGGTGGTGGCGCCGGTCGGACCGGCGGTGCCGGACGCCGCCGGACCGGCGGTGCCACCCGCGCCGACCGCTCCGCCCGTCGTGCCCTCGGTCGCACAGCCCGCTGCGCCGCCGGCCGCTCCGCCCGCCGTGCCGAGCGTGCCCCCGTCGGTGCTGTCGCCGCTGACCACGCCTCCGGTGCTCGCCGCGGCGCCGCCGGACGCCGTACGGGCCGCGCTGCGAGAGCGGCGGTCGGCCGCGTACCGGGCGGCGACGGCCGGGGAGTCGGCGATCCAGCTGCAGGCCGTCGCCCAGGAGTGCGTGACCGCGCTCGGCGCGAGCGACCGGGACACCCTGTGCGCCTGGCGGGACTTCACCTGGTACCTCAGCCGCACCGGGGACCTGGACGGCGCGATCCGGCTGCTGACGAGCGTCGTGGACGACATGCGCTCGGCCTTCGGCCCGCTCGACCCGGACACCCTCGGCGCCCGCTACCACCTGGTGTGGTGCATCGGCGAGAGCGGCGCTGCGGTCACCGCGATCCGGCTGCTGTACGAGCTGCTGCCCGATCTGCACGCCGTCTGGGGTCCGCAGGACACCCGCGTCCTGAAGGCCCGGCACGACCTCGCGGTGCACCGGGCCAACCGGGACGACCTGCAGGGCGCCGTGCTCGAACTGCACGGCCTGCTGCCGGACCTCGCCCGGGTGCTGGGCGAGCACCACCCGAGCACCGTCCAGGCCTGGCAGGACCTGGCCGGATACCAGCAGCGGCTCGCCCAGTCGGGCCGCCGCGGCCCGGGCGGCCCGCACCGGCGCCGGGCACCGAGGATGAGCCCGATGGAGGCGCTGGTGCTGGTGCGCCGGCTCCGGGTCTGGGACTTCGCCACCGACGAGGAGGCCCGTGCCTGCATGGCCGCGCTGGACCGCGGGATCGGCCTGAAGGGCGTCGCGGACGTGGTGTTCGAGGCCCCGGACCACGTCTCCGACGAGGACCTGGTGGAGGAGATCTTCGGGCCGTAGGCACCCCGCGGGCGCGCCGGGTGCCGGTGGCCCCGTCCCCGTGCGGTCCTCCGGGATCCGCCCGGCCCGGGGCAGTTCACCTGTTCGTCCCCACCCGCCGCTATGGTGACCCTCCGACGTGAACCCCGGCCGGGCGCGGCCGAGTTGGGGGAGGGCATGGAGAAGGACGAAGTGCTCGGCGGTCGCTTCCGGCTGGAGGAGCGGTTGGGCCGGGGCGGCTTCGGCGTGGTCTGGCGGGCGACCGACACGACCATCGACCGGCAGGTCGCGATCAAGGTGCTGCTCGCCGAGCACGCCACCGACCAGGAGGCGGTCGCCCGCTTCGTCGGTGAGGCCAGGACGGCCGGCAGCCTCAACAACCCGCACATCGTCACCGTGTACGACTACGGGTGGACGACGGCCGGCTCCGGGAGGATCCCCTACCTGGTGATGGAACTGGTTCTCGGCCGGGCACTGTCCGACGTGCTCAAGGACGGCCTGCCGGACCACGCGAAGGCGCTGCGCTGGATGCGGCACGTCTGCAAGGCGCTGGACGCATCGCACCGCTCGGACGTCGTCCACCGGGACATCAAGCCCGAGAACGTGATGATCGCGCGGGACGGGGAGCGGGCCAAGGTCCTGGACTTCGGCATCGCCCGACTGGTCAACCAGACCGTCCGGCTCACCTCCACCGGCAACGTGATCGGCACCGTCCCGTACCTCGCGCCCGAGTGCTGGTCCGGCGGCACGGTGGACGGCCGGGCCGACCTCTACGCACTCGGCGTCATGCTGCACGAGGTCTGCACCGGCGCGCGACCGTTCCGCGCGGCGTCGCCCACCGAGTACATGTACAAGCACTTGGAGGAGGTCCCGCTCCGGGTGCGCAGCAAGGACCCGGCGCTGGCCGACCTGGTCGCCCAGCTGCTCGCCAAGCGGCCCGAGGACCGGCCGTCCACCGCCGCCGAGGTGCTGGAGCGGCTGCGCGCCGTCCGCCCGGGGATGCTGCGCCCGGACGACCCCAGCCCGGAGCAGCTGCGTCGACGGGCCGACCGCGCCTGGCAGCACGGCGCGGCGGGCGAGCCGGCCGAGGCCGTGGAGATCCTCACCACCCTCGTCCCCGACTTCGCCCGGATCTGCGGCCCGGCCGACCCGCGCACCCTGCGCACCTGCCACGACCTGGCCCTCTGGCTGGCCCGGGACGGCAGCCCGGGCGCGGCCGTCGCCCTGCTGGACGAGCTGACGCAGGCGCCGGGCGCCGCCCCGGAGGCCCGGGCCGACGCACGGCGGGACCTCGCGCACTGGCAGCGGGAGGTCGCCCGGCTCGGTCCGGGCCGGCCGCGCGCGCTGAGCCTGGGGGAGCTGCTCGGCGACGGGCAGGGCGGCTGAGGCGTCCCCGCACGATCGGGTGGTGGGTGGCGGGCGGTGTGGTGGCGGACCAGGCGCCCGGTGTCAACCGTGCGGCCACCCGATCCGGGGCCCGGGCCGAGACCGGAATCGGGAGGATTTCGCCCATCGGGACGGTCTGGTCCGCCGCCCCGGCGCGTTGGTATACCTCGTTGCCAGACTCGGGAGCGGTGTCCGTACCGCCCCGGTGAGCTGCGACGAAAGGCTGGTGACGGATCGATGAAGCTCCTGCGCGTCGGACCCCCGGGTGCCGAACGCCCGGTCGTCCTGGGCGAGGACGGCACCGCGTACGACCTCTCCGGGCGGGCCCGCGACCTCGACGGGGCCTTCCTGGCCGGGCTGGACCCGGCCGCGCTGGCCCGGGACGTGGCCGCCGGCGTCCTGCCGGTGGTGGACCTGGCCGGGCAGCGGGTGGGCGCGCCGGTGGCCCGCCCGGGCAAGGTGGTCGGCATCGGGCTCAATTACCGCGACCACGCGGCCGAGGCCGGGGCCGCGATCCCGGACGAGCCGGTGATCTTCCTCAAGCCGAGTTCCACGGTGGTCGGCCCGTACGACGAGGTGCTGGTGCCGCGCGGCGGCGAGAAGACCGACTACGAGGCCGAACTGGCCGTGGTGATCGGCCGTACCGCCCGCTACCTGGACTCGCACGCCGAGGCCGCCGCGGTGATCGCCGGCTATACGATCGCCAACGATGTCACCGAGCGGGCCTTCCAGTTCGAGCGCGGCGGCCAGTGGGACAAGGGCAAGTCGGCGGAGACCTTCACCCCGCTCGGGCCCTGGCTGGTCACCGCCGACGAGGTGGCGGACCCGCAGGGCCTGGCACTGCGGCTCTGGGTCAACGGTGAGCAGCGGCAGCACGGCAGCACCGCCGAAATGATCTTCCCGGTGCTCGAACTGGTCCGCTACGCGAGTCGGTTCATGGTGCTGGAGCCCGGGGACGTGGTCATCACCGGCACCCCGGCCGGGGTCACCCTGGGGCGCCCCGGCACGCCGTTCCTCGCCCCGGGCGACGTGGTCGAGATCGAGATCGACGGCCTCGGCCGCCAGCGTCAGGTGCTGGGCAAGGCCTGACGCGGGCGTCCGGCCGAACCCGGCCGGTCCCGGTCGCGCCGGACGGCCCCGACCCCGGGCACGGGGGTCGGGAGCGTCAGCGCCGGTCCAGGACCTCCCGCAGCCGCGCGGCCCGCGGCGCCTGCGGGCCCTCCAGCGCGAGCAGTCCCGCGAGTACCTCCGCCGTCTGCGGGTCGTGCAGCGCGGTCGCCGCCGCCATCGCGGTGAACTGGTCCACCAGCCAGTCGCGCAGCTCCGCCACCGGCAGCGTGCGCCCCTCGTCCAGCCAGGTCAGCGACGCGCCCTCGACCACCGCGATCCACGAGCGCACCAGCAGCGTCAGCCGCGGTCCGGCCTCCCGCACACCGAGGTGGCGCAGCGTCCGCCGCAGCGCGGCCCGCCGGACGTCGTCCACGATCGCCGAGGTGCGGGCCGTCTCCACCACCGAACCGCCGCGCAGCAGCGCCGAGTAGCCCGCGTCGTGCTCGGCGACGAAGGCGAAGTAGCCGTCCAGTACGGCCGCCAGCTGTTCGGACGGCGTGCCGGCCAGCCGGACCGCGAAGCGGCTGGTCAGCTCGTCGGCCGCGGTGCGCAGCGCGGCCTCGTACAACTGCTGCTTGCCGCCCGCGAAGTAGCGGTAGACCAGCGGGCGGGAGGCCTCGGCGGCCTCGGCGACGTCGTCCAGGCTCACCTCCTCGGGCGGCCGGGAGGCGAACAGCTCCAGGGCGACCGCGATCAGCTGCTCGCGCCGCTGCTGGACGGGCAGCCGCCGGTAGCCGGTGCGGCGAGGGCGCAGGTTGGGTACGGCCGGGGCGGGCACCTGGTCGGATGCCGAGGTGGGGCGGGCTTCCATGGCGGTCAGCGTAATGGGCGTCGGACGGATCGGATCCTGTCCCGCCGAACGGATTTCCGCGGGTCGTCCTCGTATACGGGCCGATGGCCGTCGCTGGCAAAGGGGTTGCAAACGGGCCGCGTCACGAAATGATGTCCGGATGGTTGAAGAACTGATCACCGCTGACGGCACCACCCCGCGCCGCATCGCGGACGGGTACGTCCGCGCCCTGGCCGAGCTCGACCCGCTGACCGCGGTCTACCTCGGTCTCAACCCCGAGGACGACCGGCTGCCCGACCTCTCCCCGGCCGGTCGCGAGGCGATCGCCGACCTCTCCCGCCGCACCCTGGCGCAGCTCGGCGAGGCCGAGCGGGCCGGTGCCGCCGAGGACGAGGCCGAGCGCCGCTGCGCGCGGCTGCTGCGCGAGCGGCTGACCGCCGAACTCGCCGTCCACGACGCGGGCGACAACTTCCGCGCGGTGCGCAATCTGGCCTCCCCGCTGCACGAGCTGCGGGAGTCCTTCACCCTGATGGCGACCGGCACCGAGGCCGAGTGGCAGGTGGTCGGCCGCCGGCTGGCGAAGGTCCCGGTCGCGCTGGAGCAGTACCGGCAGACGCTGGCCGAGGGCATCGAGCGCGGCCTGCTCTCCGGTCCGCGCCAGGTGACCACGGTGGTCGGGCAGATCGGCGAGTGGCTGGAGGGCGACGCTCCCGAAGGAGGCGCGTCGCGCAGCGACTCGGACAAGGACGGTGGCGGGCGACGGGCGGGCTGGTTCGGCCAGTTCGTCCAGGACGCGCCGGAGGGCCTGCGCGCCGAGCTGTTCGGGTACGCGGTGGAGGCCACCGAGGGCCTGGCCGCGCTGCGCGACTGGCTGCGCGACGTCTACGGCCCGGCCGCCGCCGACACCCCGGACGCGGTGGGCCGCGAGCGCTACCGCCGGTGGGTCCGCTACTGGGCCGGCGCCGACCTGGACCTGGACGAGGCCTACGCCTGGGCCTGGACCGAGTTCCACGACCTGCTGGCCCAGATGCGCGTCGAGGCCGAGAAGGTCCTCCCGGGCACCGACCCGATGGCGGCGATGACCTGGCTGGGCACCGACGGCCCGGCCGTCGAGGGCGCCGAGGGCATCCGGGAGCACCTGCAGGGCCTGATGGACCAGGCGATCCGGGACCTCCAGGGCACCCACTTCGACCTGGCCGAGCCGGTCACCCGGGTCGAGTCGAAGATCGCCCCGGCCGGCAGCGCCGCCGCGCCGTACTACACCCCGCCGTCGCTGGACTTCAACCGCCCCGGGCGGACCTGGCTGCCGCTGCTCGGCCGGGAGCGCTTCCCGCTCTGGGACCTGGTGTCGATCTGGTACCACGAGGGCGTCCCGGGTCACCACCTGCAGCTCGCGCAGTGGAACTACGTCGCCGACCGGCTCTCCACGTACCAGGTGAGCCTCGGCGGGGTCAGTGCCAACCTGGAGGGCTGGGCGCTGTACGCCGAGCGCCTGATGGACGAGCTCGGCTACCTCACCGACCCGGGCCAGCGCCTCGGCTACCTCAACGCGCAGATGATGCGGGCGCTGCGGGTGATCGTCGACATCGGCATGCACGCCGGCCTGGACTTCCCGGCCGACTCCCCGTACAAGCCGGGCGAGCCGGTGAGCCCGGAGCACGCCCGTGAGTTCTTCGGGCAGTACTGCGGTCTGTCCGACGACTTCCTGGACAGCGAGCTGGTCCGCTACCTGGGCATGCCCGGCCAGGCGATCGGCTACAAGCTCGGCGAGCGCGCCTGGCTGCGCGGCCGGGCGGCGGCGAAGGCGGCGCACGAGGCGCGCGGCGAGGAGTTCGACCTCAAGGCCTGGCACATGGCGGCGCTCTCGCAGGGCTCGCTGGGGCTGGACGACCTGGTCGACGAGCTCTCGGCGCTCTAGTCGGCCGCCGGTACGGCTCCCGCACGGGATGCGCGCGGGGTCGCGCACGCGCACGGGTGCGGGAGCCGTACCGGACCGGGGTCCGGAGGGCTCGTCCCGAAGTCCCAGGACCCTGGTTCTTTTGTCCCAAAAGTCCGATTTGGCGAGGTTTTTCCTTGCCTTTCCGTCGGACCGGGGTATTGGCTGGAAGGCGACTGCGTGACCTCTCCGCCACACTCCGGAAGGCTCGACCGTGACTGTGCAACCTGCCACCGGTCATGAGGGCGCGGACAGCCGACGCTGGTGGGCGTTGGCCGTCATCGCCATCGCCCAGCTCATGATCGTCCTCGACATCACCATCGTGAACATCGCACTGCCGTCCGCCCAGCGGGACCTGGGCATATCCGACGCCGACCGGCAGTGGGTGATCACCGCCTACACGCTGGCCTTCGGCGGCCTGCTGCTGCTCGGCGGACGGTTGGGCGACCTCTTCGGCCGCAAGCGCGTCTTCACCATCGGCCTGCTGGGCTTCGCCCTCGCCTCCGCCCTCGGCGGCGCGGCGGCCGATCCGACCATGCTCTTCGGCGCCCGTGCCCTCCAGGGCGCGTTCGGCGCCCTGCTCGCCCCCTCCGCGCTGGGGCTGCTCTCCACCACCTTCTCCGACCCGAAGGAACGCAGTACGGCCTTCGGCATCTTCGGCGCGATCGCCGGCGGTGGCGCCGCGATCGGCTTCATCCTCGGCGGCCTGCTGACCGAGTACCTGAACTGGCGCTGGTGCCTGTTCGTCAACACCCCGATCGCCATCGCCACCGCCTTCGCCGCGTTCTCCGTGCTCCAGCGCGACCACGTCGCCAAGGGGCACCGGGTCAAGCTGGACCTGCCCGGGGCACTGCTCGGCTGCGGCGGCCTGCTGGCGATCGTCTTCGGCACCTCCGAGGCCGTGACCCGGGGCTGGGGCGACGCCCTGGTGCTGGGATCGCTCCTCCTGGGCGTGGCACTGCTCGCGGTCTTCGTCCTGGTCGAGAAGCGCACTCCGCACGCGCTGCTGCCGACGCACATCGTCGCCGACCGCAACCGCGGTGGCGGCGCCCTCTCGGTCGGCCTGGCCATGGTCGGCATGTTCGGCCTGTTCCTGTTCCTGACCTACTACCTGCAGGCCATCAAGCACTTCTCGCCGATCGTGTCCGGCCTCTCCTTCCTGCCCATGACGGCCGCCATCGTGCTGAGTTCGACCGGGATCGCGGCCCGGCTGATGACCAGGGTGCCGTCCCGGAACCTGATCGCACCGGGCTTGCTGCTCGCCGGGGCCGGCATGGCCTGGCTGACCCAGATGAAGGTGGACAGTCCGTGGGCCGGCATGGTGCTGCCCGCCGAGCTGCTGCTGGGCTTCGGCATGGGCCTGGTGTTCATGCCGTCGATGAGCCTGGCCACCCTCGGGGTCGCCCCGAACGAGGCCGGCGCGGCCTCGGCCACCATCAACTCGGCCCAGCAGGTGGGCGGTTCCTTCGGCACGGCGCTGCTGAACACCATCGCGGCCAGTGCCACCGCGAGCTTCCTGGCCACCCGCATCGCCTCCGACCCGGCGGTGCGGGCCCAGGGCGCGGTGCACGGGTACGTGGTCGCGACCTGGGTGGCGATGGGCATCCTGCTGCTGGCCGCACTGGTCGCCTTCCTGATGATCGACCACCGGCCGGCGCCCGGTGAGGCCACCGCCGTCGAGGCCGGTGCCGTCGAGGCAGGCGTCGTCGAGGGCGGTGCCGTCGGGGCCGGCGCGGGAACGGGGGCCACGGCAGCCTCCGCCGTGCGGGCCGTGGACGGCCGGCCGAGCCCCCGGGAGGCCGCCATGGCGGACGTCCGGGCCAATGTGCGGGCGGGCGGCGAGGTCCGCTCCGAAGCGGGGGCGGAGCGCCCACCGGCCGATTGACAGTTGCAGCAAGGTCTTGCAGTCAACCTCCGGCGCCTGCTTGACTCCTGGCCACCGTCCAGGGATCAAGGAGGCGCCGCCGTGCTGCCCGAGACCACGCCGTCCGCGACCACGCCCGCGCCGTCCGCGACCACGGCCCCCGAGCCCGCACCGACCGGATCCGCCGGGCCCGAGTTCGACCTGCTGGTCGTCGGCGGCGCCGGCGTGGACACCGTCGTCCGGGTCGAGCGGCTGGAGATCCCGCCCGGCGACTCGCAGTTCGTCGGCCCGGTGCACGACTACGTCGGCCACACCGGCAACGGCGTCGCCCTCGGCGCCCACCACCTCGGCCTGCGCACGGCCTTCCTGGACTTCCTCGGCGACGACCCGCAGGGCGCCCTGATCCGCGCCGCCTACGAGCGCCACGGCCTGCGCTTCGCGCACCTGGTGAGCCCGCACGGCACCCCGCGCGGGGTCAACCTGGTCGACGCCGCCGGCCGCCGGTTCTCCTTCTTCGACGGCCGCCACCCGGCCGGCCTGCGACTGCCGCGCGACTTCTACCTCCCGTACGCCGAGCGCAGCCGGCACGTCCACCTCTCCATCACCGGCGTCAACCGGGACATGTACGGCGACCTGCACCGGCTCGGCCGCACCACCTCCACCGACCTGCACGACTGGGACGGCGCCGACCCGCACCACCGCGACTACGCGCTCGGCTCCGACCTGGTCTTCCTGTCGGTGGCGGGCTGCCGCGGCCGGCACGAGCAGGTGATGCGCGCGATCCTCGCCGAGGGCCGCGCGCGGGTGGTCGTCGCCACCGCCGGGGCCGAGGGCTGCCACCTGCTCACCCGGGAGGACGGCGTGCTCCGCCACCTGCCGGCCGTCGACCCGGGCCGCCCGGTGGTGGACACCAACGGCGCCGGGGACGCCTTCGTCACCGGCTTCCTGTACGGCTGGTTCCGGGGCCGCCCGCCGCTGGACTGCGCCCGGGCCGGCTCGGCGGCCGGGGCCTTCGCCTGCACCTCCGCCGGGACGCACACCGCCTTCATCGGTGCGGCCGGGCTCGACGCGGCACTGAACGGCGGATGACGCGGGGGCGGTGGCGGGTGGCGTCCGAGTGACGGATTTCTCATCGACCTCCAAGGCCCCGATAACAACCTTTCCAGCCTGAGGCGTCATAGTCGTTGACCGAACACCGCCACCGAATCCGGCAGGAGAGTCAGGCATGGGTCAGCACCGCCGCCCGAGGTCACGCCGCCGCGGCCTGCTGGCCCCCTCCCTGTTCACCGCGCTGTCCGCGGTCGTGGTGGCCGCCGTGGTCACCGGGACGCACGGCCTCGACCTGTCCGACGCCACGGCCGCCGGGAAGGCCGCCCGCAGCACCCGCGCCGCCGTCGCGCCCACCCCGACCGCCACCGCGGAGGCGGCACCCGCCCCGGTCGTGGCCCCCACGCCGACCGACACCCCGACCCCGACCGACGCGCCGACCCCGACCGACCCGCCCGCGGCCACCCCCACCCCCACCCCCGGCGACACCCCGACGGCCACGGCGGCCGCCACCCCCGAGACCCGCGGCGCCGTCCTCGGCAGGACCGCCGCCGCCTCCGCCGACATCCGCGAAACCGCCACCGTCGGCGCGCTGTTCAGCGGCTCGGTGGAGGCCGGCAACCACTTCTGCACCGCCAGCGTGCTGCACAGCGCCACCGGGAACCTGCTGCTGACCGCCGCGCACTGCCTCGACAGCACCGACGGCGTCACCTTCGCCCCCGGCTACCGCGACGGCTCCGCCCCGTACGGCACCTGGCGGGTCACCGCGATCCACACCACCACCGGCTGGTCCCAGAAGGGCGACGTGGACGAGGACTTCGCGATCCTGGAGACCGCCCCGAGCAACGGCCGCAAGGTCGAGGACGTGGTCGGCGGCAACCGCCTGGGCACCGACGAGCCCTTCGGCTCGACCGTCCGCCTCTACGGCTACCCCGCCGACTCCGAGACGCCCGAGCTCTGTACCAACGCCACCGACCGCAAGAGCGCCTACCAGCGGGTCATCGACTGCCCGTCCTACCCGTCGGGCACCAGCGGCGGCCCCTGGATCAACACCGCCACGGGCGACGTGGTCGGCGCCATCGGCGGCTACCAGCAGGGCGGCGACACCGACGACGTCTCCTACAGCGCCTACTTCGACCACACCATCGCGACGCTCTACACCCAGGTCGAGTCCGCCGCGTCCTGACCGGCCCGGCCGCACCACCCGGGCGGGCCGGCGCGGCGGGGCCCGAACATGACGAAGGCCCAGATCCGTGGATCAACTCCACTGATCTGGGCCTCTGTTGCACTTCCTGCGAAGTGCCCCCGGTAGGATTCGAACCTACGCACCCGCCTCCGGAGGGCGGTGCTCTATCCCCTGAGCTACGGGGGCCTACTGGCCTGTCGGCGGCTCTCGCTTCCGACGTGGAGAACACTACCAGGCCCGGGCCGTGGTCCGTGCACGGGTTTTCCGGAAGATCGTCGGGGCGTCGGGGCGGGCGTCGGGCGGGCGGCCGGGGGAGCGGCCGGGGGATCGGAAGTGCCCAAAGGCCGGACGGGGCGGCGGGGCCGCGGATACCCTCGGTGAGGTGTCGGGAGTGTCCGGGCGGGTCCTCGTGGTGGACGACAGCGAGGTGATCCGCCAGCTGATCAGGGTCAACCTGGAGCTTGAGGGCTTCGAGGTGGTGACCGCCGCCGACGGCGCCGAGTGCCTGGAGGTCGTCCGCCGGGTGAAGCCGGACGTGGTGACGCTCGACGTGATGATGCCGCGGCTGGACGGCCTGCGGACGGCGGCCCGACTGCGCGCGACACCGGACACCAGTCGACTGCCGATCGCGATCGTGAGCGCCTGCACCCCGGCGGACCTTGACCGGGGGGAGACGGTCGGCGTGGACGGCTACCTCGGAAAGCCCTTCGACCCGGCCGACCTGGTGGCCATGGTCCGCCGCCTGATGCTGCTCGGCGCGGACGACGGCGAGCTCGACGCCCGGCCCGACGGGCGGTTCGGCGGACGGTCCCGCGAATTTCGCCCTGAGCGAACAGAGCGGACCGATCGCGGCTGAGACCCCGGGGCGGACGGCGCATCGACGCCTCCGGACGTCTCAACCGGTAAACCGAGTGGCGGGCGGGTACCCCGTCTCGCCTACGCTTGGCGTCGTGACCCCCGCAGACCTTTCCCAGGCAATCCAGGCCGCAGTGAGCACCGCCGTCGAGGCGGGCGAGCTGGCCGTCGCCGTGCCCGAGCACGTGACGGTCGAGCGGCCCAAGAACAGGGACCACGGCGACTACGCGACCAACGTGGCCCTCCAGCTCGCCAAGGCGGCCGGCAAGCCGCCGCGAGCCGTTGCCGAGGTCCTGGCCGAGCGCCTGCGCGGGGTCACCGGCGTCGCCAAGGTCGACATCGCCGGTCCGGGCTTCCTGAACATCACCCTGGACACCGCCACCGCCGGTGCGCTGGCGCGCGCCATCGTCGAGGCGGGCGAGGCCTACGGCCGCAACGAGGCGCTCAAGGGCCTCAAGATCAACCTGGAGTTCGTCTCCGCCAACCCGACCGGGCCGATCCACATCGGCGGCGTCCGCTGGGCCGCCGTCGGCGACTCGATGGCGCGCGTGCTGCGGGCCTCCGGTGCCGACGTCACCACCGAGTACTACCTCAACGACGCCGGTGTGCAGATCACCAAGTTCGCCGCCTCGCTGCAGGCCGCCGCGAACGGCCGCGAGGTGCCCGAGGGCGGGTACGTCGGCGAGTACATCGTCGACATCGCCAAGGCGCTGACCGACGCGATCCCGGGCGTGCTCGACCTGTCCGAGGCCGAGCAGTTGGAGGTCTTCCGCACCGAGGGCCTCAAGCTCATGGTGGGCGAGATCAAGCGCTCGATGGACGAGTTCGGCACCCACTTCGACGTGTGGTTCTCCGAGAGGACGCTGCACGACTCCGGCGCCGTCGAGAAGGCCATCGACCGGCTGCGCGAGCAGGGCCACGTCTTCGAGGCGGACGGCGCGATCTTCCTGCGCACCACCGACTTCGGCGACGACAAGGACCGCGTCCTGATCAAGGCCGACGGCGACAAGACCTACTTCGCCGCCGACGCCGCGTACTACCTCTCCAAGCGGGACCGCGGCGCCGAGGTCGCGCTCTACATGCTGGGCGCCGACCACCACGGTTACGTCAACCGCCTCAAGGCCATCTCGGCCTGCGCGGGCGACGACATGAACCACAACATCGAGGTGAGGATCGGCCAGTTCGTGAAGATGCTTCGCGACGGCGAAGAGGTCCGCATGTCCAAGCGTGCGGGCAACATCATCACGATCGACGACGTGGTCGAGTGGATCGGCGTGGACGCCGCCCGCTACACCCTGGCGCGCTCCTCCACGGACTCGACGATCACGCTGGACATCAACGTCCTCACCAGCCAGACCAACGAGAACCCGGTCTACTACGTCCAGTACGCCCACACCCGGATGTGCGGCGTGGCGCGCAAGGCCGCCGAGCTGGGCGTGGACAAGGGCACGGCCGAGCGGTTCAAACCCGAGCTGCTCGCCACCGAGTGGGAGAGCGACATCCTCGGCGCCCTCGGCGAGTTCCCGCGCATCCTCGCCACGGCCGGCGAGCTGCGCGAGCCGCACCGGGTCGCGCGCTACCTGGAGGACCTCGCGGGCAAGTACCACCGCCTGTACGAGAACTGCATGTTCCTGCCCAAGGGCGACGAGGAGCTCAACGACACGCACCGGGCCCGGCTCTGGCTGGTCGAGGCCACGCGCACGGTCATGGCCAACGGCCTCACGCTCCTGGGCGTGACGGCGCCCGAGCGGATGTAGGCACCACCCCCAAGCGCAGAGCGGGGGCGGCTGACGGTCAACGGGGACCGTCGCCGCCCCTCGCCATAGGTCAAGGAAGCCCAGAGACATGAGTCGCTCCGCACACCCCGCAGGCCCCCGCCACGGCGACGTGCTGCCCGAGGGTCACTACCAGGCCCCGCCCGCCGACCTCAACGCGCTCGACCCCAAGGTCTGGTCGCGCACCGTCACCCGCGACGCCGGGGGCGTGGCCACCGTCGGCGGGATCGACGTCAGGCAGTTGGCGGCCGAGTTCGGCACCCCGGCGTACGTGCTGGACGAGGAGGACTTCCGCTCCCGGGCGCGCGCCTGGCGGGACGCCTTCGGCGCCGACGCGGACGTCTATTACGCCGGCAAGGCGTTCCTCTCCAAGGCCGTCGTGCGCTGGCTGCACGAGGAGGGCCTCAACCTCGACGTGTGCAGCACGGGCGAGTTGGCGGTGGCGCTGGCCGCCGGGATGCCGCCGGCGCGGATCGCGCTGCACGGCAACAACAAGTCGGTGGACGAGCTCGAACACGCGGTGAAGACCGGTGTCGGCCACATCGTGGTCGACTCGTACGAGGAGATCGAGCGGCTCGCCGCGATCGCCGCCCGCCAGGGCGTGCGCCAGCAGGTGCTGATCCGGATCACCGTCGGCGTCGAGGCGCACACCCACGAGTTCATCGCCACCGCGCACGAGGACCAGAAGTTCGGTCTGTCGCTGACCGGGGGAGCGGCCGCCGAGGCGGTGCGCCGGGTGCTCGGCCACGACAGCCTGGAGCTGCGCGGCATCCACTCGCACATCGGCTCGCAGATCTTCGACACGGCCGGTTTCGAGGTGGCCGCCCGCCGGGTGGTCGGCCTGCTGGCGCAGATCCGCGACGAGCACGGTGTCGAGCTGCCCGAGATCGACCTCGGCGGCGGCCTCGGCATCGCGTACACCAGCGAGGACGACCCGCGCGAGCCGGCCGAGATCGCCGCCGCGCTGGCCGACATCGTCCGCCGCGAGTGCGCCGCCGCGGACCTGAACGCCCCGCGGCTGTCCGTGGAGCCGGGCCGGGCGATCGTCGGCCCGACGGCGTTCACGCTGTACGAGGTCGGCACCGTCAAGGAACTGGCGGGCCTGCGCACGTACGTCAGCGTGGACGGCGGGATGTCCGACAACATCCGCACCGCGCTGTACGACGCCGAGTACTCGGTGGCCCTGGTGTCGCGCACCAGCGACGCCGAGCCGATGCTGGTCAGGGTGGTCGGCAAGCACTGCGAGTCCGGCGACATCGTCGTCCGTGACGCCTTCCTGCCGGCCGACCTGGCCGCGGGCGACCTGGTCGCGGTGCCCGCCACCGGCGCCTACTGCCGCTCGATGGCGAGCAACTACAACCACGCCCTCAAGCCTCCCGTGGTGGCCGTCAAGGACGGTGCGGCGCGGGTGATCGTCCGGCGCGAGACGGAGGAGGATCTCCTGCGTCTGGATATCGGATGACGAAATCCTTGTCTCAGATCATGGAACGACCGTAGATCCGTACGGAAAGTCCCGGAGACTGGTACGGACCGAAGTTCCCGGCGGCGCAGGAAAACCGCCGGAAATACCGAAGCACGATGAATGCAGAGCGGAGTCGGATGATGCGTACGCGCCCGCTGAAGGTGGCGTTGCTGGGTTGTGGTGTGGTGGGCTCCGAGGTGGCGCGCATCATGACGACGACGGCCGACGACCTCGCCGCTCGCATCGGTGCCCCGGTGGAGCTGGCCGGGATCGCGGTCCGCCGGGCCGGGCGGGTGCGCCCGGGCGTGCCCGAGCACCTGATCACCACCGACGCCGAGGCCCTGGTCGGCCGGGGCGACATCGACGTGGTGGTCGAGGTCGTGGGCGGCATCGAGCCGTCCAAATCCCTGCTCCTGTCGGCCTTCAAGCAGGGCGCCTCGGTGGTCAGCGCCAACAAGGCGCTGCTCGCCCAGGACGGCACCGAGCTGCACGCCGCGGCCGCCGCGGCCGGGGTGGACCTGTACTACGAGGCGGCGGTGGCGGGCGCGATCCCGCTGCTGCGTCCGCTGCGCGAGTCCCTCGCGGGCGACAAGGTCAACCGGGTGCTGGGCATCGTCAACGGCACCACCAACTTCATCCTCGACAAGATGGACACCACCGGCGCCGGCTACTCGGAGGCGCTGGAGGAGGCCACCGCGCTGGGCTACGCCGAGGCGGACCCGACGGCCGACGTCGAGGGCTTCGACGCCGCCGCCAAGGCCGCGATCCTGGCCGGCATCGCCTTCCACACCAAGGTCACCGCCGCGGACGTCTACCGCGAGGGCATCACCGAGGTGACCGCGGCCGACATCGCCTCGGCCAAGGAGATGGGCTGCGTGGTCAAGCTGCTCGCGATCTGCGAGCGGGCGGCCGACGGCCAGTCCGTCACCGCGCGCGTCCACCCGGCGATGATCCCGCTCTCGCACCCGCTGGCCTCCGTCCGCGAGGCGTACAACGCGGTGTTCGTCGAGGCCGAGGCGGCCGGCCGGCTGATGTTCTACGGCCCGGGCGCGGGCGGCTCGCCGACCGCCTCCGCGGTGCTGGGCGACCTGGTCGCGGTCTGCCGCAACAAGCTGGCCGGCGCCACCGGCCCCGGTGACTCCCTGTACACGCAGCTGCCCGCCAAGCCGATGGACGAGGTCGTCACCCGCTACCACGTCAGCCTGGACGTGGACGACCGTGCGGGTGTGCTCGCCCAGGTGGCGTCCGTCTTCGCCGAGCACGGCGTCTCCATCGACACCGTGCGCCAGCAGGGCCGCGACGGCGACGCCTCGCTCGTCGTGGTCACCCACCGTGCCACCGACGCCGCGCTGTCGGCGACGGTCGACAAGCTCCGCGCGCTGGACAGCGTGCGGGACGTGGCCAGCATCATGCGGGTCGAAGGGGAATAAGGAACTGCCATGAACGCCGTTGCCGAGAACGTCGTCCGAGGCGCGCACACCCACCAGTGGCGCGGCCTGATCGAGGAGTACCGGGACCGCCTGCCGGTCACCGCGGCCACCCCGGTGGTCACCCTGCTGGAGGGCGGCACGCCCCTGGTCCCCGCCCAGGTGCTCTCCGAGCGCACCGGTTGCGAGGTCTACCTCAAGGTCGAGGGCGCCAACCCGACCGGTTCCTTCAAGGACCGCGGGATGACGATGGCCATCTCCAAGGCCAAGGAGGAGGGCGCCCAGGCCGTCATCTGCGCGTCCACCGGCAACACCTCGGCCTCCGCCGCCGCGTACGCGGTGCGGGCCGGGATGGTCTCCGCCGTGCTCGTCCCGCAGGGCAAGATCGCCCTCGGCAAGATGGGCCAGGCGCTGGTGCACGGCGCCAGGATCCTGCAGGTCGACGGGAACTTCGACGACTGCCTCACCCTTGCGCGTGAACTGTCCGAGAAGTACCCGGTCGCCCTGGTCAACTCGGTGAACCCGGTGCGGATCGAGGGTCAGAAGACCGCGGCCTTCGAGATCGTCGACATGCTCGGCGACGCCCCGGACATCCACGTCCTGCCGGTCGGCAACGCGGGCAACATCACCGCGTACTGGAAGGGCTACCGCGAATACTCCGCGGACGGCCTTGCCTCGCGCACTCCGCGGATGTGGGGCTTCCAGGCCGCCGGCTCGGCCCCGATCGTGGACGGTGCGCCGGTGCTCAAGCCGCAGACCATCGCCACCGCGATCCGGATCGGCAACCCGGCCTCCTGGGACTTCGCGCTCGCCGCGCGGGACGAGTCCGGCGGTCTCATCGACAAGGTGACGGATCGTCAGATCCTCTCCGCCTACCGGCTGTTGGCCTCGCAGGAGGGCGTCTTCGTGGAGCCCGCCTCGGCCGCCTCGGTGGCCGGCCTGCTGGCCAAGGCGGAGGCCGGCCTGGTCGACCCGGGTCAGCGGATCGTCTGCACCGTGACCGGCAACGGCCTCAAGGACCCCGACTGGGCAGTGGCCGGCGCGCCGCAGCCGCAGATCGTCCCGGTCGACCCGGAGACCGCGGCCCGGAGCCTCGGCCTGCTCGACCGGTAGCGGGGTCTGACGCTTCGACGGGCCGACCCTTTCGGGGGTCGGCCCGTCAAAGTTCTCCGCTGACACTTTTGTGTCAATTCCGCTTCGCATTCCGAAGCGATTTCGCCCCTCCCTTTGACGGAGAAGGGTGCGTATTCCGGCCAGAACCGGCAACACACCAGATCGAAGGTCCACGGGGTGTACCGCTCGGGAACCTCTCTTCGATACTCTGGGTTCGGCCGTGTGGCACATGCCCCGGGCCCGGCACCGTCCGGGCCGCGCCGACGACTGAGGCCACCCGCCCCGAAGGGGCCTGCGGCCCGTTCCCCCACCCTCGCACCGACGACGCGCTCCGCGCCGCCCGATTTCCCCAGGAGAGTCCACCGCATGGCCGGTCCTGCGTTCCGTGCCGCCGCCGTCCGGGTCCGGGTTCCCGCGACCAGCGCCAACCTCGGCCCGGGCTTCGACGCCTTCGGACTCGCACTGGGTCTGTACGACGACGTGGTCGTCCGGGTCGCCGACTCCGGCCTGTCCGTCGACATCGCCGGTGAGGGCGCCGAGACGCTGCCGCGCGACGAGCGCCACCTGCTGGTCCGCTCGATGCGCGCCGCGTTCGACCGGCTCGGCGGCCAGCCGCGCGGCCTCGAAGTGGTCTGTGCCAACCGGATACCGCACGGCCGGGGCCTCGGCTCCTCCTCCGCCGCCATCTGCGCCGGGATCGTGGCCGCCCGCGCGGTCACCATCGGGGGTCCGTCCGCGCTGGACGACGACGCGCTGCTGGCCCTCGCCTCCGAGCTGGAGGGCCACCCGGACAACGTCGCGGCCTGCCTGCGCGGCAACTTCACCATCGCCTGGACCGACGACGAGTGCGCCAAGGCGGTCGCCCTGGAGCCCGCCGAGCAGGTCGTCCCGGTGGTGTTCGTCCCGGCCGGCGAGGTGCTCACCGAGACCGCCCGCGGCCTGCTGCCGAGGACCGTCCCGCTGGCTGACGCCGCGGTCAACGCCGGCCGCTCCGCGCTGCTGGTGGAGGCGCTGACCAGGCGCCCCGAGCTGCTCTTCGCCGCCACCGAGGACCGGCTGCACCAGGACTACCGCGCCTCCGCCATGCCGGACAGTGCCGCCCTGGTCGGCGCACTGCGCGCGGAGGGCGTCCCCGCGGTCATCTCCGGGGCCGGCCCGACCGTCCTGGCGCTCACCGACGAGGCGGGCGCCGACAAGGTGCTCTCCTTCGCCGGGCACCACGGCCACGGCGGGGACCCGGCGTTCGCCGCGCACCGGCTGGACGTCGACCGCGCCGGGGCCGTCGTGCTCCCGCTGGACGTCTGAGCAGCCCGTACGGGCCCGGCACCGGCCCGCGCCGAGCGGGCCGGGCCGGACACGATTGGCAAGCGCAAGGCTGGGGAATGTCTGAGGGGGTCGGTAGTGTTAACCTCATTGCTGCACCAGGTGCCCTCCGGGGCTCGGTGCGCCGCGTCCCGATCCCAGCACTCCACTGCCGTGGAGTCCCGGCGATGCACGGGGCGACGATTCTCCGGGAGCCCACCGCAGCGCGTACGCAGCCTGCCTGCGCGACACGCGGCCGCATCCCGAAGCCGTGACGGCACCTGACTCCCACCCGCGGCCTCCCACCTAGAGGCCAGGACGGGCGGAGCGCGGGTCACCGTCACGCGACGGGGGCCCGGGATTCGCAGGGAGCGTGGGGGTTACGCCCTCAGGGGAGGTCGACACACGACCGGCCCACCGCGCCACTCAGCACCACCGTGCTTCAAGCACCGCACCTCGCAGCTCTCCCTCGACAGGCTCCCGCCATTCGAGGGATCACCGCCTCGGACCGACGCAGTCGAGCGTTGGTCAGGACAGCACAACCGGTCGCCGAGCCAGACAGGCCGACGTCCGCTCCAGGGAAGGACCCTTAGTGAGCGACTCCACCGATCTGATGGGCGCGCGCCCGGACGCCGACGCGTCGGACGCAGCTGCCGCCCCCGCTGCCCCGGCGCGGCGCCGCCGCAGTGCCGCCGCGGGCCTGGACGGCATGGTCCTGGCCGAGCTGCAGAAGCTCGCCGCGGACCTTGGCATCACCGGTACCGGACGCATGCGCAAGAGCCAGCTGATCGAGACCATCAAGGAGAAGAGCGGCGGGGACCCGCTGCTCGCCGCCGGTGGCGCCCCGGCCGCCAAGCGCACCGCCGCCAAGGCGGACGCCGAGGCCCCGGCCGAGAAGCCGGCCCGCCGCACCAAGGCCGCCGCCGCCAAGGCCGCCGCCGAGGCCCCGGCCGCCGACGAGCCGCAGGCCCAGATCGAGATCCCGGTCCAGGCCGCCGCCGAGACCGCCGCGCCGGCCCGCGCCGAGCGCACCCGCCGCCGGGCCACCTCGGCCGCCGGCGCGCCCGTCGCCCCGGTCGCCGAGGCGGCCGCCGAGGCCGCCACCGTCGCGGTCGCCGAGCCGAAGCAGGCCGAGGCCCGCCCGGCCGAGACCCGCGGCTTCGAGGGCCGCGAGGACAGCCGCGAGAGCCGCCGTGACCGCCGTGAGCGCCGTGGTGACCGCCGCGAAGCCGGCGAGCGCACCGAGCGGACCGAGCGCCAGGAGGGCGGCGAGGCCCAGGACGGCGACACGCGCGAGTCGCGTCGCGACCGTCGCAACCGCCGCGAGCGCGCCGACCGCCAGGGCCAGCAGGGCCAGCAGCCGGGCACCGGCCAGGGCGACCAGCAGGTCCGCCAGAGCCAGCAGGCCCAGCAGCCGCAGGTCCAGCAGGGCGGTTACGAGGACGACGAGTTCGGCGAGGGCCGTCGCGGCCGTCGTGGCCGTTACCGCGACCGCCGGGGCCGTCGCGGCCGCGACGGTTTCGAGGCCGGCCCCGTCGAGCCGCAGATCGGCGAGGACGACGTCCTGATCCCGGTCGCGGGCATCCTCGACATCCTCGACAACTACGCGTTCGTGCGCACCTCCGGCTACCTGCCGGGCCAGAACGACGTCTACGTCTCGCTCGCCCAGGTCCGCAAGAACGGCCTGCGCAAGGGTGACGCCATCACCGGCGCCGTGCGCCAGCCGCGCGACGGCGAGCGCCGCGAGAAGTTCAACGCCATGGTGCGCCTGGACTCCGTCAACGGCATGGACCCGGAGAGCGGCCGCGGCCGCCCCGAGTTCAACAAGCTCACCCCGCTCTACCCGCAGGAGCGGCTGCGCCTGGAGACCGACCCGGGCGTGCTGACCACCCGGATCATCGACCTCGTGTCGCCGATCGGCAAGGGCCAGCGCGGTCTGATCGTCGCGCCGCCGAAGACCGGCAAGACGATGGTGCTGCAGGCGGTCGCCAACGCGATCACCCACAACAACCCCGAGTGCCACCTGATGGTCGTCCTGGTCGACGAGCGTCCGGAAGAGGTCACCGACATGCAGCGGTCGGTGAAGGGCGAGGTCATCTCCTCGACCTTCGACCGCCCGGCGGAGGACCACACCACCGTCGCCGAGCTGGCCATCGAGCGCGCCAAGCGCCTGGTGGAGCTGGGCCACGACGTGGTCATCCTGCTGGACTCGATCACCCGCCTGGGCCGCGCCTACAACCTGGCGGCGCCGGCCTCCGGCCGCATCCTGTCCGGTGGTGTCGACTCGACCGCGCTCTACCCGCCGAAGAAGTTCTTCGGTGCCGCGCGCAACATCGAGAACGGCGGCTCGCTGACCATCCTGGCCACCGCGCTGGTCGAGACCGGCTCGCGCATGGACGAGGTGATCTTCGAGGAGTTCAAGGGCACCGGCAACATGGAGCTCAAGCTCGACCGGAAGCTCTCGGACAAGCGCATCTTCCCGGCCGTCGACGTGGACGCCTCCAGCACCCGCAAGGAGGAGATCCTGCTCGGCAACGAGGAGTTGGCCATCGTCTGGAAGCTGCGCCGGGTGCTGCACGCGCTCGACTCGCAGCAGGCGATCGAGCTGCTCCTGGACAAGATGAAGCAGACCAAGAGCAACGCCGAGTTCCTGATGCAGATCGCCAAGACCACCCCCGGCTCCGGCGACTGACCGTAGCCGGACGGCTGTCGAAGCACGGAACCCCGGATCGCGCGAGCGGTCCGGGGTTCCGCGCGTTCGCGCCCGGGTTGTTCCAGAGTCGGGACAATTGGGGGCCTTTGGATCATGTTGTCCGATTTATTCTGGACCGTATGGCCGAGCACAAGAGGGTCCCGAGTCGCCGCCGCAAGGTCCTGCGGACGGCTGCCTGCGCGTTCGTCGCACTCGTCGTCCTCGGCACCGGTGCGGCCGTCTACGCGTACGTGAAGCTCAACGGCAACATCAAGAGCGTCGACATCGACGGGCGCCTCGGCGACGCCAGGCCGCCGGCCGCCACCGACGGGTCCTTCAACGTCCTGGTGCTGGGCTCCGACTCGCGCAGCGGCGAGAACGGCGACCTGGCCGGTGGGGACACCGGCGACACCGCCCGCTCGGACACCGCGATGGTGGTGCACGTCGACCAGGACCACTCGCGCGCGCAGATCGTCTCGATACCGCGCGACACCCTGGTGGCCCGCCCCGACTGCACCGACGCGAACGGCAGGGCCGTGCCCGGCGCCAAGCGCGCGATGTACAACAGCGCCTTCGAGAGCGGCGGCGCGGCCTGCGCGGTCAAGACCACCGAGCAGCTCACCGGCCTGCGGATGGACCACTACCTGCAGATCGACTTCGCCGGCTTCGCCCGGGTCGTGGACGCGATAGGCGGGGCCACCGTGACCACCACGGTGGCCATCCACGACAAGGACAGCGGGCTCGACCTGCCGCCCGGGCAGCACCACCTGGACGGCCGGCAGGCGCTGGCCTTCGTCCGCACCCGGCACGGCGTCGGCGACGGCAGCGACCTCGGTCGGATCGAGCTGCAGAAGCAGATGGTGAAGTCACTGCTGCGACAGGCCGGCGGGGCCGGGCTGTTCACCGACCCGGTCAAGCTGTGGTCGATCGGCGACACCATGACCAGGAGCATCACCACCGACTCCGCACTGGGCTCGGTGAACGCCCTGGTGGGGCTCTTCCAGGAGCTCAAGGGGATCGGCCCGGACCAGCTCGGCATGGTGACCCTGCCGGTGCAGACCGCCCCCGGCGACCCGAACCGGGTGGTCGAGCAACAGCCGCAGGCCGACCAGCTCTGGGCGGCGCTCAAGGCCGACCGGGAGCTCCCGCAAGCGGTCGTCTCCGCGCAGCCGGAGAACCCCGCCCAGGCGGCCCCCACGGCCCCCACGGCCGCCCCGTCGGCCCCCGCGCGGACCGCGGGGAGGGCGACCGCGAAGGCCGGCGCCACGCACTGAGCGGGCCCGGAATATCCCGGAACGCGACCCGGTTTGGGAAGATGCGGCCCGTCCTGGCAGACTGGTCCGTCGGTCCCGGTTCACGTGCGGCGTTCCAGTCGCCGACCCGGTGCCCTCCCGAAACCTAGGAGAACCCCTTGAAGCCCAACGTTCACCCCGAGTACGTGGTCACCCGTGTGACCTGCACCTGCGGCGCCGAGTTCGTCACCCGCTCGACCGAGACCAGTGGCGAGATCCGCGCCGAGGTCTGCTCGCAGTGCCACCCGTTCTACACCGGCAAGCAGAAGATCCTCGACACCGGTGGCCGCGTGGCCCGCTTCGAGGCCCGCTTCGGCAAGCAGCACAGCGCGAAGGCCTAGCGCTCCCTCGGCGCCGGTTCCCGGTGCCCCCGTACTCGTTAGTCGGGGGCGCCAGGGGCCGGCGCCGTTCGCGTCCCCCCGCGCGTTTCCCCCTCCCCAACCCGATCCGAGCCCCCGGGAAGAAGGCCACCCCATGTTCGAGGCAGTCGAAGAGCTCCTCGTCGAGCACGCCGACCTCGAAAAGAGGCTGGCCGATCCGTCCGTCCACGCCGACCAGGCCAACGCGCGCAAGCTGGCCAAGCGGTACGCCGAGCTGACCCCGATCACCCGGGTCTACCGGCAGTGGCGACAGACCGGCGAGGACATCGAGGCCGCGCGCGAACTCGCCGCGGAGGACCCGGAGTTCATCTCCGAGGTGAAGGAATCCGAGGCGCGCCGCGACGAGCTCACCGAGGAACTGCGGCTGCTGCTGGTGCCGCGCGACCCGAGCGACGACAAGGACGTCATCCTGGAGATCAAGGCGGGTGAGGGCGGCGAGGAGTCCGCCCTGTTCGCCGGCGACCTGCTCCGGATGTACCTGCGCTTCGCGGAGCGGATCGGCTGGAAGACCGAGATCATCGACTCCAACGAGTCCGACCTCGGCGGCTACAAGGACGTCTCGGTGGCCGTGAAGACCAAGGGCAACGCCGAGCCCGGCCAGGG
>NZ_JBEORY010000076.1:0-40209 GCF_040302665.1 Kitasatospora sp. NPDC097691 | reverse complement strand
CTTTGTCGTCGTGGCCGCTGGCCGAACGAGGGGACACCTGTTGAGCCGGACACCACTGGCGCTGAGCCACGGCGAGCCCGTCGACCTCACCGCCGACGACCCCCGCACGCTCCCCGACCTGCTGCGGCGGGCGGCCGGGCGATTCCCCTCGGCCGGGCTGGTGACCCTCGACCGGCACGGCGGGGCCCGCACCGTCCGCTACCCCGAACTGCTCGACACCGCGAGCCGGTTGCTCACCGGACTCCGCCGACACGGCCTCACCCCCGGGAGCCGGGCGATCCTCGTGGACCTGCCGGCGGCCGACTTCTTCCCCCTCCTCTGGGCCTGCCTGCTCGGGGGGATCCGTCCGCTCGCGATCAGCGAACCGGTGGAGACCGCCCGGCTGCGCGCCGGCGAGGGCCGGTTCGCCGCCGCCTGGCAACGCCTCGGCCACCCGCCGGTCCTGTCGACCGCCGCCGGGGTCGCCGCGCTCACGGACGCCGGGATACCCGCCATCGACCACGGCACCCTGACCGGCCGTCCATGCACCGACCCGTACCGGCCGGAGGCCGCGGACACCGCCCTGCTGATGCTCTCCTCCGGCAGCACCGGCACCGCGAAGGTCGCCCGGCTCACCCACCGGGGTCTCGCCGAGTTCGGCCACGGCTCACGGCGGCTGCTCGACTGGCGGCCCGGCGAGGTGACACTGAACTGGCTCCCGACCGACCACAGCGGTGCCCTGCTCCTCTACCACCTGCTGCCGCTCTTCGCCGGAGCCACCCAGATCCACGTCCCCACCGACCCGGTGCTCGCCGACCCGCTGCACTGGCTCGACCTGATGGGCCGGTACCGGGTCAACCACTCCTGGGCTCCCGCGTTCGGCTACCAGCTGGTCCGCGACGCACTGGCCAGGCGCCCGGAGTTCGCCGCAGACCTCTCCGCCGTACGCACCCTGGTCAGCGGCGGCGAGCAGATCACCGCCAAGCTGGTCCGCGGCTTCCTGGCGGAGACCGCCCGATTCGGGCTGCCGGGCGACTCCTTCGTACCCGCCTGGGGCATGGCGGAGACGTGCACCGGAATCACCATGGGCCGGTTCGGCGCCCCCGGCAGCGCCCACCGGATCCGCCGGGCCAGCCTGGCCGGCGAGCTGGAGTACGCCGGACCGGACGCCCCGGACGACGAGTGCCTGGAATTCGTGGCGGTCGGACGCCCGGCACCGGGCGCCACCCTGCGGATCGTCGACCCGAAGGGCGCGGTGCTGCCCGAGGGCCGGATCGGCGCGCTCCAGGTCGCCTCGGCACGGGTGACCCCGGGCTACGTCGACGACGAGGCCGCCGACGAACGGGCCTTCCCCACGGGCGACTGGGCGCCCCGCAGCTGGCTGGACACCGGGGACCTGGGCTTCCTCAGGGACGGGGAACTGGTGGTGACCGGGCGGGCGAAGGACATCGTGATCCTCAACGGCCACAACCACCTCTGCCACGAGATCGAGGAGGTGGCGGCCTCCGTCCCTGGCGTCCTGGCCGGCGCGGTGGCCGCCTGCGGCCTGCCCAGCCCGCAGAGCGGCACCGAGACCCTGGGACTGCTGTTCGCCCTCGACGGCTCCGCGCTCGACGCCACCTCGGCCGACGGCTTCGCCCTCGACGCCACCTCGGCCGACGGCTCCGGACGCGCCGCCGAGGCGATCGCGCGGGAGATCCGCGCCGCGCTGTTCGCCCGTCTCCGGCTGACCGCCGGGCCCGTCGTCCCGGTGGCGGCCGGGGACTTCCCCCGCACCTCCAGCGGCAAGGTGCTCCGCGGGGCCGCCCGCGAACTGCTGCTCTCCTCCGGCCGGGGGCACCCGCCGGTCCCGCCCCGATCCGGCCTGGAGACGGTCCGCCGATCGGTCCGTGCGATCCTCACCGAACTCCCCGGCGCCCACGCGGACGGACCGGACGACACGACGCCCTTCCACGAGCTGGGGCTCGGCTCGGTCGCACTGGTCCGGCTGCACGTCGAGCTGGAGCGGGCCCTCGGCGTCGGGTTCGCCCGGACCCTGCTCTTCGAGCACCCGACCATCGCCTCCCTCGCCGCCGCACTCGACCGGCTCGGCGGCGCCCCCGGGCATCCCGCCCCCGCCCCCACTGCGGCCGGACCGACCGACCCGACGGAGACGGCCGGCCGGACCGACCGTCGGATCGCGGTGATCGGCATGGCCTTCCGCTTCCCCGGGGCCTCGGACCCGGAGAGCCTCTGGGCCGACCTGCGGAGCGGGACCTCCCGCATCTCCACCTTCAGCGAAGCCGAACTGGCGTCGGCCGGCATCCCGCCGCAGGACGTCCGGGATCCGCGACTGCGTCCCTTCGGCGGGGTCCTGGACGACGTCACCGGCTTCGATCACCGCTTCTTCGGCGTCAGCCCGCACGAGGCGTCGCTCACCCACCCCGCCCACCGCCTGTTCCTGGAGTGCTGCTACCACGCGCTGGAGGACGGCGGCCACGCCGATGCCGCCGGGGGCGAGCGGATCGGCGTCTTCGCCGGCTCCGGCATGAATCTGTACGACCACCAGACCGGCACCCGTCGGACCCCCGCCGACCCCGGCCTGGCGATGCAGTCCTCGCTGGGTACGGTCCCGGACTTCCTCGCGTCCCGGGTCGCCTACCGGCTGAACCTGCGCGGCCCGGCGGTCGGTGTGCAGACGGCCTGCTCGTCCTCGCTGGTGGCGGTCCACCTCGCCGTCCAGGCCCTGCTGAACGGCGATGCCGATGTGGCGCTGGCGGGCGCGGCGGCGGTGCACCTGCCCCAGCACTCCGGATACCGGCTGCACCCGGGCAGTGTCCTGTCGCCGAGCGGCGGCTGCCGCCCCTTTGATGCCGCCGCGGACGGGACGGTCGGCGGCAACGGCGTCGCCGTGGTGCTGCTCAAACCGCTGCGCCGGGCGCTGGCCGACGGCGACCGGATCCACGCGGTGATCACGGGTTCGGCGGTCAACAACGACGGGTCGGCCAAGATCGGTTTCAGCGCGCCCGGTGTCACCGGGCAGACCGAGGTGGTCGAGCAGGCCCTCGCCCGCGCCGGCGTGCCCGTCGACAGCCTGGGCCATCTGGAGGCGCACGGCACCGGCACCCCGCTGGGCGATCCGGTCGAGTTCGCGGCGCTCGCCGCCGCCCTGCGCAGCCCGTCGGGCCGGACGGGGTTCTGCACCCTCGGCTCCGTGAAGGCCAACCTCGGGCACCTCGACACCTGCGCCGGCATGGCCGGGCTGATCAAGACCGTGCTGATGCTGCGTCACCGGACCCTGGTCGGCATGCCCGGTGCGACCACCTGGAACCCGGCCCTCGACGCGGCCGGCAGCCCGTTCGTCCTCGCCACCGGCACCCGCACCTGGCCGGCCGGCCCCCATCCGCGGCGCGCCGGAGTGAGCGCGCTCGCCGTCGGCGGCACCAACGCCTTCGTCGTGCTGGAGGAGGCGCCCGAGACCGTCGCGCGGGACGAGGCCGCCACCGACCGGCCCACCGACCGGCCCACCGTCCTCGCGCTGTCGGCCGAGCACCCCGAGGCACTGCGCGGCCTGGCCTCGGACCTGTCCGGCTGGCTGGCCGACCGGCCGCGGGCCCCGCTCGGCGCCGTGGCGGCCGAACTGGCCCGCCGCCCCCGGCGCACCCACCGGCTCGCGGTGACCGGCCGGACCGCGGCCGAACTCGCCGACGCGCTGGCCGAGTGGCGGCGCACCGGCGCCGCCTCCGACGGACACCACGGAACCGTTCCCCCACAGGGATTCGGCCCACTGGCCTTCGCCTACTCCGGCCAGGGATCCGACCCCAGGCCGCTGCTGGCCATGCTGCGCACGCACCCCGCCACCGGGCACCTCATCCTGGAGTGCGACGAGGAGTACCGGCGGCTTACCGGCACCGGGCTGCTGGCACGGCTGGACGCCCTGCCGCCCGACCCGCTGCCGACGGAGCTGGCCCAGCCCGCGCTGTTCGCCGCCCAGACGGCCGCCACCGAACTGTGGCGCGGCCGTGGTCTGCGACCGGACCACGTACTGGGGCACAGCATCGGCGAGTACGCCGCGCTGTGGGCCGCGGGCGGGATCAGCACCGCGACCGGAATCCGGCTGACCACGCTCCGCGGCCGCCTGATGCAGGGCACCGCGCCCGGCGCGATGCTCGCCGTGCGGGCCGATCTCGCCCTGGCCGAACGGATAGCCACGGCCGCCGGGTTCTCCGTGGCGGCCGAGAACGCGGCCGACAGCCATGTGCTCTCGGGCCCGGCCGAGGAGGTCGACCAGGCCGCCGCCCTGCTCGACGCCGAGGGAACAACCTGGCGGAGGCTGCCGGTTGACCGCGCCTTCCACTCGGCCCTGCTCGATCCGATCCTGGCCGAGTTCCGACGCGAAGCCGGCCGGTACGACTACCGCCCGATCCGGACGTCCTTCGCCTGCGGGCTGGACGGCACGGTCCTGCCACCCGGAGCCGTCATCGGGCCGGACTACCTGGCCGCCCAGCTCCGCGGTCCGGTCCGGTTCCGGCACCTGCCGGCCGCGCTGGAGGCGACCGGCTGCCGCGGCTACCTGACGATCGGACCGGACGAGGAGCTGAGCGGGCTGGGCCGACGGACCGGCAGCGGCGCTCCGTGGATCGCCTCCCAACGGCGCGGTCTCCCGGCCGAGTCGGGGGACGCGCTGGCGCAGGCCGAGCTGTACTGCGGGGGAGCTCCGCTCACGCTGCCGCGCGAGGGCGCGCTGCCGCCCGAGCCCCTGCCGCGCTACCCGTTCCAGCGGACCGATTTCCCGTACTCCTTCGAACCGGCACCGTCCGGTCCGACGCCGTCCGGTCCGGCGCCGACCGGTCCGACACCGGCCCCGGGGCAAGCCCCCACCCCGGGGGCCCACGCCCGGACCGGTCCGCCCCCGCTTCCCCGGGCCGGGGAAGCGCTGCCCGATGTGCCTCTGGCGGAGGTGGTGGCCCTGACGGCACGTCAACTCGGCTGTCCTGAGGGCGAGGTGACGCCCGACAGCACGTTCGTCCGGCTCGGCGCGGACTCGCTCACGCTGGCCGCGATGGGCCGCGAGCTCGCCGAGCGGTTCGGCACCCGGGTGGCGCTGCGTGACCTCTTCGACTCCCTCGACACGCCCCGGAAGCTGGCCGACGCCCTACGTCCCCACCGGCCGGCGCCACCCGCGACCGAGGCCGCGACCGAGGTCGAGGCCGCACCCGCGTCCGCACCCGCGACCCCGCCGTCCGGCTCCGTCGAGTCGCTGATCGCCCGCCAGCTGGTGCTCACGGACCGGGTCACCGAGCTGGTCGAGCGCCAGATCGCACTCCTGGAAGCCGGCGCGACCCCGCCCCCGTCCCCGCCCGCCGCTCACTCCGCCCCGCCCCGGCGGCCGATCTCCCCACCTGCGCCCCCGTCCCCGGCCCCGTCCCCGGCCCCGCCCCCGTCCTCGCTTGCCTCCCCGTCCCCGTCCCCGTCCGCGTCCCCGGCCGCCAGGGCATGCGACTTCAGCCTCTACTTCTTCGGCGACTACCCGGAGCAGGGCCACCGCAACAAGTACGAACTGATCCTGGACGCCACCACCTACGCCGACCAGCAGGGCTTCCACACCGTCTGGCTGCCCGAACGCCACTTCCACTCGTTCGGGGCCCTCTTCCCCAACCCCTCGGTGCTCGCCGCCGCGCTCGCCACCCGGACCTCCCGGATCCGGCTGCACGCGGGCTCCGTCGTCCTGCCGCTGCACCACCCGATCCGGGTGGCGGAGGAGTGGTCGGTCGTGGACAACCTCTCGGACGGGCGGGCGGGTCTCTGCGTGGCCTCCGGCTGGCACGCACGCGACTTCGCCCTCGCCCCGGAGGGCTTCGGCCGGCACCGGGAGCTGATGTACGAGCGGCTCGACACGGTGCGGGCGCTCTGGTCCGGGGCGTCGATCGGCGCGACGGACGGCGAGGGCAAGCCGGTCGACGTGGCGCTCTTCCCCCGGCCGGTGCAGGCCGAACCCCCGATGTTCGTCGCGGTGGCGCAGAACCCGGACAGCTACCGGGACGCCGCCCGGAACGGACTGGGGGTCGTCACCAACCTGATGTCCCAGTCCGTGGAACAGCTCGCCGAGAACATCGCCCTCTACCGGGCCGCCCGGGCCGAGGCCGGACTGGCCCCCGAGGCCGGCCGGGTGGTGGTCCTGGTCCACACCTATCTCGGCACCGACCGGGACGAGGCCCGGGCCGAGGCCCGCGATCCCTTCATCGCCTATCTGCGCTCGTCGATGGCCCTCGTCGGCCAGTTCGCCAACAGCCTCGGACTGACCGTCGACCTGGAGCACACGCCCCCCGAGGACCTGGACTTCCTGCTGCACCGCGCCTACGAGCGGTACTGCGCCGACCGGGCACTGATCGGCACCGTGGACGACGTCGCCCCGGTGGTCGAACGCCTGCTGGCCGCCGGGGTCGACGAACTCGCGAGCTTCGTCGACTTCGGCCTGAGCAGCGAACGGGTGCTCGACGGGCTGGTCCGCCTCGACGAGCTGCGCCGGCGGTACGCCGCCCCGGTCGGAGACCTCGGCACCACCCCGGACGAGACCGAGCTGCCGCTCACACCCGCGCAGCGCGGAGTCTGGTTCGTCGAACAGCTCGACCCCGGCAGCGCCGACTACCTGGAGCCCCGGGCGATCCGCCTGGACGGCCCGCTGGACGCTCAGGCCCTGCGCGCCGCACTCGACCGGGTGGTGCACCGGCAGCCGGCGCTGCGCACCGCGCTCCGGCACGTCGCCGGTGAGCCGCGGCAGGTGGTGCGGGCGCAGGCCGAACTGGACTGCCCGCTGGTGGACTGCTCCGGCCGGTCCGAGGACGAGGCCGTGGCCGAGCAGCTGGCCGCGCTCGGCGCCGAACCGCTGGATCTCACCCGCGCCCCGCTGGTCCGGGCCAGGTTGCTCCGGCTGTCCGCCGACCGGCACGTCCTGCTGCTGCTGACCCACCATCTGGTGTTCGACGCCGCCTCGCTGCACATCCTCGGGCAGGAGCTGGCCGCCCACCTGCGGGCGTGGCCGCGCCCGCCCGTCCCGCTGCCCGCGCTGCCTCCGCCGACCCGGGAGACGGTGGTCCGGGAGCCGGCCTCCGCCGCCCGGCTCGCCTACTGGCGCCGCCGGCTCGCGGACGCACCGGCCCCGACACTGCCCACCGACCGGCCGCGATCGAACCGCGCCCCGGTCGGCGCCTGGCTCTCCCACACGTTCAGGCCCGCCACCCGGGAGGCCCTGCGCGGCTTCGGCCGGCACCAGGGAGCCACCCCGTTCATGGCCGTCCTGGCCGCCGTCGGCGCCGTGCTGGCCGGATTCAGCGGGCAGGACGACCTGGTGGTCGGCACCGCCGTCGGGAACCGTCCCGCCGACTGCGACGGGACGATCGGCTTCTTCGTCGACACCGTCCCCCTGCGCCTCGACCTGGCCGGCGACCCGGTCTTCGCGGAACTGCTCGACCGGATCAGGACGGTCAGCGCCGAGGCCTACGACCAGGCCGTGCCCTTCGACGAGCTGGTCCGGGCGGTCAACCCCGAGCGCGGGGCGGGCCGCAACCCGCTGTTCCAGGTCATGGTGGAGTACGAGGCGGCGGCCGATCCCGGGTTCGAGGCGGGCGCGCTGCGCGGCGAGGTGGTCGATCTGCCCAACGGACGGGCGCCGTTCGACCTCAGCCTCTGCCTGTCCCACCGTGACGGCCTGCTGCACTGCCTCGCGCACTACGACGCCGCGCTGTTCGCGGAGGAGACCGTGCGCCGGCTCCTGGACTACGTCGAGCAGGTGCTGGAGCTCGCCGCCGAGGACCCGGCCGGCCGGCGGCTGTCCGACCTCATGGCACCACCGGCAGCCGAGGCCCGCGTCCTGGACGGCCTGGAGCGTCACGCCGACGCCGACGCCGACGCCACCGACCAGCCGGAGCTGCTGCACCACGCCTTCGAGCAGCAGGCCCGCCGTACGCCTGCGGCGCAGGCGGTGATCGACGCCGGACGCCCGGTCACGTACGGGGAACTCGACCGGGGCGCCGAGGTGCTGGCCGCCCGGCTCCGCGAGCAGGCCGACGTCACGGGGGCGGTGGTCGCCGTCTGCCTGCCGCGCGGCGTGCCGGCGGTGGAGGCGGTGCTCGCGGTGCTGAAGGCCGGCGGCATCCTGCTGCCGCTGGATCCCGCCCAGCCCGCCGCCCGGCTGGCGCAGCTGCTCGCGGACAGCGGGGCGGTACTGCTGGTCACCACGGCCGCGGCGGAACCGGTGGGGCTGCGCGCCACCGTACCCGGGCTGCGGGTGCTCGACCTGGACGCCGGCCCTGCCGCACCCGGCGACCCCGCCGCACCGAGCGGCCCGGCCCCGGTAGGCGGCAGCCCGGCCGACCCGGCGCTCTGCCTGTACACCTCCGGATCGACCGGACGGGCCAAGGCCGTGATCCTGCCGCACCGGGGGCCGGTCAACCTGTTCCGCTGGTTCCGCCGGGCCCGTCCACGGCTGCGGACCCTTCAGTGGGCCTCAGCCGGCTTCGACCTCAGCCTCTTCGAGATCTTCACCACGCTCGGTTCGGGCGCGGCCCTGGTCCTGCTGCCCGAGGAGGTGCGGTACGACGCCCACGCGCTGGCCGCCGCCGTACGCGAGAACGGCGTCCAGCGGCTCTGCCTCACCGCGAGCGCCCTCGCACACCTGATGGAGGCCGACCCCGAACTGCCCGGCCTGCGCGAGCTGGTCTCGGTCGGCGAACGACTGCTGCCCACCCCCGCCCTGCGCCGCTTCCTGGCCGCACACCCGCACTGCACCCTCTACAACGACTACGGCCCGACCGAGGCGTCGATGATGGTGACCTCCCACCGGGTGGACCCGCTCGACGACGTCCCGGCCATCGGACGGCCGGTGGCGGGGGTCGTGGTACGGCTGCTCGACGACGCCGGACGGCGGGTCCCACTCGGTGCGGTGGGGGAGATCCACGCGGGCGGCGCCGCCCCGGCGCTGGGGTACCTCGACCGGCCGCAGCAGACTTCGGCCGCCTTCGTCGCCGACCCGTTCGCACCGGGTGCCCGGCTCTACCGGACGGGGGACCTGGGACGCTGGAGCGCCACCGGCGAGCTGCAGTACCTCGGCCGGTGCGATGACCAGGTGAAGATCCGCGGGGTCCGGATCGAGCCGGCCGAGACCGTCCGGGCGCTGCTCGCCCTGCCGTCGGTGCGCGACGCCGAGGTGCTGGTCCGTACCGGCCCCGACGGCGGGCCGCGGCTGGTCGGCTATCTGTCGCTCGTCCCGGGCACCGACCTGGCGGAGGTCGTCGCGGGGCTGGCCGCCCGGCTGCCGGCCCAGTTCGTCCCCAGCGCGTGGGTCCGGCTGGACCGGCTGCCGCTCACCGCCGCCGGCAAGCACGACCGATCCGCCCTGCCGGAGCCCGACTGGACCGCGGCCGAGGACGGTGCCGAGCCGCTGACCGCCGCCGAACACGCCGTGCACCGGATCTGGTGCGAGCAGCTGGGCGTCGCCTCCGTGCCGGTGGACCGGTCCTACTTCTCGGTCGGCGGCCACTCGCTGAGTGCCGTCCGGCTGCTCGGCCGGATCCGGGACGAACTCGGGCTGGACTGCTCGCTCTCCGGATTCCTCCGGCAGCCGACCGTCCGGGCCCTCGCCCGCCGCCTGCCGCCTGCCGCCGGGGACGACGCCCTGCCGCCTGCCGCCGGGGACGACGCCCTGCCGCCTCCTGCCGGGGACGATGCCCAGCCCGACGCCGGACCCGGCATCGAGCACGACGCCGAAGCCGGCATCGAGCACGACGCCGAAGCCGGCATCGAGCACGACGCCGAACTCGCCGGTGTGCAGCTGCGGATGTGGCGGCGGCACCTGCGGCATCCACGGCCGGAGGTCTGCAATGCGAGCGTCCGCCTCGACCTGACCGGTGAGCTCGATCCGCAGGCCCTGGCCGGCGCCCTCGGGCTGCTCGCCCGGCGGCACGACGCCCTGCGCAGCCGGATCACGTCGACCCCCGACGGGCCCCGGCAGCAGATCCTGGCCGAGGTCCGGCCGGAGCTGCGCGTGGAGTCGGTCGGGCCGCCGGAGGTGGACGCCTGGTGCCGGAGCCTGGCCGACCTGCCGTTCGCTCCGGACCGGGCGCCGCTGTGGCGGGCCGGGCTCGCCCACCTCGGCGAGGACTCCTGGACGCTCGTCCTGACGTTCCATCACCTGATCGTCGACGGCTGGTCCATGGGACTGCTGCTGGCCGAGCTCCCCGCGCTCTACGAGGTGATCCGCACGGCCGAACCCGCGCCGCCCGGTCCGTCCAGCCAGTACCGCGACCACGTGGCCTGGAGAACCCGGCAGACCTCCGGCGCGGCCCGTGCCGAGCTGGAACGGTTCTGGCGGCACGAGCTCGACGGGAAGCCCAGCGGCCCCCGGCTGCCCTGCGACCTCCCGCGCCCCGCCGAACCCTCCGGGCGCGGGGCGCTGGTCGGCGCCACCCTGCCGGCCGGCCCGACCGACCGGCTCCGCCGGCGTGCCGCCGAGCAGGGCAGCACCCTGGCCGCCCTGCTGGCCACCGTGTGCGCCCGCTGGCTCGGCGGGCTCTGCGGGCAGCCGGACCTGGTCCTCGCGCTCTCCAGCGCCAACCGTCCGCATCCGGAGCACTTCGGCACCGTCGGCATGTTCGGCGGACCGGTACCGCTCCGACTGGCGACCGACCCGCGGACCGCCTTCGACACGGCACTCGCCCGTACCACGCGGTCGCTGTTCCGCGCGCTCGAACACCAGGCACTGGCCTGGGACGAGGTGATCCCGGCCATCGCCCGGGACGCCGACCCGGACGAGGACGGGCGCCCGCTCGACGCGGTGATGCTGACCGTGGCCGACACCGACCTGCCGCACGTCGGACTCCCCGGTGTCGACACCACCGTGCGCGGACTGGTCAGCGCCGGCGTGGCCCGGACCGACCTCTACATCCGCGCCGAACCGGGACCACAGGGCATCCGCCTCTGGTTCGAGTACGACACCGACCTCTTCCACCCCGACACCGTCAACCGATGGGCCGCGGACTTCGCGACCGCCCTGGAGAGGACCGCCGAACAGTCCGGCTGATGGCTTCACGGTGAACGGCAGCGCGCCGGTCAGCAGGTGTGCGGTGGGTGCGGGTCGTGGACGCGGACCGGGCCGCGGCCACGACCCGCACCCACGGTCACGCGGGCCCGGGGTCCGGCAGCATCGGCAGCTGCCGGACCTCGCCCGTGCCCAGTTCGACCGTGAACCGGGCCCGCATCGGGCCGTCGCCCCGGCGGGAGAGAAGGGTGAGTTCGGTGACCCGCGCCGAGGTGGTGCCCAGGCGGGCGGCCAGTCGGGGCGCGAGCCGGCGCGGGTCCCGGGTCCGCCCGAGGGACAGGTGGGGTGTGAAGTCGTCCGCCCGACCCCGACAGCGGGGGAACCGTTCCACCAGCGAGCCGTGGAGCGCCTGCCACGGGCCGGGGCCAGCATCCGCCGGGTCGAGCCAGACGGTGGAGTCGTGGCGGTGGGGGAAGTGGCGCACTCCGTGCAGACGCGCGGTGAACGGGGCGTGCTCGGTCGCGGCGGCGCCGAGCAGCGGGAGCGCGGGCCCGAAATCCGACTCCGCCACGAAACCGAACAGCACATTGACGTGCGGCGGCCAGCGGCGGATCTGCGGGTCGTACTCCTCCCGGATCAGCTGGACGGCCTGCCACAGTTCCGCCGGCGGCAACCAGGCGAGCGCCGTCCGGGGCGTCGGTCCGACGTCCAGGACGCCCGCAACGTCGATCGGGTGTCCGTCCACCTCTCCATGGTGACGCTCCGGCGCCCCGGACAATGCGCTGAAGCCGCGTCCGAGAGCCGCCCGCGCCATTACTTGGCCCAGAGCCCGGCACCCCGCAACACCACCCTGCCACGGCCTTTCCGGTCGATCATGCGAGCCGCTACGCTCGCTCCTCATGGAAGGCGTGGATCCACAGCTGAACGACCGACGGACGGGCAGGACGGGCCGACGGGGACTCGTCGGTTACGGGGCACTGGTCATGGCCATGGCCCTCCTGACCGCCGTGGATCCCTGGGGCAGCGATCCGCTCGACACCTCGCACGCGCTGCCCACGATCGGCCTCGGTCTGGTGGCACTGCCGTCGGTGGTGCCACTGGTCGTCCTGGGCGTCGGAGGTGCGGTCGGCCGGGGCATGTTCCTCCTGCTCGTCGTACTGCTGGCCTGGGCGGAGGCGACAGCCGTCTGGTGGGCGCACAACCGCCTCCGTCGCCGGCACGCGCGCTAGAAGCCCGCGAGCCGGATCTACGAGCCCTGCTTCGACCTGCGGCTGCGCGCCATGCACAGCGACACCGCCCAAGCCCGCAAGGTCGACCTGCTCAGCGCCTTCCCGACGCGCGAGAGCGACGTCCCCCACGGCGTCAAGGACCTCGCGAGGCGGGGCATCCACCGCGCCAGACGGGCCCAGGACGGCGAGGTCGGACGCGCCCCCTGGCGAGCCGACGACTGCGCGCCGCCCGGGCCGGTTCCGGGCGGCGCGTCACACCGGCGGGGACGACGATCTTGGACACCCTCGTTCTCGTCTCCGCAGGCACCCCTTGGACCACACCACCAGGAGGAACCAGTGTCATACCCGCAACTGCTCACCCCCGAGGAGAAGCTCGCCGACGCGAAGAGGCTGTTGAGTCTCCCACGTATCGTCGTGATCTGCGGCTCCACCCGCTTCATGGCCGAGATGGCCGAGGCCGATCTGCGGGAGACCGCAGCCGGAAAGATTGTCGTCAAACCGGGCTGTGACATGAAGTCGCCGCACGAACTTTGGTCCGATTCTGTCGAGGCCGGGGCGCTGAAGGTTCGACTCGACAATCTGCACCGGGCGAAGATCCGGCTCGCTGATGAGGTGCTCGTGGTCGGCGACTACATCGGAGACAGCACCCGAGCCGAAATCGCCTACGCCCGGTCGCTGGGCAAGCCCGTGCGGTTCACGCACCCCGAAGTCGACCCTGATGCCTGACCCCCGCTGCCACCTCACCTCGACGACCATGGCCGGCAGCCCGGCGCCTGACCGTCTCGCGGTGTCTTCGGCCGCCGCCCACTTCACACCCTCCGCAGGCATCCCTTGGAATTGATCATCCAGTGCTCCGACAGGGCTTCGACGTTTTGCCTGCTCAGAGCCTGCGCGCGGTGAGTGCAGCGGGCTGATGTCCTGTCAGGGACGGTTCCCCAGGGGACCGCCCCCAACCCGTGCAGCCGGCATCGGAAGTGACAGCGGTGGGCGACCGCCCGGCGTTGTCGGCGCCAGGTGGACCAGTTCAAGGCGTGATCGCGGGGCGAGCACCGTGGCGGGTGCCGGCCGTGGGAGGCGAGCTTCGCGAGGGTGATGTGCCGCATCCAGCCGGTGTGGCAACGGACCTCGTACTGGTCCAGGCCGCACTCGCCCCTTCGCGGCCTGGAAGCACTCACCATGTGCCCGTACGGTCGGCCGGACATCCTGGCGCCACCCGGATCGCCAACACCCCCACAGGAGACGGCAGGAACGTCCTACTCTGAGAACCTGCACACCGGCACCAGGAGGACGCGATGCGGATGGTGTTCGACCCCACCGAGGCCGAAGGGCTACGCGCCACGGCCCGGGACGCGGCGCTGGAGGACCCGACCCTGGCCTACGTCCTGCTCGACCTGGCCGACCGCGGCGTCGACCTGAACGGCTGCCGCACCTGGGACGACATCAAGGCCGAGCGCGGCATCGAGACCGCCCCAAAGACCGGCGGCGAGCAACGCGTTGCCTGACCGCCCGCAGCGCCGCGCGGTCACCACCTTCCCGCGTCGCACGGCCACGGCCGCACCCTGCTGACCCAGCTCCTCACACGCGCCGGCTGTGCCCCCGAGCAGGTGTCAGCCGCCGACTCCCGGCTGGAGCGCGATGTCCTCGACCGGACCACAGTGCCGCGCACTGCGTGGAGTCGGCGGGCGCCGCCCGGGCGCCGGTGCGCCTGGGGCGGGGTTCGGCGGTTTGCCGCCGGACCAGGGCCGCCAGCGGGGCGGCGTGGGTGTCGAGGAGTACTTGAAGGCGGGCCGAGGGCAGCAGGTGGGCGCCGAGCGGCCAGCTGAGCCTGACCACGTGCGCGGCCGTGATCAGGTCCGCGAAGTACGAGGGACAGGGCGGCTCGTCGCTCCGCTCGGTCCCGGACAGCAACCCGAGCAGATGGGCGCGGGATCCACGGAAGTCGGGGCAGCTCACTGGTGGGTGGTTACCTCCGTGTCTGCTCAGGAGTTGAAGGCCGCCGAGATGATCTGGTTGACGAGGCGGCGGTCGTTGCCGCCGCCGGTGACGGGATTGAAGGAGTAGACGAGCCGGCGCTTCAGATCACGGGTGGCGAACATGCCATCGGTGTAGCCGAACGTACTGCCGGTCTTGCCCCACACGGTCACGCCGTCGGGGAGGGTGACACGCATCGGGCCCGCACCGTAGAAGGCCCGGCCGTGGCCCGGGTCCTGGTCACTGCCACCCAGGTAGGGGACGTCGGGGACGGTGAACATCGCGTCGAGCTGCGCGGGCGGCAGGAGGCGGCCCCGGAAGAGCGCTGTCAGGAATCGGTCCAGGTCGGCCGTCGTGGAGATCATGCCTCCGGCGCCCGGGTTCTGCTCGGTGATGTCGACCAGCCCGCTCTTGTCATGTGCGGGGGAGACGTCGATGTAGCCGTGGGCGTGCGGACCGGGGATGGTCGGGTCGGTCTCGGGCGCGGTGGTGTGCCGGAGATCCAGTGGCAGCAGGATTCGGTCGGTGATCTCCTGCTGGTAGCTCCGGCCGGTCAGCTGCTCCACGAGCATCGCGGCGACGTAGTAGCCGGTGGCCCCGTAGCTCTGCATGGTGCCGGGCTGGTCGAAGAGCCGGGGATGTTTGACCGCCATGGCGACCAACTCGCCGAAGGAGTGATCGTCGAGCCGGTGGTCGACGATCCCTTGCGGGTCGGTCGGCAGGTCACCGGCCGTCAGCTCGGGCAGGCCGCTGGTGTAGTCGAGCAGTTGGCGCACGGAGATCGGCGGGTAGTCGGCGGGCAGCACGTCCGGCAGGTACTTCTGGACGGGACGGTCGAGCTCGATCCGGTCCTCCGCGGCCAGCTGCAGCACCACGGTCCCGATGAACATCTTGGTGACGCTGCCGAGCCGGAACCGGCCGTCCACCGGGACGGCCTCCCGCGTCGTCACATCGGCGACACCGGACGTTCCCGTCCAGTGCCCGGCCGGCCCGCTGACCCGGGCCAGCATCGCCGTCGTGGTGGCAGGGGCACTTGCGGCCGCCGCCTGGAGCGCAGCCACGTTCAGCTTGGGCAGAGACACCTCGCGGGCCGCCACGACGGCTGCGGGGCGCCCGGCCGGCGCGGCGAGAGCGGGAGCAGCGGCGCTCAGGACCACTGCGGTCAAGGCCATGCAGGCCAGCCCCGCAAGCGGCAACCGCCTCCTGCGGCCCTTCGCGGTGGCGGTCGCACGGTCGGTCGGCATGGTTTCGGAAGTCATGCCCTGAGCCTGCCGGAGGCCGACTGACCAGCCATCAGGGACCAGCCCCGAGAGATCCCGGAGTCATCCCTGATACGGACAGGACACCTGGGGTTTCTTTCAGGGGTGGATCAGGGTCATGCGATGATCTTGATCCGTGGCTCGGGGAGATCTGGCAGATGCCCAGTGGGCGGTACTGGAACCGTTGCTGCCCAAAGGCATCAAGTCCGGTCGGCCGTCGCTGCATTCGAAGCGGCAGTTGATCAACGGGATACGGTTCCGCACGCGGACCGGAGTCCCGTGGCGTGATCTGCCGGGGCGGTACGGGCCGTGGGAGACGGTGTACGGGCTGTTCCGCCGCTGGCAGCGTGATGGCACGTGGCACCGGATTTTGAGCAGCTCCAGGCCCGGGCTGATGCGAAGGGCCTGATCGCCTGGGACATCTCCGTCGACTCCACGATCGCCCGCGCCCACCAGCACGCGGCCGGCGTGCGCAAAAGGGGGATCTGCAGGTCGAGCCGCCCGGCGGCGTCCTCATCGAGCCCGGCGACCACGGACTCGGACGCTCTCGGGGTGGACTGACCACCAAGATCCACCTGGCGGTCGAGCAGGCGCAGAAGCCACCAAGCTTCGGCAGGTCGCAGCCACTACCGGCGGCGACTTTCCGTCCCCTCAGACACATAGATCGCCAAGTCGCACCGGAGTAGTAGAACGGCAGCCGATGCGGCCGTGCGCCTTGCCGTCGTGGCGGTCTCACGAACTCCGGGCCGTCTCTCCACCGTCACTTCCCCGGCCATGCCTCTCCCCTCCCGCGCAGCGACCGCGCCACGATGGCGCGATTGCCGCTCCACTGATCGTCACGACCCCGATCGTCACCGGGCTCACGGTGGGGGCAGTGCCGACGTGCCGTCACATCCGCAGCAGGTTGCGCACCAGGCCGGTCATCTTCGGCGAGGGAGCGACGTTGAGCTCCCGCTGGAGGAACGACCGGTACTGCTGGTAGGAGCGCAGTGCGCTGGCGATGTTGCCCTCGGCAAGGTGCACCTCGACCACGATCCGGTGCGCCGTCTCGCGCACGGGGTCGATCGCGATCGCCGCGAGCGCGGTCTGGAGCGCGGCCAAGTAGCTCTCGATGGAGCACAGTTGGCGGGCGAGACTCTCCAGTGCGTACAGCCTCAGCTGATCCCAGCGCTCGCGCTCCAGGCTGAGCCACTCCTCCTCCCAGCCCGGCAGCAGCTCGGCGGCGAGGTCGTCCACCAGTTCGTCGCAGCTGGCCGGCACCTGGCTGAGCCCGGCCACCACTTGTCGTGCGCTGCGGCGCGCCGCGCGCAGGTCCACCCGGACGGCGGGCGAGAGGCGAAGCCACCGCCCGGCGGTCTCGATCGGGATCGCCGAACCCTCGTGCCGCGCATGGTACAGCGCGGCACGCAGGTTCGCCGCCGCGCGGCACTGGGTGGAATCCGGCCAGAGCTGCTCGGCCACGGCGCTGCGCTGGACACCGTCGTCGTGCAGGGCCAGGAACGCCACCAGGTGCTGAGCACTCACCGGAAGGAGGAGACGGCCTCCTGCGTCGGTGGCCTCGAAGCCCCGCAGCAGTTCGACGCCCGGACCATCCGCGAACACAACCCCTACTCTGCCGCGACGGTCCGTTCCTCGCACCCCCTCAGAGTCGCTGCGGACCCGAGCGCGCCGCGTGACCAGCGCGTTCGTTCGACAACGCACTTTGCGTCGTGCGAGTGCTTTCCCACCGCCGCAGGGACGTTGCGGAAGCATCCCGCGTCCGTCGTCCGGGCGTGCCGGTCGCTTGTCGCCGAGCGTCACGAACCCGCCGGTGGACGGCCCGGGGCCGCCCAGCACCCCACCATCGCACGGGCGTTGACGGTACGAAACGGCTCGACTCCGACGGGTGGCGTCACCGCGACGGATCACAGACCGTCACGACGATGCCGGACCGGGTGGCCGCCCGGGGCGACGAGTACACCTCCTCGCCGTGCCGATCGCAACGCCGGCAGGACGGTGCCGTGACGGCGGCCGGCCCACCACCGTGACGCGCCGGAGCACGCCCGCCGCACGCCCGGGCTCGTTGACTTTCAGCAGTTGCTGCGGGCTTCGCAGCACGCCGGCCCGGCTGCCGGGAAGGGCCTCGACCACCCGAGAAGGGCGATGCCACATGGAGGCCAGAGCGGTGCTTCGCGGCATCCGCGCCCCGGAGGAGGAACTCCTGGGCGACCCGGCCGTGTGCATCGCGGTCCTGGACGGCCCTGTCGACCTGTCGCACCCCTGCTTCGACGGGGCGGACCTCACCCGGCTCGACACGCTCGTCACCGAGCCGGCCGGCGGCGGCCGGATGTCCCTGCACGGTACCCATGTCGCGAGCCTGCTCTTCGGCCGGCCGCCCGGCAGCCCGGTGACCGGTCTCGCGCCGCGGTGCCGCGGCCTGATCCTCCCGGTGTTCACCGACGCGGGCGAGGGCCGGGTGCCCCAGCTCGACCTGGCGCGGGCCGTCGAGCGCGCCGTCCAGGAGGGCGCGCACATCGTCAACATCAGTGGCGGCGAGCCCAGTCGGGACGCCCAGGCGGACGAGATGCTGGAGCGGGCGCTGCGACTGTGCGACGAGAGCGGCGTCCTGGTGGTCGCGGCCGTCGGCAACGACGGCTGCGACTGCGAACAGGTGCCGGCCGCCGTCCCGACGGTGCTCGCCGTCGGCGCGGCCGGGCCCGGCGGCGAACCGCTGGAGTCGAGCAACTGGGGCTCCGCGTACGCGGCCAACGGCGTCCTCGCGCCCGGGCAGGGCATCGAGGGCGCCGCACCGGGCGGGGGGCGCATGGCCCTCACCGGAAGCAGCTTCGCCACACCACTGGTGTCCGGGGTTGCCGCCCTGCTGGTCGGCGCGCAGGTGCGCGCGGGACACCGCGCCGACCCGCAGGCCGCCGGTCGGGCGATTCTGCAGGGCGCGGCCGGCGCGCCCTGCGCGCCCGCCGAGGCGCCCGAGTGCCGGCGCCTACTGGTCGGGCACCTGAACGCGGCCCGGGCGTACGAGCTGATCACCCGAGAAGACCTGACGGACCGTCGGTCGGTCGCCGGGGCCACGGCGGACGGCGTCCGCACCATCCCCTCCCCCGAGGCCGGGGCCGCCGCGATCGGCGCACCCTCGTCGCTCGGGACCTTCCCTTCCGACTCGCACGAGGGAGCCAGCACGATGGACACCGAGAGTGTTCCCGCCGTCACCACACAGGCGGCACCGATCGCGCAGAGCGCACCGTCCGAAGCCGTCGCGCAAGTCATTGTCCCGGCAGTTGCTCCGGCTGTTGCGCCGGCCGTCGCACCGGCCGGAGCCGGCGCCGGAGCGGCCGCCGGCGTGGCGGCTGCGGCCGCTCCGGGCGCGGCGCCCGTGAGCCCCGTCCCCGTCCCGCCGCCCGAGCCGGTCCCGGCTCAGCCCGCCCCCACCGGCGCCACCGCATCAGGCTTCGCCCCGGCGGCGGCCGTACCCACCGCGCCGACCGCCGTGGCACCGGCGGCCGCCGCACCCGCACCGGTCGTCTCCCGGCCCGACCACGGCCAGCCGTCCGCGGCCCCCTGCGCCTGTCAGGGCGGGGTCCGGCCGTCCTGCGCCTCCACCAACGACCGGCCGCTGGTGTTCGCGATCGGCCAGGTCGGCGTGGACTTCCGGACCGAGGCCCGCCGGGACAGCTTCCGCCAGCTGATGGACCCCGTCCAGGGCAAGGAGGCCGGAGGCTCGGTGCCCGAATCGCCGGCCAACCCGTACGACGCCAAGCAACTGCACGACTACCTGACGGTCAACCCGTGGGCGTCCGACAAGGTCACCTGGACGCTGAACCTGGAGAGCACCCCGGTCTACGCGATGGAGGCCGAGCTCCCGGTCGGCATGGACTGGCCCAACACACCGCCCCTGGACACCTTGCTCAGGACCGGCCGCACACCGGAGCAGTTGCAGGAGCTCGACGATCCCGTCAAGTACCGGGCCCAGGCGCAGGCGCTGTTGGCCGATCCCGCCAAGCTCACGGACGTGCTGATGTCGCTCGACGGACCCGTGCCTCCGGTGTCCATGGTCTACCGGTCGTTCCGCGACGCCTACCTCGGCCAGCACTTGTTGGCCACCGCCGACGGCTACATCTCCCGGATCTCGGTACCCGGCCGACTGACCGACCGGACCGTCCGGCTGTTCTCCGGGCAGGTCGTGCCCGTCGTCGAGGTCAAGAGCCGCGGCGTCTACATCTGGTACGAGAAGCAACTGGTGGACGCCGTGGTGAACGCCGTCAAGGAGGAGGCCGACCAGCAGGGCGTGACGATCGACAAGGTCTACATTCAGAAGACCATGACCGCGTTCCTCGACAAGGTCTACTACCAGTTCCGCAACCTCGGGCAGACCTCCGCCGACCGGGCACTGAACGCCGCCGGGACGAACGCGTTCTCGGTCGCCCAGGCCATCAGCCGGGCCATGCTCCTCGGTCAGGACATCCCCAGCACCACGGCGCGGGACAAGCCCAGCCTGTACTGCATCGACAGCATCTCCGTCACGAAGAGCCCGTACTGCCGCATGGGCTCGGACTGCCAGGACGTGCGGGTGAGCTTCTTCGACCCGGAGGACGAGCGGCACGCACGGGTGAACATGCTGTTCACGATCGACGTCAGTGACGAGTTCCCCGTCACTCTGGCACCGGCCCACCAGTTCATCGAGTCCTGAGCCTGCGGCACCCACCAGGAGGAGGCGGATCATGAAGACCCTCGCAACGCTCCGCAAGCCCGACCGCTACCTGCCCGTGCTGGCCCCGCCGGTCCGGCGGGACGAGCAGGGCGAAGCCGGCCGCCTGCCCGGTGGTCCGGGCGTCGAGGCGTCCCGGTCGGCGTGCGCCGGGCTGTCCGGTTCGGCCCGGAGCATGTGCTACGCGGCCCTGTGACGGTCCGGACTCGAACGAACGAACGAACCGGAACGCGAGTAGGCACACACGTAGGCAAGAGAAGAAGGGATGACCGGAAATGATCAACGAAGAAGTCCGCGAGGAGCGCCACGAGTGGTCCCCCGCCCCGCAGCTCCCGAAACTGGCACCGCCGGTCGACCGCAACGGCACCACCGGCGGCACCCTGGGCGGCGCACAGGGCGTTGAAGCCAACTTCGACTGGGGGAACCTCCTGGGCACCGTGCTGAGCACCGCTTCGAAGTTCATCTGACGAGGCACCCACGCCGACGGCAGAACCCGAGCCCTCTGCCGTCGGCACCCGTCCGGTGACGCGTCCACCGGGACCGGCCACTGGAAGGCCGAGCAGGAGAGGCAGAACCATGGACCAGCAGCCACCCCAGGTACGACCGATCGACCGCAGTCAGGGCTACGACGCCTGCCTGAAGGTGATGAAGGTGGTCCCCAGCGTGAACGACCGCACGAACGCGGCCATGCCGCGCGCCAACGTGATGGTCGGCCTCGCCCCCCGCGTTCCGCCGGTCGTCGCCGCCATCGCCGAAGCCGAGGCGGGCGCGGGCCCGGACACCGGGACGACCGACGCACCTCCCACCACCAACCCGCCCACGGCAATCATGGACGGCCCCGGCGGCTTGTACGGCCCCAGCTTCGCGGACCCGGCCCCCTGGGCCTGCGGCAGCGCCCCCACCCCCGGCTGCCTGCCGCCACCACCCCCTGGCATCGGCGGCCGCCGCTGACACCGCACCGAAAGGGATGAGCGGAAATGATCAATGAAGATGCCCGCGAGGAGCGCCACGAGTGGTCCCCCGCCCCGCAGCTCCCCAAGCTGGCTCCGCCGGTACACCGCGCCGGCACCCCCTCAGGCTCGCTCGGCTCCGCCGTCGGCGTCGAGGCCGACTCCCTCTGGGACGACCTGAAACCCATGGTCACGGACGGCTTCGCCCTCCCCGAATCCTTCCTCTGACCAGGACTGCCCGTGCCACCGACACCCGAGAAAGGATGAGCGGAAATGATCAATGAAGATGTCCGCGAGGAGCGCCACGAGTGGTCCCCCGCCCCGCAGCTCCCCAAGCTGGCTCCGCCGGTACACCGCGCCGGCACCCCCTCAGGCTCGCTCGGCTCCGCCGTCGGCGTCGAGGCCGACTCCTTCTGGGACGACGCCCTGGGCGTCATCACGAAGGTCGCTCCGATCGCGCTCGCGGCGCTCTGACGACACCCACACCGTGCCGACCGCCCGGTCCGACCGCCGGCGGTCGGCAGTCGTCGTGCCACCGACCGGCCGGGCCCGCCCGGGCGAGCAGGGCCGGGGCTGCCGTCACCGGCCGTGGTGCCCGGGGCCGGTGGCCGACGGTCAGGCAGCAGGGGACGAGCCGGTCAGGGCGGTGCCGAGCCACTCGAACGTCACCTGGTGGAAGCGGGCCATCGCGCCCGCGTGGCAGTGCTCGCCCGCACCTTCGTCCTCGCGCAGGGTCACGAGGGTGTGCGGGCAGGTCAGGGCGGCCTGGAGGCGCTGGGGCTGGCCGCGGAAGAACTGGTCGTTCTCGGCGTCGAGGATCAGGGTCGGGCACTCGACGAGGTGGGCGATCCCGTCGAGGGTGTAGTCGGCGGTGCGGCGGATGTAGTCGCACACCGAGGTGGCGCCGAAGGTCCACACGCCGTTGCGCAGCGCCCAGCGAACCTGGGTGCTCGTCTGCATGATCAGCTCCAGGACCGGGCCGGCGAGGTCGTCGCGCCCGCTCGTCAGCCAGTCCCACAGGAACGGCGGCATGATGGCGCGGTGTGCGTCGTGGTAGCTGTACAGGCCGTCGTCCAGCACCAGGGCGGCGATCCGGTGGTCGTGGGCGGCGGCGCGGGCCGCCAGGTAGCCGCCGAGGCTGTAGCCGAACAGCACCAGCTGGTCGGGGGCGATCTGCGGGTGGGTCAGGGCGTAGTCGATCACCGGGGTGACGACGGCCTCCCAGTCGAGGCGGAAGACCAGCTTCTGCCGGCGCAGCGCCGCGCCCTGGCCGGGGCCGTCGAAGGCGAGCACGTTGTACCCGCGGCGCAGCGCGGCCGCGGCGATGACGAAGTAGGACTCCTCCAGGGTGGAGTCGAAGCCGCTGTTGAAGATGATGGTGGGCCTGGCGACGGGCGCGTCGTCGACGAGGAAGAGGTACCCGGGCAGCACGGTGCCCTCGTAGGGGATCTCGACCGCCTGCACCGGATGGTCCATCAGCGGCGCGGCGTCGGCGAAGGCCTGTCGGGAGGCGCCCGACAGGAGTGCGACCTCCGGGTCGTGGGCGGGGTCGTCGCGGCGGTAGAACTCGGCCGTGCGGTAGTAGTTCGAGGCGCGCAGCAGGGCCTCGCGGGCGGTGATCCGGTCACCGGCCTCCAGGGCGCGTCGGCCGATCGTGTGGACGCGGTCGGCGGTGGCCCGCCACTCGCGCAGCCAGGCGTCCTCGTCCCCTTCGCCGATCCGGGCGGCGGTGGACAGGACCTCCCCGAGGTCCGCGCCGCCGTCGAGGGCGAAGCCGGCGCTCCGCAGCGTCTCGTAGGAGAACGACTCGTCGTCGAACAGGAACTTCATGGTGCACTCCTCGACCATTCACGAGACGGAACGGTTCCGTCTCGTCTTACGCTACGCCCGGGCAGAGTCGAGACGCAACCGTTCCGTCTCGGATAGGATCCCGGTCATGGCACGCTCATCCACCCCAGGCACTCCGGACGGCCCCACCCCGGCGCCCCGACCCGCCGGCGGCCCGGTCCTGCAGGACTCGGTCACATCGGCGATCTCGCAGGCCTTCTTCGAGGAACTGGCCACGGCCGGCTACGCGAAGCTGTCCCTGGAAGCCGTCGCCAAGCGCGCCGGCGCGGGAAAGGCGGCCATCTACCGGCGCTGGTCCTCCAAGCAGGAGATGGCGCTGACCCTGATCGCGGACGTCGTCGCGAACACGCCCGACCCGCTCGACAGCAAGACCGTGCGAGGCGACCTGCTCGCCTTCCTCACCGAGACCGCCGAGGTACTGCGCCACCCGCTCGCCTCGAAGATCATTCCCGACCTGCTCGCCGAGGCCCACCGCACCCCCGAGCTGGGGCTGGCCCTGCTCACCGCCGTCCGCGACCCCCGCCGCATCCGGGCCGCCGGCCTGCTCCAACGGGCCGTCGAACGCGGAGAACTGCCCGCCGACCTCGACTTCGACATCGCACTCGACCTGCTCGCCGGCCCCCTCTACTGGCACCTCGCAGTCGTCGACGGCACGGCCGAACCCGCCTATCTGGAGCGCCTGACCGACATGCTCCTGGCCGCGCTGCGCGGCTGACGCGCCGGGGACGACCGGCCACAGCAGAGTGGCGCCGTCGGGCCGGGCAGTGCCGTCGCAGGGCGTCGAACGGGATCGTGTCAACGCTCCGCACCGCGGTGGCCTGGCGGGACGTGCCGCTGCGGTACGGCGCCTGGGCCACGTGCTCCTCGCGCCGCCGAACGGTCCCTTCCTCACCGCCCACGCTGACGGGCACAGTGGGGCGCTCGGCTGCGGGGGCCGGCACCGAGGCCGGTTCGGTTCAGCGGCCGGCGGCGGCGAGCACCACGTCGACCAGGCTCTCGGCCCCGGACAACCGCTGCCGGCTTCGACTTCGTCCGCATCACCCGCACCGGCCAGGTGCGGCTGCTCCGGCTCGCCGCCGCCCCGATCGAACCCAGTCGCCCGGGACGGACGCCGCCTGGGCTACGACCGGATCATCCGGACGTGGACCCTCGACAACTCCGACGACAGCCCCCGCAGCGCGCGGCTTCAGGTGGAGCGATCGCTCCCGCCCCGCGCCCCGCCGCCGGGAAGGCTTGCTCCCGTGACCGACACCCACCTGTGCCGGCCCGGCATCATGGTGGTGCGCCGCGGCGTCCGGGCGGGCAGGGTGTGGTCCGCCCGGCCCCACCGCCCATCGGACGCTCGTCAGCTCCGGCACCGTCCCGGAGCCCGCCTGCCGGCCGGGCTTCCACTCCCTCGCCCCCAGCACCCGGGCCACCGCGCTGCGCACCGGCGGCCCGGGTCACACACGGCTCCGGTCGCGCGTCACCGCTCGTAGACCATCTCGGGGAAGCTCGGCGACGGGCCGTCCAGGAGGCGGTCGTCGTGGCCGCGCAGCCAGCGGTCGAAGAACGACGCGACGTACGAGCGGGTGGCCTGCACCGCGCGGTCCGGGCGGACGTCGCCGACGTCCTGGGTCAGCTGTGTTCCGCTGATCGCGCCCTGGCGGGCGAGCTGGGGCAGCAGGGACTGCGCGTCGGTGTAGGAGCTGTGACGGGAGCCGGTGAGGGTCACGTCAGCGTGCCAGCCGGTGCTGTGCTGCCACAGGGCGTCCCAGCCGGGCTGCTGGTGGTAGCTGCCGGAGTCGGGGTCCTGGGTGCCCATGAGCAGGAAGGGCCGGGTCAGGCCGTCCTGGGCGACGGTGGGCAGGAAGACGCCGGTTCGGCCGTCCGGGCCGGGGAAGTGCAGCTGGCCGTCGAGATCGACGGCGGCCTTGAGGCGCGGATCGTCGTGCATGGTCTGCAGGGCCGTGGAGCCGCCTCCGGAGTGGCCGACCATGCCGATCCGGTTGAGGTCGAGGGAGGCGGCGAGGCCGGCCGGCAGCTGCCCGTCCTGGCGCAGCCCGGTGAGCCGGTCCAGGACGAAGCGGGTGTCGTCGACCCGGGTCTGCAGCGTCTTGCGCAGGAGGGCGCCGATATCGGTGCCGGGCTGCTGGAACAGCGCGGGCAGGACGGAGGTGGCGAGGTCCCCGTCGGGGAAGGCGACCTCGGAGGCGTCGTAGGGGTGGTCGACGGTGACGACGACGTAGCCGCGCGAGGCGAGGTCCTCGACCAGGCCGGTGCCCCAGGTGCGCGGGTCGCCGAAGCCCGCCGAGTACAGCACGACGGGCCGCTTGCCGCCGGGCAGGGCGGGCGCGTCGGCGCGGGCGTGGGTGCGGACGCCCGCCCAGTCGGTGCGGCCGGGCTCGAAGCCGTAGTCGCTCTGGCCGGCGCTGCCGGCACTGCCGAAGTGGTCGGCGGCGGCGGGGGCCATGTACGGCGCGCGGTCGCCGCCGGTGGCGGGCCGGGTGGTCGGGTACCAGAAGCTGATCATCAGCCTGCGGTGCTGCCCGGGCTTCCAGGGGTCGTCCCGGCCGTCGTCCGTGAGCTGCAGGGACGTCGTGCCGACCGGGTACGGGCCGGTGGGCTGCGGCAGCCAGGCCCTGGCCTGCTGCTCGGCGCCCCGCCCCGGCGCCGCCACCGCGCCCGGTGCGCCGACCACGCCCAACGTCGCCGTCGCCGCCAGCAGCACCGCCGCTACGGTCCGTCCTCGCCTGTTCATCGCCGTTCCTCCTCGTCCGGTTTCGTCGTCGATCTCGACAGGGGCGACGGTAGGGGCGAGAAGGGTCGGAAGCCGTCATACCCGGGTGTCAAGTCCTGTGTGGTACCCCGGTATGACGGTGTCCGGCGCCACGGGTACACGGCCGGCGCGTCCCCCCGGGCGGTGCCTCGTCCATGCCCGCGCCGACGAGCCGGGCCGCCGCCGGACACGTCGACTCGATGACCACCGACGTGGTGTCCGGTCCGGCAGTTACTCGTCAGGCTCCTCGTCGAGTCACCATGACCACCGCCCGGCCGAGCCCCCGCTCGTGCTGCGAGTGCGAGGGGGCCGCCGTCAGGGGCGGGCGCTAGCGTGTGCGGCTATGGCTGACATCTTCGAGCTCATGCTCACGCTGGACCTGCGCGACGAGTTGTCCGGGGAGGAGCTCGCCGAGCTCCGATGGCATCTCGGGCTCGGCCCCAAGCCCGAGGTCCTGCGGATCGTGACCGAGTTCCCGTTCGTGGACGAGACCGACGACGGCGAACTCGTGGTGGGGGACGATCCGCAGCCCCTTCTGGGCCGGGCCGGCGAGGCATGGAAGGTGGACGGCGCGCTTGTCTCGGTTCTCCTTCGCCGGGAGCACACCTGGCGCGGTGCGTGGGCTCTGACCAGTCGGCAGGAGATTCACCCCGACGAGTTCGACGTCACCGGCAGGCTCCTCTGCTGGCTTGCGGCCAGGGCCGGCGACTGCCACCGACGTGCCGACGGCAGTGTGGACCTGGGATGGACCCGGTTCCACGAGTCACGCCAGGCAAAGCCGCTGGTGGTGCGTGACGGCGTCGTCCACTGGCCGTCGTAGCCGGCACCGCCGCCCGTATTCCGGCGCCGGTGCGCCCTCGTCTTGCACCGGTCGCAGGTGTCGGGCAGGTCGGCCGGCGCGCTCTGCCCGTCGGCGGTGATGTCGAGGTGGCAGAGGCTCTTCACGTGGACCCAGGTTCTCTGGTGCGGTCAGCCGTCCCCGCTGGTCAGCACGGAACATGCCCATGAGGTACGTGAGGCACATGGCGGCACTCCCTCGGAGGGAGCTACCGGATGACGACCCCGCCTCCGACCTGAGTATCTCGGGTTTCGCCGTGCTGATGATGTTGTCCGGCGGAGTCCGGCAGGCGGTGAGGAGTCGGGCGAGGAGGCCTGTCGGGTCGTACAGCGTGCGGCGCCGTCGGTTACCACGCGGCGTGTGCCGCATCGACGGGCTTCGGTGGCGGCCCAGGCGGGGGAGCCGGTGCCGATCCCGGCTTCCAGGCCCGGGGCCGTGGCGTGCCGCCGTTCGGTGATCGGTCCCCGCACCTGGGCACGGATCACCGCGCCGAGGCCGAGCTCCCGGGTCCGCACGGCGTCGTCGAGGTAGCGGGACTCGTCGGTGACGGGGTCGGCTACCGGCCGGTCGGATTCGTCGAAGGCGGCCTGGGGGTCGTCGGCCAGGGATCGGAGGTCACGCGCTAATCAGGGTGCTGACACCTGGGGCACAGCACGTGGCGGCCCTCAGCTGTGATCACAGTGCCCCAGCCGCGGCATTCTTCGCAGCTGCGGGCCCGGTCGATGTTCGCGCGGACGGTAGGAGCATGGGGGTGGGCTCCATGAGTCATGGGTGATTTTCCTCTGTAGAGCGCTATCACTTACGCCCAGCTTGCCATGGTTCGTATGGATATGCGGCATGGGTCGCCGACGCTCGTGATCTGCTCGGGCAGCAGGACACAGGTCCATGGCAAGCGGAAGGTGCGTCCGGACGATGTGGCAGGCGGCGGAGGTCGGCCGCGCCGTCGAGGACGCCGACATCGCCTACCTCGAAGTCCGCGGCCGGGTGCCGCCCGAGCAGCAGTGGAGTGTCGGGTCGGTCTCTCCCCATCCATGATCCGGCCCCGGGGAGAGACCGCCCGCTCCGCCCTGCCGTCTCGGCATCCGAAGGAGAAGCACCGGCGTGGAGACCACACCGCCACCGCCGAGCCGGATGTGCCGGCCGGGCTGCGCACCAGGCCCAACCTGGCCCGGTGCCACCGCGCCGGGCCCGCGAAGTCCCGGACCCCTGCCGCATCCCGCTATCCCGCAGTCCCGGGATCCGCCAACTCCGAGTGGCCGCCGGGCCGGCACTGCTACCCCTGCTCCACGGGCGGCCGTCATCACCAGGAGGGCAGCGAAAAGCCCGCCATCTCGATCTCATTGGCGGGAGCGAGAGATGACGGGTTTCCAGCGAACGCAACGAGATCGGAGAACCTGCTCGACAGGTCACTCGGCGCAGCTTGGAAACTACTTATAGTAAACAAGCTGTCTCGATGTGTAACCATGCTGGCGCAGCAACGCTGATCTGGATCTTCCTCCAGCGCTAGCTCCCATGCCCACAGGGAACGGGGAACACCGGCCGGCGCCCTCGTGGTGGCGGTCACGTCCGGGCGAGGTGATCAGGGCGCAGGTCAGCGCGGACAGCTGGTAACGGGCATGTATTCGGAGTACGTCGTATTCTCCGGCCCTGCCAGGGCTGGGGTGCAGCCATCGTGCCCACGTTGTACCGGCGGCTCGCCACAGGCTGGCGATCCAGCAGGGGTCACGCACGTCCGTGCTGGGCGAGCCATGAGTACAGCAGCACGCTGCCATCCTTGGTGCCGACGGCCAGGAGAGACCCATCCGGAGAGAACGCCATCGCACTGCTGTCGCCGGGCAACTCTCCAAGGGGGTAGCGGGTGGTCGGGTCCCACAGCCGCACAACACCGTCGGATCCGCCGGATGCCAGTAGTGATCCGTCCGGGGAGAACGCCACCGCAAAGATGTTGGAGGTGCCGCCGACCATGGGATCGCCGACCGGGTGCCGGGTGATCGGGTCCCACAGCCGCACAACCCCGCCGGTTTCGCCGGTCGCCAGCCGGGAGCCGTCCGGCGAGAACGCCGTCACCATGTACTTTCCTGTCACTCCGCGTGGTTCGGCGGGTGAGGCCCATGAGCGGAGTACGTCACGCAGGGACCGTCGTGTCCGTAGGGGCGCTGTCGGCTCGTCGGCGGTGGGCCGGTCGGTGAGGGGATCGCTGACCGGGCGCCGGGTAATCGGGTCCAGTAGCCACACCCCGTCACCGGCGTTGCCGCAGACGGCGAGGAGGGAGCCGTCCGGCGAGAATGCCACCGTCCGGACATGAGAGCTGTGTGTGGTCAAGGGGTCGCGGACCTGCCGCCGGGTGACCGGGTCCCACAGCCACACGTCCCCGTCTTCGAGACCGACCGCCAGGAGGGAGCCGTCAGGCGAGAACGCCATTGAGCTGGCTGTGTCGGAGTGGTCGACGAGTTCGCCGATCGCGCGTCCGGTGCGCGGGTCCCACAGCATCACCACCTCGCCGTATACACCGGCGGTTGTGGCCAGCAGGGATCCGTTCGGCGAGAACGCCGCACTGTAGACCAGGTCGGAGTGCGTCTCGAGGGGTTCGCAGACCGGGCGGCGCGTATGCAGGTCCCACAGCCACACCAGCCCGTCCTCGTCCGCGCTTCCGGTGGCGAGCCGGGATCCGTCCGGGGAGAAGGCGACCGTGAGGACTTCCTCGGTGTGAGCCTTCAGCGGGACGCCGACCCGGGCGAAGGCTGCGGGGAGGCTGGACCGGTTCTCGGAACCGCTGCCGGGAACCGCGGGGTCGGGCACGGTGTTTCCGGGGCCGGTCATCCGGTCCGGGGCGTGCGGTGGTGCGGCGGGCTGCCCGGACAAGGAGCGACGGACGGCGGTGAGCCGGTCGTGGACTTCCCCGGCGCTGGCGGGCCGCTCGTCCGGCCGCTTGGCGAGGAGCGCGGCGACGAGGTCGTCGAGGTCGTCGGAGACTCCGGAGCGGGCCTGGCTGGGCGGTGCCGGAGTGCGGCCCAGATGGGCGTTCATGAAGCCCAGCGGTCCGGTGGCGTCGAACGGCGCTTGCCCGGTGAGGAGTTCGTTCAGGACGCAGCCGAAGGAGTACAGGTCCGAGCGGGCGTCGCCGGGATGTCCGTCGAACCGCTCCGGCGGCATGTACGCCAGCGTCCCCATGACCGTGCTCGACTTGGCGGTGGCTTCCATGAACCGGGCGATCCCGAAGTCGAGGATCTTGATCTGCCCGTCGGTGGTAAGCATCAGGTTCGCGGGCTTCAGGTCCCGGTGGATGACGCCCACGTCGTGGGCACGGGCCAGCGCGGCCGCGGTCTGCACTGCCCAGCCGAGTGCGACGTCGATGCGGGGCGGGCCGTCCTCGCACAGGACGGAGGCCAGGTCCCGGCCCTGCAGGAACTCCATGACCAGGAACAGGGAGCCGTCCGCCTCGTCCTGCCCGAGGTCGAACACCGTCACCACGCCGGAGTGGTTCAGCGCCCCGGCGGTGCGGGCCTCCCGGGTGAACAGCTCCGCGCCGGACGCGTCATCCGTCGTGTGGGGAAGCAGTTTGACCGCGACCCGGCGCTCGATGACCCGGTCGCGGGCTTCCCAGACCTCGCCCATGCCGCCCCGGCCAACGAACCGCACCAGCTCGTACCGGCCCGCGACCACCCGCCCTGCCATGACACCCCCGCTACGGTCACCGACTCCGCCCCATACCTGAGCCCGAACATCTCACACGGCGCTACGCGGTAGGCCGCGAAGCCCAAAATCGATGCCGGGTAGACCGGTTCGTCCACAGTGAGCACACCGCCAAGTGGACTTGCCGGCTGCGATGGTCGAGGCAGGACCCCGGTGCCGAGCCGTCAGCCGGCAGTCGGCGGGGAAGGTGTTCCGGTGGCCCTCACCTCGGGCTGTCCCGCGATCTGCCCCCGGCCGGTGGCGACGTCCCACAGGCGCACGGTGTGATCCCGGCTGCCGCTCGCAAGGGTCTTGCCGTCGGGGCTGAAGGCCACCGACATCACGCCGCCGGTATGGCCGGTGAACGTGGCGGTGCTGCGGGTGGTGGCGATGTCCCACAGGCGTACGGTCTGGTCGTAGCCGGCAGTGGCGAGGGTCTTGCCGTCGGGCCTGACGACGACCGACAGGATGCCTTCGGTGTGGCCCGTGAGGGTGGCCGTGTTGCGGCCGGTGGCCACGTCCCACAGCACCACGGTGCGGTCCAGGCTCGCGGTGACCAAGGTCTTGCCGTCGGGGGTGAACGCGACCGACTGGACCTCATCGGTGTGGCCCGTGAGGGTGGCGGTGATGCGCGCGGTGGCGACGTCCCACAGGCGCACGATGCGGCTGCGGCTGCAGATCGCGAGAGTCTTTCCGTCGGGACTGAACGCGGCCGCGAGGACGTACCCTGTCGGGGCGCTGAGGACGGCGGTGGTGCGGCCGGCGGCGACGTCCCACAGCCGCGCGGTCAGGTCCTCGCTGCAGGTGACCAGGATCTTGCCGTCCGGACTGAACGCCACCGACTCGACCGCGTCCTTGTGGCCGATGAGCGGGATCCTGGTGCGGTTGGTGTCCGTGTCCCACAGCTGCACGACGTCCGTGTCGTTGCTGCTGGCGAGGGTCTTGCCGTCGGGGCTGAAGGCCGCTGACGTGACGTAGCCGGCCGGTTCGAGGGACAGCGCCTCGGTGCCGGTGCCCGTGTAGGTGGTGAGGACGGCGGTGGTGCGTGCCGTGGTGGTGTCCCACAGTCGGATGGTGCGGTCGTCACTGGCGCTGGCCAGGGACTTGCCGTCCGGGCTGAACGCGACCCGATTGACGGTGGCGGTGTGGCTGGTCGGCGGGGCGGCGGCGGGTGTCCGGCCGTGCGGGTCGGTGCGCGGGCGGGTCAGGTAGTAGGCGGTGGGCACGGCCGCCGCGGCGACGGCGCCCAGGCCGGCGAGCAGCAGCGTGCGCCGGCCCAGTGCGCGGGGTGCGGGCTGTGCGGGGGTGTCAGGCGGGGCCGGGGCGGTGGCGGCTGCCGTGGCCGGCTGCGGGTTGGACGGGGAGTCGAGCACGGTGGCGGGGGCCGTCCGGTTCCGACCGGCGGCCTTCGGGGCCCGGTCCTGGCCGGCGGCTTTCGGGCTCGGCGCGCGGTCGGCTGCCTTCGGGCTCGGTGCGCGGCCCGGCCCGTCCGGCGCCGCGCAGTCGGCCAGCGCCCGGGTGGCCTGCGCCAGGCTCGCCCGGTCGGCCGGGTCCTTGACCAGCAGGGCGGTCAGCACATCCGCCAGCGGCCCCGCGTACCGGGCCGGCGCCGGATCCTGCGTCAGAATCGCGACGTACAGCGCGGTCAGCGTGTCGCCGGAGAACGGCGGCCGCCCCTCCACCGCCGCGTACAGCGTCGCGCCCAGTGACCACAGGTCGGCGGCGGCCGTGACCCCCCTGCCCTCCAACTGTTCCGGGGCCATGTAGGCCGGAGTCCCCAGCACCGTGCCCGTCCCGGTCAGCGCCGTCGTCGCATCGGCCACGCTGGCGATACCGAAGTCGGTGAGCACCACGCGCGGGCCGGCCATCAGGATGTTGTCCGGCTTCAGGTCTCGGTGCACCACCCGGGCCGCGTGCGCGACCGCCAGCGCGTCGAGCACCGCCGCACCGATCTCGGCCACCCGGGCGGCGGGCAGTCGCCCCTCCTGCCGGAGCACCGCCGCGAGCGACTGGCCCGGCACCAACTCCATGACGATTACCGGGGCACCCTCGTGCTCCACCACGTCGTGCACCGTGACGATACCCGGATGGTTCAGCCCGGCCGCCGCCCGCGCCTCCCGCATCATCCGCTGCAGCATCAACTCCCGCTCGGCGGCGTCCAACCCGGGCGGCAACAGGACTTCCTTCACCGCGACCTGGCGCTCCAACCGCTCGTCGCGCCCCCGCCACACCCGGCCCATGCCGCCCTGACCGACCGGCTCCACCAGTCGGTACCGCCCGCCGATCAGTCCCCCGTGTTCATCCCTCACATCCCACACCCTAGGGACGGACGGGTGGCCGGAGAAGAGGCGGCCGAGAGCTGCCCCGACAGAACTGACCGAGCATCAGAGGTCAGGTGCTGGTGGTCGTTCCGCCCACCGCCGAGGTCACGGGCTGCCACGTGCGGGGATCCGGCTCGCGGATGAGCCCGTCGGCGACAAGGCCAGGTGCGTCCAGCCGAAAGCCGTCGTCAAGCTGCTTTGTGGGTTGCAAGGTTGCGGACGGCGCTCTTGGCGCTGCGCCTCAACCGGCGAGAAGCGGTCACGGGCGGGCAAGCAGCGGGTCCGAACGAGCCCTCGGCTGCTTTCGGGATCCCCGTTACACTCCGGGTCATTGGGTGATGCCATGTCAATCAAGCGCAGGGGGAGCTCAGTGGACTCGGAGACCGCACCACAGCGCTTGATAGGGGGCCGCTACCAGTTACTCTCCCTCCTTGGCGCAGGTGGGATGGGACGGGTCTGGAAAGCCCGCGACCAGCAGTTGGACGTCGATGTCGCTGTCAAGGAAGTCTTCCGGCCTCCCGGCATACCTGACCAGTACTGGCAGGAACTCCTCCTGCGGGCCGAGCGCGAGTCCCGCCACGGCGCCAGGCTGAGGGACCATCCCAACATCGTCGCCGTCTTTGACGTCGTCATCGAGAACGGGATCCCCTGGACCGTGATGCGACTGGTCAACGGCACAACACTGGAGGAGCGCCTCACCCGGGGACGCCTGCCCGTCGACGAAGCCGCAAAGATCGCCAGGGCCGTGCTCGCAGCGCTGGGAGCGGCCCACAACGCGGGGATCATCCACCGAGACGTGAAGCCCGCGAACATCATGCTCGCCGAAGACGGCGGCATCCTGCTCACCGACTTCGGCATCGCGATCAACAACGCCGACACCAAACTCACCCAGGACGGCGGCATCATCGGATCGATGGCCTACATCGCCCCCGAACGTGCCGACGGCGAGCAGGGCAACGAGGCCAGCGACCTGTTCTCCCTCGGCGTCACCCTCTACCGGGCCACCGAAGGCGGGGACTCCCCGTTCCAGCGCGACACCCTCACCGGAACACTACGCGCCGTCGCCGCGTACGAACCCCCGCCACCCACCCACGCCGGCCACCTGAACCCCCTCATCACCGCGTTGCTGCGCAAGGAAGCGAGGGCCCGCCCCACCGTGGCTCAGGCACTCGCCATGACGACACCCGTCGCAAAGAAGAAGCCTGCTCGCCCGAAGCCGCCCGCCGCAGGTCCGACACCCAAGACACCGCGCCCGCCCACGCCGCGGCCCGAGAAGGCCAACCACTACGTTGTCCTCACCCGGGTCGGCCGCAACCGCAGCGCGGTCGCACAGGCCGTCAGCGACGTGACCGGCCTCCATCTCAAGGAGGCCCGGCAGATCGCTGGGCGCGACCGCGAGGCACGCGACCGCATCGTGCTTCGCAACGTCGACGAGGCCACCGCCGTTGCCGCCAAGAGCGTCCTCGCCCGTGCCGGCGCCACCGCAGTTGTCACCAGTCGTGAACCGGGTCCCTGGCTCGGGAAACTCGTGTACAGCGGAGTCGGTCTTCTCCTGTTCGGCGCCGGAATGACCACTGCCATGGTCCTGACCGCCCCCGACCAGGGCGGTCAGTCCACCAACGGCCTCGCGGCGGTCGGACTCAGCGCCGCGCTCGGAGTGAGCGGAGCGCTCGGGCTCGTCCTTCTCACCAGCGCCTTCGCCTCGAAGTCGAAGGAGGACCACGACGGCCACCTGCGACCGGAGGAGATCCTGGCCGTCGTCGGCCTCAGCATCGTGTGGACGGCCTGTCTGGTGATCTACGCCGCGCAGCACTACACCCTGAGATAGGTACTGGTCATCGCAAACGCTTCGGTCGCCCGGACTCTGGGACACGTGACACTCTGCGCAGGCGACCGGCTGGGGGAGCGGGAGTGTGGCGCCGCGGTCGGGGAGCACCCGCCGAGGCACCGCTGCTGTCCGATCGTGCGGGTGTACTTGCCGGTGGAGGCGCTTCATGTGGACCCAGGGGCGGGAGGGAATAGGCTGTTCTGTCACGTGGGACAAGGGACAGGGGTCGTCGCAACGCCGATACCCAGCGAGCAGGAGAAGGGCACCGGAGGTGTGGGGACCACTCAGCGAGGATGTGCGTCGGACCTTGGAGTTGCTGTTGGCCGGGGACGCTGAGGTGGCCCGGGTGTACCGGGCACAGATACCCCATGTGCGGATGAAGCCTGGCTGTACGTGCGGGTGTCCGACTGTGGATCTGCGAGTGGACCAGGACGCCGTGTCGGCTGGGCCGGTGGTGGAGGGAAGTCCGGTCGTAGCTGACGGAAGTATCCAGGGTGTCGACGGTGAGTACATCGGGGAGGCGATGATCTTCGCCTTCGGGGGGTACCTCTCGACCCTGGAGGTCTGTGTCTGGGATGACCTGGGTGTCCTGGAGCTGCCTCTTTGGGAACGGTTGAGCGTTTAGACCGTGTCCTATGTGGTGAGGCGGACGAAGGGTTCGTAGCAGCAGAGGGCTGCGGCGAGGCGGAGGAATGCCAGGTAGTTGTCGGGATCCCGTTCGTAGTGAGGGCGCGGGAATGGTGATCGCCGCTGCAGTCCTCGTTGGTGGATGGCCGGCCGCGGTGTTCGGCCTCCTGCTGCCGCGCCTGGCGGGTGCCCGTCGTTGGCCAGGTGGTGTCCGGCCTACAGGCGACGTGAGTGCGGTCTGTTGCTTCCGTGCGGTGACGCCGCTGCCCGCCATCAGGTCGGCGGCTGCCTGAACTGATGTGGCTTCAGGTGGGTTCCTCTGCCAGGTAGTTGGATGACGACGGTGCGAAGCGGGCCGGGGAGATGCCCGGTTCCATCCGGGCGCAGGAAGTGGTAGCAATGGCCCATGGCATCGGAATTCCGCACGAAGGACGGCCGCAAGGTCGGGTTCGGGGATCACGTGTGGTCTCAGAACGGCGATGGGCCTTTCATCATCACTCCGCATCCGCTCGATACCGTCCACCTGGAGCTGTTGGAAGTCGACGGCAGCGAGCAGCGAACGCACCACCCGGATGACATCACGCTCTACTACTACGCAAGCATCCCCCCGCGACGCTGAACCGTCGGCATGAGGCCGCCCCCGATTGCCTCGGAGGCGGCCTCATGGTGTGGCGGGTCAAGCACCCGGCTGGAGCTCTGCGGCCACGCGGCCCTGCTGATCGGCATCCATGGCGCACAGGAAGCTCTCGGTCAGCGGCTGCAAAATCGCAGGTCAAAGCGTTGTCTGCCGCCGGTTCGCAGGTCTGGCGTTCCCGGCGCGGCGGGGCCCCCGTAGTCGGGGCCGCCGGGCAGCCGCGCCCCCGTCATCGCGGTCGGCCTCCGATGCGGCTGGGGCCCTGCAGACCACCCCCTGCTCGGGAGACCGCGGCCGGCCGGGCTGTACAGCGGACACCGTCCCAGCCGGGGCGTTCCCGGTGACGGATTCTCGGCACGGCCACGGCTACGGCTACGGCCACGGCCGGAACGCCAGCGCCCCCTTTGCCGTGTCGCGAGCGCGGGTTCCTGGCCGGGGTGTCCAGGGACTGTCAGGGCCGCCCGTGGGGAACGCGCCCTGCTCCGCGGCGTCCGGCGCTCAGGAGACGGCCCGCTGGCCTGTGTCGGGGGGCGTGGCCGCTGTCCAGGGCGAACTGGATCTTCGCGACCCGGAAAGCGGTCGGGACCGCGAACGTGATGTGGACGAGAGATCCTCCCGGGCGCCGCCGAGCCGAGCCGGACCCGGAGATCCTGCGCTGCGCCGCCGACTTGGACGGACTCGTTCCCGCCTCCGGTACCAGGGTCCTGACCGACGACCACGGCATGAGGCTGCGCGCCCGGAGCGTGGGCCTGGCGACGCTCCGCCTTCCCGGCAGCTATCGCAAGAGCGGCACCGGAATGGGCATGGCAGCGCATGAGGTGCCGGCCCCGGTGTATGGGTACACGGGGACGTGCGTCGTCGGACCGTGCGTCAGCGGAGGGTGCGGACCGGGTGCTCGACCACCCAGCAGACGGCGCCCGGGCCGGAGCCGTGGTACTCCGCGGCGGGCGATGACCGGCGTGATGCCGCGCTTCCACAGGAGTCGGCGGTACTTGTCGTAGTCGTAGTCGTAGCCGCGGTCGGCGAACAGCCGGCGCGGGCGGTGGCGCGGGCGACCAGTGGCTCCGCGAATGCGCGGGATCGCGTCCAGCAGAGGCCGCAGTCGGGTGACGTCGCGGCGGTTGCCGCCGGTCAGTGCGACGGCCGGCGGCGTGCCGTGCCGGCCGACGATCACATGGTGCTTGGAGCCGGAACGATCGCGATCCACCGGAGAAGGGCCAACATGATCCCCCCTTCGAGCGCCCTGATGTGGGAGCCGTCGATCGCCGCAGCGTCCACGTCCAAGAGGCTGGCTGCCCGCAGCTCGGCGAGAAGCACCTTCGCCAGACGGTGTCAGACGCCGGCCTCGAGCAATAGTCAAGACCTGTGGACGAGATGACGTGTGAGCAGGCTGCGGCGCCCAACCGGGTCGGTCCTATGCTGACGGTCGTGCAGGTACTGGGTGTGAGCAGTGAGGACGAGATGGTCGCCTGCTTCCTGAGCGGCGAGCTGTCCAGCCGGAGGTTCGGCCAGAACCTCCGGTCCCATCTGGCAGCAGTCGGGCAGACCGAGCAGTTGCTGACGCATCCAGACCTCTCTGACACTGAAGCGAACCTCGCCCGTCGCGCTTTGCTCGCTGCGACGCGCGGGTACGGCGAGAACCGCGAACTGTTCGAGAACTTCCCCACTCACGTCACGTGGACCAGGGCACTCCTGTCCGCCGACGAGGCGGCAAGCGTGCGCTACCTCGACTATTCCTACTGGGTCGAACTGTCGGGTGGCAGCCGCCGGCCGACCGACGCGGCCGCACGCATCAAGGCAGGACTACGGGCGTTCGACGTGCCCAACGAACCGTTCGCCGACGCGGCCCACGCGGTCACCAGAGGCGAGAGATTTCCTCCGCTCATCCTCGTCGGCGAGAGCCAGGACAACCTGGTCTGCCTTGAGGGCCACCTGCGCCTGACCGCCTACGCCCTCGACGGCTTCCCGACCGACATCGAGTGCCTGGTCGGCACCGCACCGGCCATGGGACGCTGGGCGCGGTAGTCCAGTCGCACCAAGCTCTCGGCATTCCCAAAGTTGCCCCGGCTGGGGACAGGTCAGCTCAGTCACGGGTCGGCTGGTGGCTCCTTCAGCCGATCAAGCGGCCTGCTCCTCACGTTCGACCAGGACGCCGTTCTCGAAGCGTGCACCGGCGCGGACCAGGGACACCAGGCGGGCGCCCGTGATCGCGCGCCATCGAGCCTGAGCGGACTCGACCAGCTTGAACACCATCGCCAGTGCGGCCGCCGGGCTGCCCGCGCCGCGGGTGACCTTGGTGCGGAGCGTGACCGTGGAGAACGTCGACTCGATGGGATTGGTCGTCCGCAGGTGGATCCACTGCTCGGCCGGGAAATCGTAGAACGCGAGCAGTTCGTCCCGGTCGTCGGTGATCTTCGCGACGGCCTTCGGGAAGTTGGCGCCGTAGGTCTTCGCGAACGCCTCGATCGCCTTCTCGGCGTGAGTGCGATCCTCCGCGTTGTAGATCTCCCGCATCGCCTTCGTCGCGCCGGGCTGTGCGGACTTGGGCAGGGAGTTGGTGACGTTGCGGGCTTTGTGAACCCAGCACCTCTGCGGCGTGGCCGCCGGGAACACCTCGGCGAGTGCTCGCCACCGGCCCATGGCGCCGTCGCCGACCACCAGCTCTGGATCGCGCATGCCGCGTCGGCGGCAGTCACGCAGAAGGTCGGCCCACGACTCGGTGGACTCCGAGGAGCTTGTCACGGAAAGTCGGTTGAGATCCCAGGGACCGGCTCGGGATACTCGCGCGATGACCGACAGCGTGCCTCCCAAGAGCGTCGAACAGCGGTGGGACGGGCCTTGGTACCGGGTCTGTACGGACCGCTTCGAAGCCTCTTTCCTGCCCGGCGCCGGAGAGGACCTGGACGCGGTATGCAACGTCGATGTCGAAGTCCGGTTGGTTGACGGATCGCGCTGGAGCGCGACGGTCTTCACCATTGCCGAGGTCCAGCGCCTGATGGAGAAGTGGTCCCGAAGCGGCGAGGCCCTGGGCGGCCGCTACTTCTGGTGTTCGGACGGCTTGATCGTCCGGGACCCCGGCATCGACAACATGACCCAAGTAATCACTGGCCTGCTCGACGACGGCGACTTCGACCAGATCCTCCAACACCTCGACGACGAGTGACCGCCGTGGCCTCATTCTGAAATGATCAGTTGGTGAACTTGAATTCGTGATGTCGGTCTGCAGGTCCTGAGGCCGGATCCGCTCCCGCGCGGTCCTCTCGGCGTCGGTCAAACCGCCGCCCTGCGCATACCTCACGGCACAGGGCTACCGGCAGCTTCTGCCGGTTGTCAGGCGAACCGCACCGACTCCACCCAATCAAGTTGACCACATGTCACTCGCCCCGACGGCGCTTGTAGTACGCGTACGTCAAAGCCAGGAGAAGAGGGCCCCACAGAATCAGCGGGAGAGTGGCCGCTGCCGCGAGGGCCTTCCACCAGCCGTTGGAGTACTCGACGAGGGGAACCCCGCCGATGTGGAGAAAGGCGAGCGGCAGTGGGTCCCACAGCGCGATCAGCGCCAGACCGCCCAAGGTGGCCGGGACGATCGCTGCGAGCGGTGGAATACGTCGGCCGCCGATGATCGGAATCCAGGAAGGAGCCACTTCGCCCCATCCGGCCACCAGGCCATAGGAGAGGTAGGCGAGCCCCTCGGAGAGAAGGCTGAGGCCGAAGACGTAGAGGATCACCCACCAGTGCCACGTCTTGTGGACGGCGTAGACCTGGCCCATCTCGTAGTCGAATGCGAACGGCAGGCGCCAGAGGCACGATGGCAGGACAGCCAGGGGTATGACCTGGGCGGAGCGGATAGCCCACGTGGGGACCGGCTGCGCGGTGTCACCGAGCGTCGGGGATGGACGAAGCGTCTTGAGTCGCATGGGCCGATCTTCCTTGCCCGGCGGGCGCCGGGAATCGGCCTGAAGCAGTGTCTGACGGTCACCCCCGAGAGGGGCAGCGAGTCGTCCGCTGGAAGGACAGCCGCGGCTCCGGGCGGGTTTCGATGGCAGGGATGGCTGCTACGAACCGGGGGAACGGCTGCTTCGCCGGCACCAGCCACAGCAGTTACAGAGGATCGTGCGGCGGGGGCAGCACCAGCTCGGTGCGCTAGCGGCGGGCGATGCTGCTGCTGGCCTCGGCCGGCGGCAACCGGGCGCCGATGATCGCCCAGCTGGTGCAGGCGGACGAGGACACCGTGCGGGACGTGATCCACCGGTCACCGTGCAGACCCCAGGGGCGCCAGGCCTCGGGGCCCTTGTCGGCTCTGGCCCTGTTCTCGGATCCTGATCAGACGGCGAGGTGTGTCGGTACTGCTCAGGGGCGCAAGACGCAGATCCGCGGCAGGTGGTCGGGCCGAGGCGCGCCGCTGTTGATGCAGGATTCGCTGCGCCCGCCTGTTTCCGTGGTCAGCGCTGTCTGATGCCGTTGAGGAGGTGGTCGATGCGGGTGGCGGTGTCGTCCGGGTCGAGTGGGCCGGTTCCGAGCAGGAGGCGGTAGTAGACGGGGCCGAAGAGGAGTTCGACCATGGTTCGGGTGGGGACGT